>JANPGC010000235.1:0-2927 GCA_031423755.1 Phyllobacteriaceae bacterium | reverse complement strand
CAACAAGCCCCATCGTCAGGCGCGAGCCGGTTCCGGCATTGCCGAAATCCAGCGGCGCTTCCGGCTGCAGCAGGCAGCCATTGCCGGTGCCGTGGATCACCCATTCCTTGCCGTTCTTCTCGATCTTCGCGCCCATCGCCGCCATCGCCTTGCCGGTGTTGATCACATCTTCGCCTTCCAACAGTCCGGTGATCCGCGTAACGCCGGAGGCAAGGCCGCCGAACATGAAGGAGCGGTGCGAAATCGACTTGTCGCCCGGAATGGAGACTGTGCCGTTAAGATTTTCGGAGCGGCGGGCGATGGCAGGGCGGGCGGCGGCTTGATGCGACATGAAATTGCGGCTCTTGAGCTATGCGGGACGTGTTGCGAGCGGCTCTAACACAGGTTTTTCACACCGTCACCCTTGCGTTCCCGTGCAGGACAGGCCATTTGCAGCGTTCACCGCGCGCCGCAATGGTTAGTCTTTGACAAACGCGTTGTTTTGACGGTATGCACGCGCGAATTTTTTCACGGGTGGACAACAGCTGACGTGACAGTCCGTCGCTGGCCGCCCTTTCAACATTTCTCAGACATGAGGCTGAACCGTGGCAAAAAACGACCTTGGCACCAAGCGCACCTGCCCTGAAACAGGCAAGAAATTCTATGATTTGGGTAAAGACCCGATCGTATCCCCCTACACCGGCATCGCCTATCCGCTGACGGCCTTTGAACAGGTCCGCCGCGAGGCACGCATTGAAGAAGACGAAGTTGAGGATGTCGAAGCAACGACAGCAGTCGACGCCGTCGAATTTGTGCCGCTTGAAGACGCTGACGCCGATGAAAAAGCTGAAGGCGATGATCTGCCGGATCTTGGCGATGATGACGTTGACCTCGGCGATGACGATGCCGACGACACATTCCTCGAGGAAGAGGAAGAAGACGACGACAACATGGCCGACATTCTGGGCGGCGTGCCGGAAGGCGAAGACGAAGTTTAATCGGATGGTAATCCCGGTGAACTAAACGACGCCGGAAATATCACTTGATCTTGCGCGCGGCGGGTTTTATGACCCGCGCGCTGGCCAGTGCGGTAATTGCCTTGGCCGAATGCGGACCGGACACCCAAACCGGTCTGACGGATGGGGCCATAGCTCAGCTGGGAGAGCGCCTGCATGGCATGCAGGAGGTCAGCGGTTCGATCCCGCTTGGCTCCACCAGCCTTCGCTAAAGCTACGGCTCGGCAAGCCGAAGGCGCGACGAGGCGAAGCTTTAGCGAAGGCTGCCGCGCTGTAGTTGCGTGAGCAACGTAGGCGGGCTTATGCTTCGATCCGCCAGTCAATCTGCCCCAAACTGCTTTCCCTTAAGAACTGATCCGCTTTCGCAAAATGGCCACAACCCAGAAATCCCCGATGCGCTGACAGCGGCGATGGGTGCGGTGCTTCGAGAATGAGGTGGCGTTTCGCGTCGATCAGCGGCTTCTTCTTTTGCGCGTGACTTCCCCACAGCATAAAGACCACCGGCGATTGTTGCTTGCCGACATGGGCAATCACCGCATCGGTGATTTGCTCCCAGCCTAGCCCCTGATGCGAGCCAGCCTTGCCTTCTTCGACGCTAAGCACCGTGTTGAGCAACAGCACGCCTTGTGTGGCCCATGATTCGAGGCAACCGTGTGTAGGCGGTTCAATGCCTAGGTCGCGTTTCAATTCCTTGAAGATGTTGCGCAGCGATGGTGGGATGGCGATGCCCGGTTGCACGGAAAAGGCAAGACCATGCGCCTGATCTTCCCCATGATAGGGGTCTTGGCCAAGAATCACGACTTTGACCTCATCGGTCGCAACCAGCTCAAGTGCGCGGAATCGGAGCAGATTTGGCGGGAAAATTGGCGTGCCCGCGCTCTCCTTGTCAGCAAGCATTTTGGCCAGCGCATGGCTGCGTTCAGAATGCAAAACGTCACGCAAAACCAGCCGCCATTCCGGCGGCACATCAAACGCAGGCTTCATGCCTCAGTCCACATAAAGCCGCCAGTCATGCTCTTCCTTGAAGCCCAACACGTCGCGGATCTTGCGGTTGGATAGCAGCCCTTCAAATTCGCCGATTTCGCGCGTGAACGGCACATTCGGAAAAAACCGCTTTGCGAGATCGCGCGACGGCGTGTTCGATGACACCGTATCATTGGCCGCGTTGAACACCTGATAGCCGAGCCCATCCTTCTCGATGCACAGATGGCAGATCTGGCCAAGGTCGCGCGCGTCAATATAGGACCATGCGATGCGCTTGCGCATTTCCGGCTTGGCGAAGAATTCCGGAAACAGCTCATACTCGTGCGGTTCGATCACATTGCCGATACGCAAGGCGTAAATGTCGATGCCGGAGCGCTCGGCGAATGCACGGGCGGTCTTTTCATTGACCACTTTGGAAAGCCCGTAGCTGTCCATCGGGTTGACGTCGTAATCCTCATCCAACGGGAATTGGTGAAAATCGCGGTGCCCTTCGGCAAAGCAGACGCCATAAGTGGTTTCCGACGAGGCGACGATCACTTTCTTGATGCCAAGCTTCACCGCTGCTTCGATGACATTGTAGGTGCCCATCACATTGATGCGGAATGTCTCATTGTCTGGCTTCAAAAGAATGCGTGGCACGGCGGCAAAATGGATAACCGCGTCAAACGGCTTCGGCCCGCCGGGCACGTCAAGATCGGCAAGGCTGGAATGCATCGACAGCGCGTTGAACATTTGCCCTGAGTCGGTGATGTCGGCGCTGATGTTGGCGATGCCGGGCCGGTCAAGCGGCGTCAGGTCAATGTTGAAGACCTCATAGCCCTTGTTGGCGAGCCAGGGCAGCACATGCCGCCCCGCCTTGCCCGAGCCGCCAGTGAACGCAATACGCTTTGCAATGATGAATGATCCTGATTCTTGTGTGTGCGCCATAGATGCGCCTTGCCGCGCGCC
>JANPGC010000234.1:0-1708 GCA_031423755.1 Phyllobacteriaceae bacterium | reverse complement strand
CAGTCTTGTGCGCAAAGCCCAGCCCTTTGAGTGCGAGCGGCGCGCTCAATCCGGACGCCTTGGCCTTGAGGTCTTCGAGCGTCAATGCGGAAACGCCGTGCGGCACCGCAATGCCCGCCCTCACAAGCAACGCCTTGCCCTCAGCCTCTGAAAGAAGCACCGTCTCGCGCGCGCCTGCAGGTTTGGCTGGCCTCCAACCAATCTCACCCCCTGGAGTCTGCGCCGCCCTGATTGCCGCCAGCGCCGTCTCCACGCCCATCAAAGTTACGACGCCTTGATCAAGCATCCCAACCGCCCGCTCCTCGTCAAAATTCTCCGCCAGTGACGCAACCGGAAACGCCGGTTTTCCCGTCGCGTTTCCAGCCGAAACGATGGCATCAAGCGCAGGCTGAAACGACGATGGATCGCACCGGTCCGGCCGTGGCGGATCGATGACAAACATACCCGCATCATAGCCCGAAAGCATCGTCGTAAAAACGTCTGTCGTGCGCGGCCCGTCACCCCAGATGAACGTGTGATAATCCAGAGGATTTGAAATCGTCACAATCGGCCCGAGGATTTCGCCGAGCCGCTCGCTTGTGGCTTCGGACGGCGGGGCAAAGTCAATGCCAAATGGCGCGGCAAGGTCCGCCACCAGTCCCGCCTCGCCTCCCGAACATGAAAGCGAGCACACGCGCGTTCCGATCTGCGGTCCATGGACATGAAATATCTTCAGTGTTTCAATGAGTTCTGCCGGAGAGTTGACCTCGGCCACGCCCACTTTGCGCAGGAACGCCGATGACGCCGCCCCGCCACCAGCCAGCGATGCCGTGTGTGATTGCGCCGCGTCTCGCGAGGCCTTCGTCTTGCCCGACTTGATGACAGCAATGCCCTTGCCTGACGCGCGCGCGTTTTCGGCAAGCTCAGCAAACGCCGCAGCGTCGTCGATGCCTTCCACATACATGCCAATCGCCGTGACCCGCTCATCGGCCAGCAGCGCACCCGCCAGTTCCGCCAGCCCCACCACCGCCGCATTGCCGAGACACGCCACATAGGCGACAGGCAGCGCCCGCTTCTGCATCGTCATGTTGATGACAATGTTGGACGATTGCGACAACAGCGCCACGCCCTTTTCCACCCGCTTGCCGCCATGCTGGTCCGGCCACAAAAGTGCGCCATCCAAATAATTGATCACGCCATAGCAATTCGGCCCGAGAATCGGCATCTCCCCAGCCGCCTCAATCAGTCTGGCCTGCAACTCCGGTTCGCCCGCCTCCGTCCAGCCGGAAGCAAAGCAAATCGCCCCGCCAGCGCCGAGCGCATTGAGTTCAGCGACCACATCGATAGTCGCATGGCGGTTGACGCCGATGAACGTGGCATCCGGCACGCCGGGCAAGTCCTTGAGCGAGGCATAGGCCTTGATGCCGCCAATCTCAGATTTCGTCGGATGCACCGGCCAGACCGGCCCGCCGAAGCCCATCTTGCGGCATTGTTCGATGACATTGACCGCCCAGCCGGAGCCGAGCACGGCGATGGATTTCGGTCGCAACAGGCGTTCGAGGCGGGTCATGTCTTACCCCTCCCCCCCGAGGGGAGGGGCAAGGGGTGGGGGCGTCCAGAACGCGAAGTTTGGACGATCGATTGCACAGGCAGGCGGGGCAAATCGCGCAGGATCAAAGCCTTGCGCGCCCCCAACCCAGACCCCACCCCGCAACGGGGTGGGGAAATC
>JANPGC010000233.1:0-6437 GCA_031423755.1 Phyllobacteriaceae bacterium | reverse complement strand
TACGGTTTGGCGAGCATCTGCGTGCACCGATGGCCGCACGCATGGATGAACTCGCCTTCAAGTCCAGCCCGGAGATCATATTCGACTGGCACCACGATTCCTGGCCGCGCGGCGCGGCCGCCCTTGCGTTGCAGAAATTCTTCAATTTCGAGATCGCTGAAGGCACCGCCGCCTCAGATGGCGACTGAATTGCGTGAGTGCTAGCGGTCGAAATGAACCACCGACTGCAGTCAGCATGAATCAGATTCAACCGCCAAAATAATTTTTTCTAACTATGTTAAAAATGTTGCCGTGTACCAATCCATTCGCTAACCTTCGTCCAGGGAGTGGTAAAAACCGCACCTGCGACATGGGAGGAAAACATGCGTATCAATACTCCGCGCCTGCGGAATGTGGCCGGTTGGGCCGCCGGAATAAGCCTTATGGCCCTCAGCTCAGCTTGGGCTGCGGACGTCACAGTCTGGTGCTGGGATCCGTTGTTCAACGGCGGTTCCATGAATGAAGCCATCACCCGTTACACGGCAGCAAACCCTGATACCAAGATTACCGTGGTGGACTTCGCCAAGGGCGACCTTGAACAGAAGCTGCAGACTCAGCTGGCGTCTGGCACGACACAGGGTCTTCCGGACATCGTCCTGATTGAAGACTATGGTGCGCAAAAATACCTGCAGTCTTTCCCCGGCGCGTTTGAGCCGCTGAATGACAAGATTGATTATTCCAAGTTCGCCACATACAAGGTCGCGTTGGCGACGGTGGGCGACAAGACCTATTCGCTCCCGTTCGATTCTGGTGCCGCGGGACTTTTCTACAGAACCGATCTTTTGGCCGAGGCAGGTTACAAGGCTGCCGATTTGCAGGACGTAACCTGGGATCAAATGATTGATATCGGTTTGGCTGTCAAAGCCAAGACCGGCAAGCCGATGTTCTCCATCGACCTCAATGACGCCGGCGCAATGCGCATGATGCTGCAGTCAGCCGGCTCGTGGTATTTCACGCCAGATGGCAAGCCGAACATCAAGGACAATCCGGTGTTCAAGGCTGCGCTGGAAACCTACGTTAAGATGCTGAAGACGCCTGACCTTTACAAGCAGGTCTCCGGCTGGGGCGATTACACCGGGGCGTTCAACAACGGTGATGTCGCCGGTGTGTTCACCGGCGTTTGGATGACTGCCGGAATCAAGGGCAACAAAATGTCAGGCAAATGGGGCGTCGCTCCCGTGCCAAAACTGGCAAATGTCGAAGGCGCGGGCCATGCCACGAACCTCGGTGGTTCAAGTTGGTACGTGCTGTCATCGGCACCAGCCAAGGATAAGGCCATCGACTTCCTGCAAAAAGTCTGGGCAAGCGATGTCGATTTCTACCAGAAAATTCTGGTAAATCAGGGTGCCTTTACTGCCTATCTCCCCGCCCGGGATGGTGAGGCCTATTCTGCGGCCGACGACTATTTCGGCGGTGAGGCTGTCTGGAAGAATTTCTCTGATTGGCAGTCGAAAATCCCCGGCGTCAACTATGGCATCTTCACCAATGAGGCGGATGCCGCTGTGACCACTCAATTGCCGGGACTGGTCGCCGGTGGCTCAATCGACGATGCAATCACCGCCATTGATGCGCAGATCACGCAGCAGATCCAGTAACACCATATACCAAATTGAAAGTTCCCGCCGAACCGATGGTTCGGCGGGATCGTCGGCAAAGCCAGCACAAAATTGACGTGACGCGGCCCAACAAACGCCTTCGTTGCGTCTGCTTGGCCAGTGCGATGGGGTTTATTCCGAAACGCCATCCCCGCAAGGCAGCTTGAAACGGGAGATGAAATGTCAAGCAATCGCACCGCAACAAGCGGAAACCTGACGGGTTGGGGCTTTGTAGCGCCTGCACTCGCTCTTCTGGGCATCTTCATGGCCTATCCGATCCTCTGGTCGCTATGGATGAGCTTTCAGACCGGAAAGGGGATGAACCATAGTTTCGGTGGCTTGGCCAACGTCAAGCGGCTGACCCAGGACCCGGTGTTTCTGCACGCTCTTTCCAACACGATGATCTTCCTGATCGTTCAAGTTCCGATCATGATCGTGTTGGCATTGCTGTTCGCGGCAGCACTGAACAACCCAAAACTGCGCGGCCGCGCGATTTTGCGCACAGCCATTTTTCTTCCCTGCGTCACGTCGCTGGTCGCCTATTCCGTTCTGTTCAAATCCATGTTTGCCTCAGACGGGGTGGTCAATGATACGTTGATGTTGCTGCATATAATCGATCAGCCGATAGGTTGGCTCATTGATCCGTTCTGGGCCAAGGTTCTGATTATCATGGCCATCACTTGGCGCTGGACCGGTTATAATATGGTCTTCTATCTGGCAGCCATGCAGAATATCGACCCGTCGATCTATGAGGCCGCCCGCATTGACGGTGTGCCTGCGCATGCCCGCTTCTTCAGGATCACCGTGCCGATGCTGAAACCAGTGATCCTGTTCACCACAGTACTCTCCACGATTGGCACGCTGCAGCTGTTTGATGAGGTCAACACCATCACCGCCTCGGCAGGCGTCGGCGGCAGTCCGGCGGATTCGACGCTGACGCTGTCGCTCTACATCTACAATCTCACGTTCAGGTTCATGCCGTCATTCGGTTACGCGGCCGCAGTGTCGTGGGTGATTGTCATCCTTGTGGGCATTCTCTCCTGGGTGCAATTTCAAGTTGCCAAGGAGAAGCGCACATGAGGCTTTTATCGCTCCTCTCCCGCGTCGCAATGAACGGTGCACTTTGGCTTGCAGCGTTCATTTCGGTGTTCCCGTTCTATTGGATGATCGTAGGGGCTACCAACACTGCGCTGGATGTCACTGGCGGGAAGATCACATTTGGCTCGGCGCTTGGTGCCAATATCTCCAAGTTCTTCGAACTGGTCGATGTGCCGCGCGTTTTCTTCAACTCGTTCTTCGTCGCCATCGCGGGCACAGTTCTGACGTTGATCGTGTCTTCGCTCGCCGGGTACGGGTTCGAGATGTTCCAATCAAAAAACCGCGACCGCATTTTCGGTGGGCTCTTGATGCTGCTCTCGGTACCATTTGCGGCCATGATGATCCCGCTGTTCGTCATGTTTTCCGGCGCTGGCCTGATAAACACTTACATCGCCATTCTGCTTCCCGGCGTGGCCTCGATTTTCATGATTTTCTATTTCCGTCAGAATACCAAAGCCTTCCCGTCTGAACTTCGCGATGCGGCGCGCATGGACGGGCTGAAGGAGTGGCAGATATTTCTGCGCATCTACATTCCCGTGATGCGCTCGACCTTTGCTGCGGCGATGATCATCCTGTTCATGACAAACTGGAACGCCTATCTCTGGCCGCTGATTGTGCTGCAGACCAATGAAATGAAGACGATAACGCTGGTCGTTGCCTCGCTCGCCACTGCATATACGCCGGACTACGGACTTATCATGGTGGCCAATGTTTTGGCGACGCTTCCAACAATTCTGGTTTTCTTCCTGCTCCAGCGCCGCTTTGTCGAAGGCATGCTGGGCGGCGTCAAATAGGGCATTCAATGCGCACGAAAATTGATTTCAACGACGACTGGCTGTTTGATGGACGTGAAAGCGTGCGTTTGCCACATACTGCGGTTGAACTGCCCTTCTCGTATTTCGACGAGACCTCTTATCAGCGAAGTTTCAGCTACGAGAAGTCCTTCAGCACTGATCCGTCCTGGTCAGACCAAGAGATATGGCTGCAGTTTGATGGCGCTATGGCCGATGCGCGGGTTTATCTTGATGGAGCAGAAATCGCCTCGCACCGTGATGGATATACACCCTTCAAGGCGCGGCTGACCGGGATTGCTCCGGGGCGTCACGTCATACGCGTGGACATTGAGGGTTCAGAAAATCCGGAGATCCCGCCCTTTGGCAATGTCATCGACTATCTGACTTACGCGGGCCTATACCGGGAAGTCTGGTTGGAAACTGCCGCTGCCCTCCACATCGCGAATGTGAAGATTGAGACGCCTGACGTTCTTGCGTCGGAGAAACGCATTTCAGTCGACGTCCTGCTGAATAACCCGCAAGGGCTTGCTCTATCCGGCAGCGTTAAGGCAGACCTTCTTGACGGGTCTGGCAAAGTGCTGGCGAGTACGAATGCCGATATTTCGGCAACCAAAGTTTCACTGTCCATGGACGGCCTCAAAGGTGTTGCTCTTTGGTCGCCGGAAACACCTGCACTTTACACACTTAAGCTGACGCTGACATCTCCTGAGGGGCAAGATTCCCAATCCACTCGCTTTGGCTTTCGGGAGATCGCCTTCACCGCCAACGGCTTTCATCTCAATGGCAAGCACATCAAGCTGCGCGGCCTCAACAGGCATCAGTCTTTCCCGCATGTCGGCTACGCGCTCGGCAAGGCCGCACAGGTCAAGGACGCGGAAATTTTGAAGCACGAATTGCGCGTGAATATGGTTCGAACTTCGCACTATCCGCAGTCGAATTATTTTCTCGACCGCTGCGACGAACTTGGACTTTTGGTGTTCGAGGAAATCCCCGGCTGGCAGCATATCGGCGGACTGCAATGGCAGGACGAGGCGGTCAAGAATGTTGAACGCATGATCACGCGCGACTGGAACCACCCTTCGATCGTCATATGGGGCGTTCGCATCAATGAAAGCCAGGACAGTCACGACTTTTATGTCCGTACCAATGCTGCCGCGCATGAACTTGACACGACACGTCCAACCGGCGGTGTGCGCTACATTACGGAGTCTGAACTTCTTGAAGACGTTTACACCATGAACGACTTCATCCTTGGCAATGAGGAGCTGGGCGGTAACCGGCCCCGGACGCCATTGCGCCCGCAGCAGGAGGTCACCGGACTTTCGCGCATTGTTCCGTACATGATCACCGAGTTTGGCGGGCACATGTATCCGACCAAATCCCATGACCAGGAACAGCGCCAGGCCGAGCATGTCACCCGTCACCTCGACGTCCTCAACGCAATGTATGGCGACCCGCAGATTGCGGGCGCCATCGGCTGGTGCGCCTTTGACTACAACACGCACAAGGATTTCGGCTCCGGCGACAGGATTTGCCACCATGGTGTCATGGACATGTACCGCGAGCCGAAATTCGCCGCCCATGCCTATGCCTCGCAGGGAGGGCCTGAAGAGGGCGTTGTGCTGGAACCTGTCACTTTCTGGGCGCGGGGCGAGCGCAACATCGGCGGCGCGCTGCCGCTGATCATACTGACCAACTGTGATGAGGTGGAACTGAAGTACGGCAATCATCCAGCCAAGCGCGTCGGCCCCGACTTTGAGCGCTATCCCCACCTCCCTCATCCGCCAGTCGTGCTCGATCAGCGCCATTTCACTGCCGATGAGCTGGGCCTTTGGGGGATGAAATGGGAGAAGGCCGAAGTCACCGGCTACATCAAGGGCAAGGCTGTTGCCACTCGCCACTATGCGGACAATGCACTGCCGACGACATTGCAAATTGTTCCCGACGCCTCGCAAATCGGTCGCCATGATGCGGTGCGCATCATGGTTCGTGTGCTGGATCAGGTCGGCAACAAGCTTCCCTTCTTCCCCGAACCCGTGACCATTGCCATCACCGGCCCTGCCCGCCGCATTGGCCCTGCAACAGTCCCCATTCGCGCCGGCTCAACGGGTGTCTGGCTGCAGGCGTCCGGATTGGGCGAGATTACCGTAAACGTCTCTCACGACCGGCTGGGCAGCGCTGCTGTCACGCTGACCGCAAGCTGAAAGGGCCGAGGCCATGAGTGGTTTGAAACTGACCGGACTGCGCAAATCCTACGGCGCGCATGCCGTGATCAAGGGCGTTGACCTCGTGGTCGAGCCAAAGGAGTTTGTTGTCTTTGTCGGCCCTTCGGGCTGCGGGAAGTCAACACTTCTGAGAATGATCGCCGGCCTTGAGGACATCACCGGCGGGGACCTCATCATTGGCGATACGCGGATGAACGACGTCGATGCTTCTAAGCGCGGCATAGCGATGGTGTTTCAAACCTACGCGCTCTATCCGCACATGACAGTTCGCGAGAACATGGGCTTTGCGCTGAAGTATGCCGGCGAGAGCACGGAGAACATCGCAAAGCGCGTGGCAGAGGCGGCCAAAATTCTTGAACTTGAAAAGCTGATGGACCGCAAGCCGAAAGACCTGTCCGGCGGCCAGCGACAGCGCGTTGCCATAGGCCGTGCCATTGTGCGCCATCCAGAGGTGTTCCTGTTTGATGAGCCCCTGTCCAACCTTGACGCCGAGCTGCGCGTGCAAATGCGCATCGAAATCGCCCGGCTGCACAAGGAACTGCAGTCGACGATCATTTATGTGACGCATGATCAGGTCGAAGCAATGACGCTTGCAGACAAGATTGTTGTTCTGCGAGAAGGGCTGATCGAGCAAATTGGCTCGCCGCTGAAGCTCTACGATGATCCCGACAACCAGTTTGTCGCGG
>JANPGC010000232.1:0-4968 GCA_031423755.1 Phyllobacteriaceae bacterium | reverse complement strand
CTGGCCGGTGCCATGTCGCGTGGGCATTGGGATGGCACCAAGGGCCTGATCGCCAAGGGCCGCGACTGGATCGTCAATGAGATGAAGGCATCCGGCCTGCGCGGCCGCGGCGGGGCAGGGTTCCCGACCGGCCTCAAATGGTCGTTCATGCCGAAGGTTTCCGATGGCCGCCCTCACTATCTGGTGGTCAATGCCGACGAGTCCGAGCCGGGTACGTGCAAAGACCGCGACATCATGCGGCATGATCCGCACACGCTGGTCGAAGGCTGCCTGATCGCCGGTTTCGCCATGGGCGCCAATGCCGCCTACATATATGTGCGCGGCGAATATATTCGCGAGCGCGAGGCGCTGCAGCGCGCCATTGACGAAGCCTACGATGCCAAATTGCTTGGCAAAAACAACGTCAACGGCTGGGACTTTGATGTGTTTGTGCATCATGGCGCCGGCGCCTACATCTGCGGCGAGGAAACTGCGCTGCTGGAAAGCCTCGAAGGCAAAAAGGGCCAGCCGCGCCTTAAACCCCCATTTCCGGCCAATATGGGCCTCTACGGCTGCCCGACAACGGTCAACAATGTCGAATCCATCGCCGTGGCACCGACCATTCTGCGTCGTGGCGCGGGCTGGTTCTCGTCCTTCGGCCGCCCGAACAATGTCGGCACCAAGCTGTTCTGCGTCTCCGGCCATGTGAACACGCCGTGCACGGTCGAAGAAGTGATGGGCCTGACGTTCCGCGAACTGGTCGATACGCATTGTGGCGGCATTCGCGGCGGCTGGGACAATCTCTTGGCGGTCATCCCCGGCGGCGCATCCGTGCCGATGGTGCCTGCGGAGCAAATCATTGACGCCCCGATGGATTTCGACGGCCTTCGCGCGCTCGGCTCCGGACTTGGCACGGCGGCTGTCATCGTCATGGACAAGTCAACCGACATCGTCAAAGCGATTGCCCGCCTTGCCTACTTCTACAAGCACGAAAGCTGCGGCCAGTGCACGCCGTGCCGCGAAGGAACGGGGTGGATGTGGCGCATCATGGAGCGATTGGTAAAGGGCGAAGCGCACAAGCGCGAAATCGACATGCTGCTGGACGTGACCAAGCAGGTCGAAGGCCACACGATCTGCGCCTTGGGCGACGCGGCGGCTTGGCCGATCCAAGGGCTCATTCGTCATTTCCGCCCGGAAATCGAACGTCGCATCGACGAATTCTCACGCAACGCCCATCGGGCCGAGCCGATGCTCGTGGCAGCGGAGTAGAACGATGGCCGTTGACAAGCACAGCCAGGACGCGGTTGCCAAGCTCTATGCCGAATGGATTTCGGCAGGGGTGAAGCTGTCAGTCGCCGGCTTTGCAGCGACGACCAAGATCATGGAAGCGGCGACGCAATCGATGGTGTCGTCGCGGGCGAAGGCGCATGCTTCCGACACCGCGAAGGCCGCACCGCCCGCTGCCAAGCCGGAAGCCCGCGCGCCGCTGAAAGTTGTGCCAACCGTTGCTGAGCCTGCGAAGGCTGAAGGCAAGAAGGCAGATGTAGCCGCAACTCCCGCTGTCAAACCCGTTGCGGCACAGGTGGAAGCACCAAAGCCTGCGACTTCGGCGACACAGCCATCAGCGCCAGCCGCTGTCAACGACCTCAAGCTGATCTCCGGCATTGGTCCCAAGCTGGAACAGATGCTGGTCCGCAAGGGCATCACGTCTTTTGCCCAGATTGCAGCGCTCAGCGGCGATCAGGCATCGAAGCTGGACGCCGATCTGAACCTGAACGGCCGCATCCAACGCGATGACTGGGTTGGCCAGGCATCAAGACTGGCAGGGGCATGACGATGCATCTCGCTGAGCTCAACATTGCCCGTTTGACCCACCCGATTGATGATCCGCGGGTTGGCGAATTCGTGAGCAATCTTGACCGGATCAACGCCTTGGCCGAGCGGACTGATGGCTTTGTCTGGCGGTTCAAGGACGAGAGCGGCAATGCGACGGCGATCAAGGCGTTCCCTGACCCGATGGTGATCGTAAACATGAGCGTCTGGCGCGATGCGCTGGCGCTCGAGCATTTCGTCTGGAACACGGCGCACCGGCAGATTTACGCCAAGCGCGCCGCATGGTTTTCAGCCATGAAAATGGAAAGTTTCGTGATGTGGCATGTCGAGGAAGGGCACGCCCCGTCGCTTGAGGAAGCCAGGGAACGGCTTGATTATTTAAATAGACACGGCAACAGCGATCATGCCTTTGGCTGGGGCCATCTGCCCCATGTCAAATTGTGGCAGCAGGCGAAGTGCGGGTAGGGACCGGATATGGCAAAGCTCAAGGTAGACGGCAAAGAGATCGAGGTTCCCGATCACTACACGCTGTTGCAGGCCGCTGAAGCTGCTGGCGCGGCGGTGCCGCGCTTTTGCTTCCATGAGCGGCTGTCGGTCGCCGGCAACTGCCGCATGTGCCTGGTGGAAGTGAAGGGCGGGCCGCCCAAGCCGCAGGCTTCATGCGCTGTCGGCGTGCGCGATTTGCGGCCCGGCCCGAACGGCGAAGCGCCGGAGATGTTCACCAACACGCCGATGGTCAAGAAGGCCCGCGAAGGCGTGATGGAGTTTTTGCTGATCAACCATCCGCTCGATTGCCCGATCTGCGATCAGGGCGGCGAGTGCGATCTGCAGGATCAGGCGATGGCGTTTGGCACCGATGGCACGCGCTATCAGGAAAACAAGCGCGCGGTCGAAGACAAATACATCGGCCCGCTGGTCAAGACCGTGATGACGCGCTGCATCCACTGCACGCGCTGTGTCCGTTTCACCACGGAAGTCGGCGGCATCACCGAGCTGGGCCTGACAGGGCGCGGCGAGGACGCGGAAATCACCACCTATCTCGAACAGGCGATGACATCCGAGCTGCAGGGCAATGTGATCGACCTTTGCCCGGTCGGCGCACTGACCGCCAAACCGACTGCATTTCAGGCCCGGCCATGGGAGTTGAGCAAGACTGAATCCATTGACGTCATGGACGCGGTTGGCTGCGCCATCCGCGTCGACGCGCGTGGCCGCGAGGTCATGCGCGTGCTGCCGCGTGTCAATGAACAGGTCAATGAGGAATGGATTTCCGACAAGACGCGCTTCATCGCCGACGGCCTGCGCACCCAACGCCTCGACAAGCCGTACGTGCGCAAGGGCGGCAAGCTGCAGCCAGCATCGTGGGCCGAGGCGTTTGATGCGATTGCCAAGGCTGTTGCCAAGACTTCCGGCGACAAGATTGGCGCAATTGCCGGTGATTTGGCGGCGGTTGAAGAGCTCTACGCACTCAAGAAACTGATGACCGCGCTCGGCTCGGCAAACATTGACTGCCGTCAGGACGGCGCGGCGCTCGACCCGTCACTTGGCCGTGGCTCCTATATTTTCAACACAGGCATCGAAGGCATTGAGAATGCCGACGCGGTGCTGCTGATTGGCTCGAACCCGCGTGTTGAAGCCGCAGTCCTCAACGCCCGCATCCGCAAGGCTTGGCGCGCCAACGGCATGCCAATCGGCGTGATCGGCGAAGGCGGCGAGATGCGCTATGATTACGCGCTGCTCGGCGCAGGCGCGGAAACGCTGCAGGAATTGGCCGACGGCAAGGGCAAATTCTTCGCTGCGCTCGAAAAAGCGGAACGTCCGCTGATCATCGTCGGGCAAGGCGCGCTCGCACGCGCCGATGGCGCAGCTGTGCTTGGCCTTGCCGCCAAGCTGGCAACGAAGGTCAAGGCCGTCACGTCTGACTGGAACGGCTTTGCCGTCCTGCACACAGCGGCCGGCCGCGTCGGCGCGCTCGATATTGGCTTTGTACCGGGCAAGGGCGGCAAACCTGCCTCTGAAATGCTGTCAGCGATGGATGTTGTCTTCCTTGCAGGGGCCGATGAATTGGCCGCAGCGAAGGCTAATGGAACATTCGTCGTCTACATGGGCACACACGGCGACAATGGCGCGCACATCGCCGATGTGATTTTGCCGGGCTCGGCCTACACTGAAAAATCCGGCACCTATGTCAACACCGAAGGCCGTGTGCAGATGACGACTCGCGCAGGGTTTGCACCCGGCGACGCCAAGGAAGACTGGGCGATCTTGCGGGCGCTGTCCGACGTGCTGGGTAAGAAGCTGCCGTTCGATTCGCTTGGCCAACTCCGCGCTGCGCTTTATGCCGAGTATCCGCACCTCGCGGCCATCGGCACAGTCAAGGCCGGGTCGCCGGACGATGTGGCCAATGCGGCAAAGCCAGGCGGCAAAATCACCAAGGCACCGTTCAAGGGCGCTGTCACCGACTTTTACCTGACCAACCCGATCGCCCGCGCGTCGGCGGTCATGGCCGAATGTTCGGCACTCGCGATCAGCGGGTTCCGGCAGGCCGCAGAATGACCCGGCAGAGAACGGGCGAGGGATTGAATTGATGGACGACATGGTTGCAACCTATCTGATCCCCGGGCTGATCATCCTTGGCAAGTCCGTGCTGTTGCTGGTCGCGCTCTTGATTTTCGTGGCGTTCATCCTGCTTGCAGACCGCAAGATCTGGGCGGCTGTGCAGCTGCGCCGGGGGCCGAATGTTGTCGGGCCGTTTGGCCTGTTGCAGTCGTTTGCGGATCTGTTGAAGTTCGTGTTCAAGGAGCCGATCATTCCTGCAGGCGCCAACAAGGGCGTGTTCCTGCTCGCCCCGCTGGTCGCTGCCGTTTTGTCGATGGCCGCGTGGGCGGTAATTCCGGTCTCGGAAGGCTGGGCAATTGCCACGGTCAATGTCGGCATTCTCTACGTGTTCGCCATCTCCTCGCTCGAAGTCTACGGCGTCATCATGGGCGGCTGGGCTTCCAACTCGAAATATCCGTTCCTCGGCGCACTGCGCTCCGCCGCGCAGATGGTGTCGTATGAAGTCTCCATCGGCTTCGTCATCGTGACTGTGCTGCTCTGCGTCGGTTCGCTGAACCTGACGGACATCGTGCTTGCGCAGAAGGATGGCCTCGGCAC
>JANPGC010000231.1:0-3257 GCA_031423755.1 Phyllobacteriaceae bacterium | reverse complement strand
TTGGCGAGCGCCATCGCGATCATGACGCGTTGGCGCTGCCCGCCGGAGAGTTGATGCGGATAGGCCTTGAGGCGCTTTTCCGCCTCGCGGATGCCGACCTGTTGGAGAAGCTCCAAGGTCCGCGCCTTGGCCGCGCTGTTGCTCATGCCCTGATGCAGCTTCAGCACTTCGCCGATCTGGTCCTCGATGACATGCAGCGGGTTGAGCGACGTCATCGGCTCCTGGAAAATCATCGTGACATCATTGCCGCGCACGGCGCGAAGCTCGGATTCGCTCGCCGACAACAAGTCCTTGCCGTTGAACTGAATCTGACCGCTTGGATGGCTGGCGGCGGGATAGGCGAGGAGCTTCAGCACCGAGAGCGCGGTGACGGATTTGCCTGAGCCGGATTCGCCGACAAGCGCCACGGTTTCGCCCGGCATGATGTCGAACGAGATGTGGTCAACGGCAGTGGATGTTTTCCCGCCTTGGGTGAAGGCGACGGAGAGGTCGCGGACGGAGAGGAGGGGCTCAGTCATTTTTGCTTTCAAAAATCAATCTCTTAATCAAATTTGGTGTCGGGCTTACAACCTGAAGCGAAATCTTGCCACCTGGTTTATCGAGTTGGTCATGATATTTGAATGGACCTGAAATCCCTTTGTCCGAAGTCATAAAATGCGTGCAGCCAAGGGCTACCGCCGTGGTAACGTGAATTGCATCTGGCAGCTTTATGCTGGAATTTGCCGAACGGAACACTGCCGACTGCCAAAGTATCATCCTGTTTACGGGGCATATTTCCACATTGCCCCCCGGCGTCAGGATGTCATCGTAGGTGTTGATCAGCTCCTGATTGTTTGTTTTGTACGGGCCAGTCAGCAATTCGGCGAGCGTAAGTTCGCTCGTAAAAATCGATGCAGGCAGAGTGCCGTCATTGGCGCTAAACAGGTCAATGAGCAGTAGACCGGTTTCACTGCCAATTTCCTCGATCATTTCGATGAAGATGTTTGTGTCGAAGTAAATCCGATTGTCCTCCACACTCAATCATCCCACTCATCACGCAGCTTTCGTATGCGCTCGACACCTTCGCCGGGTTGCAGAGTTGCCTGACGTGAACGGACGCTTGTCAGAAAATCGCGCAACTGCTTGCCACTGAGCGGTGTTGTGGTCTTATCCGTTTCTTCAACCGTCACGGTGACAAGAGAATTCAGTGCGATTTCCCCACGAAGTTCATCCGGCAGTTTTGATGCAGGATAATGTTTGAGTTCAATACGGCCCATCACTGTGCTCCTGATCTAAAATCGGCAAGCCAAACCCGTCATCGTGCGCATACCACACCTTGCCGATCATTTGAACGCTTTCCGAGGATCAAACGCGTCGCGCACGGCTTCGCCGATGAACACCAGGAGCGAGAGCATGAGCGACATGGTGAGGAAGCCGGTGATGCCGATCCATGGGGCCTGGATGTTGCTCTTGCCCTGCTTCAGCACCTCGCCAAGCGAGGCGGAGCCGGGTGGCAGGCCGAAGCCGAGGAAATCGAGCGAGGTCAGCGTGGTGATCGCGCCGTTGAGGATGAACGGCAGGAAGGTCAGTGTCGCCACCATGGCGTTGGGCAAAAGGTGCCGCCACATGATGGTGGCATTGCCGACGCCGAGCGCGCGGGCGGCGTTGACATATTCGAAATTGCGCGCCCTCAGGAATTCCGCGCGAACGATGCCGACGAAGGCCGACCATGAGAACAGGAGCATGATCGTGAGCAGCACGAAGAAGCCGGGTGGCAGGATCGAGGCGACGATCATCAAGAGGTAGAGGAGGGGCAGCGAGGTCCAGATTTCGATGAAGCGCTGCATCAAGAGGTCCGTCCAGCCGCCAAAGTAGCCTTGCACGGCACCCGCACCAACGCCGATGACCGCCGAGCCGAGTGTCAGCAACAGTCCGAACAGCACCGAGATGCGGAAGCCGTAGATGATGCGTGCCAGCAAGTCACGGCCTTGGTCGTCGGTGCCGAGCCAGTTGAAGTTGCCGAGACGGCAGTTGGGATCATCGACGCCGTTGACATAGCGCTCGCACAGCGTCTTGCGGTCATAGAGGAACGACGGCTTGGTCGGGGCGGAGCCCGGCATCTCATTGTTGACGGTGCGATAAGAGTAACGGATCGGCGGCCAAAGCGTCCAGCCGTTGGCGTCAATCTCGTCTTGGATCACCGGATCACGGAAATCGGTGACGGCAAAAAAGCCGCCGAATTTTTCCTCCGGATAATCGACAAACACCGGCATCAGGAGTTCGCCCTTGTAGCTGGCAAGGATAGGCCGGTCATTGGCGATGAATTCGGCGCACAGCGTCAGGCCGAAGATCGCCAGGAACAACCACAGCGACCAGAAGCCGCGCCGGTTGGCCTTGAAATTCTGCCAGCGGCGCTGGTTGAGCGGGCTCATACGTCTCTCCGCTCAAAATCAATGCGCGGATCAATCCAAGT
Source organism: Phyllobacteriaceae bacterium (assembly GCA_031423755.1). GTDB lineage: Bacteria > Pseudomonadota > Alphaproteobacteria > Rhizobiales > Rhizobiaceae > JANMEX01. The sequence goes on along the minus strand of JANPGC010000231.1, from coordinate 805 downwards.
GTAGATCATGTCGGACAACAGCCCGACCACCAGACCCATCAGCGAGTAGATGTAGAGCGTGCCGAACACCACCGGATAGTCGCGGCGCAGCACCGATTCAAAGCCGAGGAGGCCAAGCCCGTCGAGGGAGAAGATGTTTTCGATCAGGATCGAGCCGGTGAAAAACGCCGAGATGAACGCCGCCGGGAACCCGGCGATCAGGATCAGCATGGCGTTGCGGAATACGTGGCCGTAGAGCACTTTGCGCTCGGTGAGGCCCTTGGCGCGGGCGGTGACGACATACTGTTTCTTGATCTCGTCAAGGAACGAGTTCTTGGTCAAAAGCGTCGTGGTCGCAAAGGCCGACATCACCATCGCGAGTAGCGGCAGCGTCACATGCCAGGCATAGTCCTTGACCTTGCCCCATGCGCTGAGCTGGTCCCAGTTTTCCGACCACAGCCCGCGCAACGGGAACCAATCCCAGAACGAGCCGCCGGCAAACAGCACTATGAGCAATATGCCGAACAGAAAGCCGGGAATGGCATAGCCGACAATGACAACAGCGCTGGTCCAAACATCAAACCGTGAGCCATCGCGCAAGGCTTTGGCGATGCCGAGCGGCACCGAAATGATGTAGGAAATCAGTGTGATCCACAGACCAAGCGTGATCGACACCGGCATCTTTTGCAGGATGAGATCAATCACCGTGCCACCGCGGAAGAAGCTGTCGCCGAAGTCAAACCGGGCATAGTTCCACAGCATTTTGAAGAAGCGCTCATGCGCCGGTCTGTCGAAACCGAACTGCTTTTCAAGTTTTTTGATAAGG
>JANPGC010000230.1:0-14785 GCA_031423755.1 Phyllobacteriaceae bacterium | reverse complement strand
TGCGACATTGGCATCCTGTTCATCGAGACGTCCGGGTGCCTGCCGATGTGCGGACACGGCACCATCGGCACCGTGACGATGGCGCTGGAAAACGGACTGGTGCGCGCCAAGACGCCCGGCATCCTGCGGCTTGATACGCCTGCGGGTCTGGTAACAGCCGAATACACGATGAACGGCGAGTATGTGGAAGAAGTGCGCATCACCAATGTGCCGTCGTTTCTCTACAAAACCGGGCTGGAAGTTGAATGTCCGGATCTTGGTCCGCTCAAGGTCGATGTCGCATATGGCGGCAATTTTTACGCCATCGTCGAACCCCAGGAAAACTTCCGCGACATGGAGGATCACACCGCGCTTGACTTCATCAAGTGGAGCCCGATCCTGCGCGAACGCTTGAACGAACTCTATACATTCGAGCATCCGGAAAATCCGGCGATCAACCGGCTCACACACATGCTGTGGACCGGCAAGCCGCACCATCCTGAAGCCGACGCACGCAATGCCGTGTTCTACGGCGAGAAGGCGATTGACCGTTCGCCCTGCGGCACCGGCACGTCATCGCGCATGGCGCAGCTGTTCGCGCGTGGCGACCTTAAAGTGGGCAATGATTTCGTGCACGAGTCAATTATCGGCTCGCTGTTCAAGGGCAGGGTTGAAGCCGAAACAAGCGTCGGACCGTTCAGGGCGATGATCCCTTCCATCGGCGGATGGGCGCGGATGACCGGCTACAATACGATCTTCATTGACGACCGAGACCCGTTTCACCACGGATTCACTGTCCGCTAAGAGGCTGAAGCGCAATTTTCAACCTTGGAAAGTTTGGAAATGCGGTGAATTTACCAGTGGATTGGGGATTTATGTTGCCAATCAGCGCTGCATTGGCGATTTTCACTGAATACCTGATGACGCAGAGTCAAATTGCCGGTTTGTGTCAAAAATTTGTTGCTTTCCATTCCGGTCAGGTTAGTTGTTACGAAACGGGTTATGAAGCTGGCACAAGACCGGCCAACCGGGGGTAACGGGAGCGCATGGAATATTTTGTCCAGCAAGTGATCAATGGGATCACTCTGGGGTCAATTTATGGCCTCATCGCCATCGGCTACACGATGGTTTACGGCATCATCGGCATGATCAATTTTGCTCATGGTGACATTTACATGGTCGGCGCTTTCATGGCGCTCATCACTTATCTGATCCTGACGACGTTCTTTGTCGGCGTGCCGGTGGCTGTCGCGCTCATCCTGATGATGATTGTCGCGATGCTGCTCACGTCGCTGTGGAACTGGTCGATTGAGCGGGTCGCGTACCGGCCCTTGCGCGGCTCGTTCCGGCTTGCGCCGCTGATTACAGCGATCGGCATGTCGATTGCGCTGTCTAACTTCATTCAGGTCGTGCAGGGTCCGCGCAACAAGCCGATCCCGGCTCTTGTATCGGGCAATTATCAGCTTTTTGGCAGCAATGTGATTATCTCGCTCAAGCAGATTTTGATCGTCATCGTCACCGCCGTTTTGCTCTACGCCTTCTGGTACATCGTCAACAAGACGCCGCTCGGGCGCGCCCAGCGCTCCTGCGAACAAGACCGCAAGATGGCTGCGCTGCTTGGCGTGGACGTTGACAAGACAATCTCGATCACCTTCATCATGGGCGCTGCGCTCGCCGCGGTCGCCGGTACGCTTTACCTTTCATACTATGGCGTGATTGTCTTCACCGACGGTTTCGTGCCGGGCGTCAAGGCCTTTACCGCGGCCGTGCTTGGCGGCATCGGCTCGCTGCCGGGCGCGGTGGTCGGCGGACTGTTGATTGGTCTGATCGAAGCTCTTTGGTCTGCGTACTTCTCGATCGACTACAAGGATGTCGCCGCCTTCTCGATCCTCGCCATCGTGCTGATCTTCATGCCGTCCGGGCTGCTTGGCCGTCCTGAAGTGGAAAAGGTGTAACCTCATGACCGTTCCATCAAATTCAGCCGGGTCTGAAAGCCGCATGTCGCGTGCGCTCAAGGACGCTGTTTTCACTGGTGTGATCGCAGCGGGCCTGTTTGTGCTGCTGATCGGTTTCAAGACCGACCAGAACATCCGCAACGAGCTTATTCTTCTCCAGCGCTGGGGTCTGTTCACCATTTTGGTGTTGCTGGCCGCAGGCGGGCGTTTCCTGCTGTCGGCGTGGATTCAGCCGGCCATGGCTGAGCGGAAGGCTGCAAAGGCCGCAGTCAAGGTTGTCGACACTGGCGAGCAGACCTGGTTCAAGAAGAATTTCAACAAGATCGCGCTTGCTGCGCTTTTGCTGTATCCGCCGGTCATTCTGCTGCTGACCGGTGTGCAGGGCTCGCTCAAGTGGGTCGATAATTTCGGCATCCAGATCCTGATCTACGTGATGCTGGCTTGGGGCCTCAACATCGTTGTCGGCCTCGCTGGTTTGCTCGATTTGGGTTATGTCGCTTTCTACGCGGTCGGCGCTTATTCCTACGCCTTGCTGTCAAGCAATTTCGGCCTTTCCTTCTGGGTTCTGTTGCCTCTTGCCGGCATTCTTGCCGCGTTCTGGGGCGTCATCCTCGGCTTTCCGGTGCTCAGGCTTCGAGGGGATTATCTGGCCATCGTCACCTTGGCGTTCGGCGAGATCATCCGTCTGGTGCTGATCAACTGGACAGCTGTCACGAAGGGAACCTTCGGCATTTCGGGCATCGCCAAGGCGACCCTGTTCGGTATCCAGTTTAACGCCACGCCAACGGGCTTTGCCGCCATGTTCGGCCTTGCGCCCTCGTCGGCCTATTACAAGATTTTCCTCTACTATCTTATCCTGGCGCTTGCCATGCTGACTGCGTTTGTGACAATCCGCCTACGCCGCCTGCCGATCGGGCGCGCATGGGAGGCGCTGCGCGAGGATGAAATCGCCTGCCGGTCACTTGGCATCAACACAACGACCACAAAGCTGACGGCCTTTGCCATTGGCGCGGGTTTCGGCGGTCTTGCCGGTGCCTTCTTTGCTGTGCGTCAGGGGTTTGTGTCGCCGGAAAGCTTTGTGTTCCTTGAATCGGCTATCATCCTTGCCATTGTTGTTCTCGGCGGCATGGGATCGTTGACCGGCATTGCCATCGCGGCAATTGTCATGGTCGGCGGCACAGAATTGCTCCGTGAGATCGGGTTCCTCAAGAGGATATTTGGGGAGAATTTCACTCCCGAGCTTTACCGCATGCTGATTTTCGGCCTCGCGATGGTGGTGGTCATGCTCTACAAGCCGCGCGGCTTTGTCGGCACACGGGAACCGACAGCGTTCCTGCATGCCGATCACAGGGCAATCTCCGGTGAATTTTCCAAGGAAGGGCACGGCTGATGGCCCCGGGTTCCACGCAAATGTCTGATCCGATCCTGAAGGTCGATCATCTGTCGATGAAGTTTGGCGGGCTTGTTGCCGTCAATGACCTGTCGTTTGAAGTTCGGCGCGGCGAAATCACCGCGCTCATCGGCCCCAATGGTGCCGGCAAGACGACAGTGTTCAACTGCATCACCGGCTTCTACAAGCCGACTGAAGGCATGATGACGCTCAAGCGCAAGAACGGGGAAACCTATCTCCTTGAGCGCATGCCGGATTTTATTGTCAACCGCCAGGCCAAGGTCGCGCGCACGTTCCAGAACATCCGGTTGTTCTCGGGACTGACGCTTTTGGAAAACCTTCTGGTTGCCCAGCACAATGCGCTGATGAAGGCGTCCGGCTATTCCATCAAGGGACTTTTTGGCCTCCCATCTTACAATCAGGCTTCGAAGGCGTCGGTCGACAAGGCGCGTTATTGGCTTGACCGCATTGGTCTGACCGACCGCGCCGACCGTCCCGCTGGCGACTTGCCGTACGGCGCGCAGCGGCGGATGGAAATTGCCCGCGCGATGTGCACGGAGCCGGAACTGCTGTGCCTCGACGAGCCGGCCGCCGGCCTCAATCCGCGCGAGTCTGCGGAGCTGAACAATCTCCTGACTGCCATTCCTAAAGAGACCGGAACGTCGATCCTGCTCATCGAGCATGACATGTCGGTGGTCATGGAAATCTCCGACCACGTCGTGGTGCTTGAATATGGCACCAAGATTTCCGACGGCAATCCGGAGCATGTGAAGTCTGATCCGAAGGTCATCGCAGCCTATCTCGGCGTGGATGATGACGAGGTTGGCGAAGTGTTGAGCGAAGTCAGCGCAATCGAGCAGACCCTGCACGGCTTTGACGCCGAGCCTGACGCGTCACATGCACCGCACAATTCTTCCTCGATGATGGCCGGCCCGATTGATCAGACCATCGGTCATTCTTCCGGCGGTGAAATGGTGAAGGTTTCGCCGGGCGCATCGCGCGCCAACAGGGTTTCTGCAAAAGCGCCGGCCGGCGCCAAGGCAGCGGCGCCTGCTGCAAAAGAAAGCAAACCCGCCGCAGCAAAAGCGAAACCCGCAGCGGCTTCCGCCAAACCGGCTGCGATCATGTCTGCCCCTGCGCCCGCCAAGGCAAAGGTTTCGACGGCAAAGCAACCGGCGGCGAAGGCGGAAGAAACAAAGCCCGTTAACAAGGTTCAGGCGAAGGCATCCGCTGCGAGGACGCCTTCCAAGGCTTCCGTCAAAACAGAACCTGCCAAGGCTGATGTCAAAACTGTTTCACCCAAGGCTGCGCCTTCAAAAGCTACTGCTGCCAAGCCAGCAGCGGCCGAGGCTGTTGCGGCAAGGCCGGTTGCAAAACCGGCGGCGGCAAAAGCGGCTGCCGGGAAGGTCGCATCCAAAACCAAACCCATGCCTGCCAAAGCTGTGGCAGCCAAGCCGGATGATCTGAAACTCATCAAGGGCATCGGCCCGGTCAATGACGCCAAATTGCGGGCGCATGGCGTGACGAAGTTTGCGCAGATCGCGGGCTGGAAGAAGGCTGACATTGTCAGTGTCGAGAAATACCTTGAGTTTGACGGGCGCATCGCCCGCGAGGACTGGGTAGGCCAGGCGAAAAACCTCGCCAAGGGCGGGAAGCCGTTGCGCGGAGGTGAAAAATAATGTCGGCAGTTGCGACACAAGAACCGCACTTGCAGGAACCACTCTTGAAAGTTCGCGGCGTTGAGACTTTTTACGGCAATATCCAGGCGCTCAGGAACGTTGATATTGACGTGAATGACGGCGAAATCGTCACGCTGATCGGTGCCAACGGTGCGGGCAAATCAACGCTGATGATGACCATCTGCGGCAGTCCGCAGGCGCGCAGTGGCTCGATCACATTTGGCGGCATGGACATATCCAAGATGCCGACGCATGAAATCGCCCGATTGCGCATTGCCCAGTCGCCGGAAGGCCGCCGCATATTTGCGCGCATGACGGTGCAGGAAAATCTGCAGATGGGCGCGAGCCTCGATAATCTGAAATACTATGATCAGGATGTGGAAGAGGTATTCACCCTGTTTCCGCGTTTGAAAGAGCGCATCGGCCAGCGCGGCGGCACGCTTTCGGGCGGCGAGCAGCAAATGCTGTCCATCGCCCGCGCGCTGATGGCGCGTCCGCGTTTGCTGCTGCTGGATGAGCCGTCGCTCGGCCTTGCGCCGTTGATCATCAAGCAGATTTTCGATGCGATCCGCGAGTTGAACCGCACAAAAGGCCTGACCGTGTTTCTGGTTGAACAGAATGCGTTTGGTGCGCTGAAGCTTGCCTCGCGCGGGTATGTGATGGTCAATGGTTCGATCACCATGAGCGGGACCGGCAAGGAGCTCCTTGCCAATCCGGAAGTGCGCGCCGCCTATCTTGAAGGCGGTCACTGAACTTGTTGCTGCGATAGGAACACAAGATGATATTGGACATGATCTCCGGGGTTGCGGCGGCTGGCGAGTATGTGTTCATGCTCTTGTGCATGCTTGCGGCCTGGCAAATCGGCAAATCCACCGCCAGCGATTGGAAAAGCCTGACGACCATGGTGATTTACACGCTGCTTCTGGGCTGCGGTGCGCGCTTCCTGCATTTCGCATTGTACCAGGCACAGTTCATCAGCCTGGACCGCTATATAGTTGACACATTGGTGCTGCTGATCGTGGCCTACATCGGCTACCGTTTCACGCGAACCAACATGATGACCCGTCAATATCACTGGCTCTATGAAAAGGCCTCGCCGATCTCGTGGAAGGACCGCGGCTGAATTAATCCTGTTTGCTGATTGCGCTTTGTCAGAGCTTAACAAAACGTGAATCAGCGTGACATTTGCCGAGAAATCGGCAAAGTTTGGCCCCAAGCGGTGGGTAGTCACTGCCGGGGGCTGAAACAAAAAGACCCTCAAAAACCCAATGGGAGTTACAATATGAAGAAATCTTTGTTCTCGGGCGTCGCCCTTGCTGCCATGATGGCTTTCAGCGGTTCGGCTTATGCTGAAATCCTGATCGGTGTTGCAGGTCCGATCACCGGCCCGAACGCTGCCTTCGGTGCGCAGTTGCAGAAGGGTGCCGAGCAGGCTGCTGCCGACATCAATGCCGCTGGCGGCATCAACGGCGAGATGATCAAGCTGACCATCGGTGACGACGTTTCCGATCCGAAGCAGGGCATTTCCGTCGCCAACAAGTTCGTTGCTGATGGCGTCAAATATGTTGTCGGCCACTTCAACTCTGGCGTCACGATTCCCGCGTCTGACGTTTACGCCGAAAATGGCATCCTCGTCATCACCCCGTCGGCCACCAACCCGACGTTGACCGAGCGCGGCCTGTGGAACACGTTCCGCACTTGCGGACGCGACGATCAGCAGGGCGCAGTTGCCGGCGCTTACATTGCCGCCAACTTCAAGGACGCCAAGGTTGCCGTCATCCATGACAAGACCCCGTATGGTCAGGGCCTTGCCGACGAAACCAAGAAGGCTGCAAACGCAGCTGGCGTGACCGAAGTTGTCTATGAAGGCATCAACATCGGCGACAAGGACTTCTCCGCTCTCATCACCAAGATGAAGGACGCAGGCGTTACCTTCGTTTATTACGGCGGTTTGCATCAGGAATTCGGTCTGATCGAACGCCAGGCTGCTGATGCCGGCCTCAAGGCTACCTTCATGTCCGGCGACGGCATTGTCTCCAACGAACTGGCCTCGATTGCAGGCCCGGCCGTTGAAGGCACATTGATGACGTTTGCTCCCGACCCACGCAAGAACCCGGCCGCTGCTGACCTCGTCAAAAAGTTCCGCGACGCTGGTTTCGAGCCGGAAGCTTACACGCTCTACTCCTACGCCGCTCTGCAGATCGTCGCCGCTGCCGCCAACAAGGTCGGCAAGTCGGATGACGCGCAGGCCGTTGCCGCTGCCATCAAGGCCAATGGCCCGTGGGCAACCGCAATCGGCGAAATCGGCTACAATGAAAAGGGCGACATCACCCGTCCGGACTACGTGATGTACACGTGGAAGAAGCAGGACGACGGCACGTTCACCTACATTGAAAACGCCATGTAATCACCAATTCAGCTTCGGCTGAATGAGAACCGCCCGGAGAAATCCGGGCGGTTTTTTATTGGCTGCAGTTGTTGATTTGCGCGAATAAACGTAATACGTAATTCCATGCAGATTGTTTGGGATGAGTTCAAGCGCCAAATCAACTTTGAAAAACATGGATTGGACTTTGCCGATCTGGAGGTTGAATTCTTTGAATCTGCCATCATCGCTCCAGCAAAATCTGGCCGCCTCAAGGCTCTTGGTGCCTTTGGTGACGGAATTATCGCCGTGATAATCGCAGTGCTTGGCACTGAGGGCATCTCGATCATATCGATGCGGCAGGCCAGCGAACCGGAAAGGACTGACTATGCTGAACAAAAAGAACATCGTCCTGAAAGAACTCACTGACGAGGAAGAGGCCCGGATCCAGCGCGGCATTGCTCTTGATCCGGACAACCCTGAATGGACCGCCGAGGACTTCAAGAAGGCCAGACCGTTTGCCGACATGTTTCCGGAGCTGATGGAAAGCATTCGCCGTGCACGCGGCCGTCCGGCGTCTGAAACGCCGCGCAAAGTTGTCTCTTTGCGGCTCGATCAGGATGTGCTGGAAAAATACCGTGCCACCGGCAAGGGTTGGCAGGCGCGTATGAACGCGGATTTGCGCAAGGCTTCCGGGCTTTAGGCCGCGGTCTGCGTCTGCCTCATATTTAAGCAATGCTGCGCTGCGCTCAATCTATTTGCACTGCAACAAAATGCGCGTTATGCACTTTCATGGATTTTAGTCTGGCAAGGGCCGGGGATGGCTTTTGCAGCGCGCTGTCATGGGGTTCATCGAGTGCCAATTACCAAGATTCTCGTCGCCAACCGTTCCGAAATTGCCATCCGCGTGTTCCGCGCCGCCAATGAGCTTGGTCTTAAAACCGTGGCGATCTGGGCGGAGGAAGACAAGCTCGCGCTGCACCGGTTCAAGGCGGATGAATCCTATCAGGTCGGGCGCGGCCCGCATCTTGAGAAGGACATGGGCCCGATCGAGAGCTACCTTTCGATTGACGAAATCATCCGCGTGGCGCGGCTGTCCGGTGCCGATGCCATTCATCCGGGTTACGGGCTTCTGTCAGAAAGCCCTGAGTTCGCCGACGCCTGTCTTGAGGCCGGTCTCGTGTTCATCGGCCCTTCTGGCGATACGATGCGCCGGCTTGGCAACAAGGTCGCCGCGCGCAATCTGGCCATTGAAGTTGGCGTCCCCGTCATTCCTGCGACGGAACCGCTGCCTGACGATATCGATGAAGTGAAAAAGCTGGCGCTTCAGGTCGGCTATCCCTTGATGCTCAAGGCTTCATGGGGAGGAGGTGGCCGCGGTATGCGCACCATCCGCGCCGAGGCCGATCTTGAGCGCGAAGTGATGGAAGGCAAGCGCGAGGCCAAGGCTGCGTTCGGCAAGGATGAGGTGTATCTTGAAAAGCTGGTCGAACGCGCCCGCCATATCGAAGTGCAGGTGATCGGCGACCGTCACGGCAATGTCGTGCACCTGTTCGAGCGTGACTGTTCCATCCAGCGCCGCAACCAGAAAGTTGTCGAGCGCGCGCCCGCGCCTTATCTCACGGATGCGCAGCGCGAGGAAGTCTGCGCCCATGCGCTGAAACTTGCCCGCGCCACCAACTATCTTGCCGCCGGCACGGTCGAGTTCCTGATGAACGCGGATACGCAAGAGTTCTACTTCATCGAGGTGAACCCGCGCATCCAGGTCGAGCATACGGTGACCGAAGAAATTACCGGCATCGACATCGTCAAGGCGCAGATTCACGTTGTAGAGGGCAAGAGGATCGGCACAGCGGAGTCCGGTGTCCCGGAGCAAAAAGACATCAAGCTCAACGGCCACGCGCTTCAGTGCCGCATCACGACGGAAGACCCGGAGCAGAATTTCATTCCGGACTATGGCCGTATCATCGCCTATCGCGGCGCGACCGGCTTTGGCATTCGCCTCGACGGCGGCACGGCCTATTCCGGCGCGATCATCACGCGTTTCTATGATCCGCTTTTGGAAAAGGTCACCGCTTGGGCACCGACGCCGGAAGAGACCATCGCCCGCATGGACCGGGCCCTGCGCGAGTTCCGCATCCGCGGCGTCGCGACGAACCTCACCTTCCTTGAAGCGATCATCGGCCATCCGAAATTCAAGGACAACAGCTACACAACGCGCTTTATTGACACGACGCCGGAACTGTTTGCGCAGGTCAAACGTCAGGACCGCGCGACGAAGATCATAAACTATCTTGGCGATGTCACCGTCAACGGTCATCCGGAGACCAAGGGCCGCGCCAAGCCGAACGCCGATGCCGCCGCGCCGCGCGTTCCTTTCCTCGGCGGTCCGGTGCCTGCCGGAACCAAACAATTGCTCGACCAGCTTGGCCCGCAGAAATTCGGCGCCTGGATGCGCGCGCAGAAACAGGTGCTCGTCACCGACACCACCATGCGCGATGGTCACCAGTCGCTGCTTGCCACCCGCATGCGCACGCATGACATCGCCGCCATTGCCGGAACGTATGCCCGCGCGCTTCCGCAGCTCCTGTCGCTTGAATGCTGGGGCGGCGCGACGTTTGATGTGTCGATGCGCTTCCTCACCGAAGACCCGTGGGAGCGTCTGTCGAAGGTGCGCGAAGCGGCACCGAATCTTCTTCTTCAGATGCTGCTGCGCGGCGCGAACGGTGTCGGCTACACCAATTATGCTGACAATGTCGTCAAATATTTCGTGCGTCAGGCAGCTCTTGGCGGTGTTGATCTGTTCCGGGTGTTCGACTGTCTCAACTGGGTTGAGAACATGCGCGTGTCGATGGATGCGGTGCTGGAGGAGAACCGTCTGTGCGAGGCTGCGCTCTGCTACACCGGCGATATTCTCGACCCCGACCGCGCCAAGTATGACCTGAAATACTATGTGAATCTCGCCAAGGATCTTGAGAAGGCTGGCGCGCATATTCTGGCGGTGAAGGATATGGCGGGTCTGTTGAAGCCTGCTGCCGCCCGCGCGCTGTTCAAGGCGTTGCGCGAAGCGACTGATTTGCCGATCCACTTCCACACACACGACACGTCCGGCATTGCGGCCGCCACGGTGTTGGCAGCTGTCGAAGCCGGCGTAGACGCCGTCGATGCGGCGATGGACGCCTTCTCCGGCAACACCTCGCAACCTTGCCTTGGTTCGATTGTCGAGGCGCTCAAGGGCACGGATCGCGATCCGGGTCTGGATACGGGCTGGATCCGCAAGATTTCCTTCTATTGGGAGGCTGTGCGCAATCAGTATGCCGCGTTTGAAAGCGACCTGAAGGGTCCGGCATCGGAAGTTTACCTGCACGAAATGCCGGGCGGTCAATTCACCAACCTGAAAGAACAGGCGCGCTCGCTCGGCCTTGAGACGCGCTGGCATGAAGTGGCGCAGGCCTATGCCGATGCGAACCGGATGTTTGGCGACATAGTCAAGGTGACGCCATCGTCCAAGGTGGTCGGCGACATGGCGCTGATGATGGTCAGCCAGGATTTGACCGTCGCTGATGTTGAAAATCCGGCCAAGGACATCGCGTTCCCGGATTCGGTTATCTCGATGCTGCGCGGTGATCTCGGTCAGCCGCCGATGGGCTGGCCTGTGAGCCTGCAAGCCAAGGCGCTCAAGGGCGAAAAGCCTATCTCAGTTCGTCCCGGCGCACTGATCAAGCAGGCCGATCTTGCCGCTGACCGGAAGACCGTTGAAAAGAAGCTTGATCGAAAGCTGTCCGATGCCGAGTTCGCCTCGTATCTGATGTATCCGAAAGTGTTCTCGGATTTCGCCGCCGCCAGTGAAACTTACGGCCCCGTGTCGATTCTGCCGACGCCGATCTATTTCTACGGGCTGCGTCCGGGCGACGAGATTTTCGTCGATATGGAGAAAGGCAAGACGCTGGTCATCCGCTGCCTGGCTATTGGCGAGTCGGACGAGCAGGGCATGGTGACGGTTTTCTTCGAAGTGAATGGCCAGTCCCGGCGCGTCAAAGTGCCGGACCGTGCCCATGGCGCAAAAGGCGTCCGCGCCCGCGCCAAGGCCGAGCCCGGCACTGAGCGCCACATCGGCGCGCCGATGCCCGGGGTTATTTCCTCGCTCCTCGTGCAAGCGGGGCAGGATGTGAAGGCCGGCGATGTGCTGGTTTCCATCGAAGCGATGAAGATGGAAACTGCGCTGCATGCCGAGCGTGATGGCAAGATCACCGAAGTTTTGGTCAAGGCAGGCGACCAGATAGACGCCAAGGATTTGCTGGTGGTGTTCGGGTAGTAGGAACCCCGTTCATTGCCGCTCTTGCGGGTTCCTTGGAGCCGATCACTGTTTCTTTGGATCGTTGACCAGCTCCAACTCTTCGTCAGATCGCAATTTCTTGAGCGTTTGACGTGCGGTCAAACTCGAAAATGCTCTAAGCGAAAAACTGCCCGCCGTTGGCCGAGATCGTTGAGCCGGTTATGAACCCGGCGTCATCCGAGGCGAGAAATACAACGCAGCGCGCTATTTCCTCCGGGGTGCCGAGGCGGCCGACGGGGATTTGCGGGATGATGCGCTCGTTCAGCACTTTTTCGTCAATCGCCTTGACCATTTCCGTGCCGATATATCCCGGGCAGATGACATTGACGGTGATGCCTGCGCGCGCGCCCTCCTGCGCCAAGGCGCGGGAAAAGCCGATGTCGCCGGCCTTGGCCGCCGAATAGTTGACCTGGCCCGCCTGCCCCTTCTGGCCGTTGATCGACGATATCGAGATGACACGGCCAAACTTGCAATCGCGCATGCCGGACCAGACCGGGTGCGTCATGTTGAACAGGCCGGACAGGTTGGTGCCAATCACCGCGCCCCACTGTTCGGGCGTCATCTTGTGGAACATCGCGTCGCGCGTGATGCCGGCATTGTTGACGAGCACCTCAATCGGGCCAAGGTCAGCCTCGACTTTTGCAATGCCCGCCGCGCAGGCGGCATAGTCCGACACGTCCCATTTGTAGGTCGGGATGCCGGTTTCTGATGTGAAGGCTGCCGCCGCGGCGTCATTGCCCGCATAGTTTGCGGCTACCGTATAACCCGCTGCTTTGAGGGCAACGGAAATTGCCGCGCCGATACCCCGTGATCCGCCGCTGACCAGCGCTACTCGTGCCATGATGTCCTCCCAGACAATTGGAAATTATGATTGGACCGCCCCGCCTCGTGACCGAGCGGCCCTGATTTCAAATCACATCGCTTCAACACAAAGCGCAACGCCCATGCCGCCGCCGATGCACAGCGTGGCGAGACCGCGCTTGGCGCCGCGACGCTTCATTTCAAACACCAGCGTGTTCAAGATGCGTGCGCCGGATGCGCCGACCGGGTGGCCGATGGCGATCGCGCCGCCGTTGACATTGACGATGGATGTATCCCAGCCCATGTCCTTGTTGACGGCGCAGGCCTGCGCCGCGAAGGCCTCGTTGGCTTCCACCAGATCAAGCTGATCGACCTTCCAGCCGGCCTTCTCAAGCGCCTTGCGCGAGGATGGGATCGGGCCGGTGCCCATGATCGCCGGATCAACGCCTGCGGTGGCCCACGACACGATGCGGGCAAGCGGTGTTGCGCCACGGCGGGTTGCCTCGGCCTCGCTCATCAAAACGGTGATGGCAGCGCCATCATTGATGCCAGACGCGTTGGCGGCGGTGACAGTGCCTTCCTTGTCGAACACCGGGCGGAGCTTGGCAATGCTGTCGATGGTGACGCCATGCTTGATATATTCGTCGTCTGAAATCACGACGTCGCCCTTGCGGGTCTTCAGCGTCACGGGGACGATTTCGTCCTTGAACTTTCCGGCCTTCTGAGCGGCTTCCGCCTTGTTCTGTGATGCGACGGCGAAATTGTCCTGCTCATCGCGGGTCAATTGCCACTGCTTGGCGACGTTTTCAGCCGTGTTGCCCATCGGGTAACCAAAGAACGCATCCGTCAGCGCATCCTTCATCATCGTGTCGAGCATCTTGAAATCACCCATTTTGACACCGCCGCGCAAATGGGCGCAGTGCGGGGCCATCGACATGGATTCCTGGCCGCCCGCGACAATGATCTTGGCGTCGCCCATGGCAATCTGCTGCATGCCGAGCGCCACGGCGCGCAGGCCGGAGCCGCAAAGCTGGTTGAGGCCCCACGCAGTTGCCTCTTTTGGAATGCCGGCAGCCATGGACGCCTGGCGGGCCGGGTTCTGGCCCTGACCTGCGGCAAGGATCTGGCCGAGGATGACCTCATCGACTTCTTCCGGCGCGACACCGGCGCGGGCGAGCGCCTCGGTGATCGCGACGGCGCCGAGCGTGTGCGCCGCGACGTCGGCGAATACGCCGTTGAACGAGCCGACCGGAGTGCGGGCGGCGCTGGCAATAACAATGGACTGGCTCATGAATATCTCTCCCGTAATTTCAACTGTGCCGCGTTACCGGCTTTTGCCCAAGGGTTTCACCGGAAACGGTTGCTGTCAAACGGGAAAATCGCATTCCACCGCGTCGCTGCCCTGATTTCGCAAACTTCGCGTTTACTGCATTGCTGCACTGCGCTTTCGCGGCGCACAATTTTGCTTGGAAAGTGCAGCATTTTGCGCATAGTGTGCAGCATAGGAAGAGTTTCGAATGAAAGCTTCCGCTTAAATAGGGCGAATGCCCGTGCGGCGGCACTCATTGGGAGGTGAAGCATGGCTGCGAAAAAAGATGACATCGTCATCAAAAAATACGCGAACCGGCGTCTCTACAACACCAGCACCAGCACCTATGTGACGCTGGAAGATTTGGCCGAAATGGTCAAAAAGGGTGAGGAATTCACGGTTCAAGACGCCAAAACCGGTGAGGATATCACGCACCCGGTGTTGACGCAGATCATTTTTGAGCTGGAGAACAAGGACGGGCAGACCATGCTGCCAATCCCGTTCCTGCGCCAGTTGATCTCCTTTTATGGCGACCAGATGCAGATGGTGGTGCCGAGCTTCCTCGAACAGTCGCTGAAATCCTTCGCTGTCGAGCAGGAACGCATGCGCGAACAGCTCACCGCCGCATTCGGCAAAACGCCGATGGGCATGATCGGCATCGAGCCGATGAAAGCCATGGAAGCAACCGTGCGCCGCAACACGGAAGTGTTCCAGAAGGCGATGAAAATGTTCATCCCGTTCACACCGCCTGGCGCTGCAGCACCGCAAGCCACGGCAGAAACCGCCAAACCAGCGGTGGGCGAGACGGGCAAGGATGACCTCAGCGACCTGAAAGAGCAGATTGCCGCGATGCAGCGGAAGCTGGAGACAATCAGCAAGGGGTGAGGTCTGCTTCGCTGAAGACTGACTGGTAATATTCAAACCTCGGCGCTGCCCCTCATCCGGCGCTTCGCGCCACCTTCTCCCCGCAA
>JANPGC010000229.1:0-15053 GCA_031423755.1 Phyllobacteriaceae bacterium | reverse complement strand
CACCCTCCCGCGCCATCTCTACGCCGCCATCATGCTCATTCTGCGCCCCTGCGAGTCCGCCATCCGCAGGCTCATCATCATCGCGGCGAGGGGGCTGGTCTTGAAGCCGCGCGCCACGCGCCCCATCCCCGCTGGCCTCGCCTCATTCGCATCCGCCAACCCATCACGCACACCGTCCTTCCAACTCATCGACCCGCTCAAGCAGTTCGATCCAGACCTCTGGGACCAAAACATCGATCCCGCCGCAACAATGCACGAAGTCCTGCCCTTCAACGCCGCACTGGCCCATCAGCAAGCCCAACGCGCCGCGCTTCCCGTCAACGCCGCACTCCTCTTCAACCGCCTGCGCGCCATGCGTCACGCGCTCAACGATCTCCCCCGCCAAGCCCGCCGCCTCGCAAGATGGCGCGCGCAGCGCGATCTGTTGCTCGCCGCCAAAGGCCCATACCGCCCGATGCGCATGTCCCCGTTCCGTCCGGGACCACCGCCGGGCTACCGGCGCAAGGACATTCATCAGGTCGATGCGGTGCTGAAGGATGTGCATTATTTTGCCATTGAGGCGTTCCGATGGAAACCCGGGGACAGTTGCCTCCGAGTGGCAACTATCCCCGATCTTGGCGCTCGCAAGCGATTGTAAGTATTATGAAAAATCACAACTTTCGTCATCGTCGGGCTTGTCCCGGCGACTCAGACTTGGCCAATTGCGGGCTGGTAAAAGAACCGCCTATGGCAAATCGAACATCAGGCGTAAGCCCCCTGAAGCCGCTCTATATCTTCAAGCTTTGCCACCGTTGCTTCATAGCCGATCTGGATCAGTTCATCAGCCCGGTGAAATTCCGTCAGGCCGATGTCGCCGAGCTTGGGATGGATGGAAAGATCTGGTGGATCGCCAGCCAGTTTTGCCCGCGAGATGCGGTCCTGGATGATGTTGAAGGCTTCAACCATCGTGCCGGTGATGCCCAAACGCTGGCCGCGTTCCATGGTTTCGGTGTAGCCATGGTTGCCGCTCGCCTTTTCGCGGTCGGTCGGGCCGGTGTCATGGCGCACCACGGCGGCGCGGCCGAAATGGTCGTAATGCATGTTGATGGCAACAACCGCCATCTGCTCATAAGCGCGGCAAACCGAAACCGGCACCGGGTTGACCAACGCGCCATCGACCAAGAGCCGGTTGTTGCAAACCACAGGTTCAAAGACGCCGGGCAGGGCAAACGACGCCCGCATCGCATTGATCAGCGAGCCGCTCGACAGCCAGATTTCATGGCCGGTTTTGATTTCAGAGGCAACGCAAACGAACGGCTTTGGCAGATCGGCAAATGTGATGTCTTCAAGATGGCTCTTCAGCTTCTGGTCAAGCTTCAACCCGCCAAGCAGGCCATTTCCGCCAAGATGAAAGTCAAGCAGCCCGAAAATGCGCTTCTTGGTCAGTGTCCGGGCAAATTCTTCCAGTGCATCGAGCTTTCCAGCGAGATAGCAGCCGCCAACCAGCGCGCCGATCGAGGTTCCGGCGATCATGCGGATCGGAACTTTGGCTTCGTCGAGCGCCCTCAGAACGCCAATGTGCGCCCAGCCTTTTGCAACGCCGCCGCCGAGCGCCAGCGCTATGCCGCGATTGTCAGGTTTTGAGATGACCGGCTTTGCAAAGCCCGGCGTCGAACCGGCGCCTCCGGGCGCAAACCCGCCTTCATTCGACATTTCCAATGCGCTTTGCGGCGCTTTTCGGGTTGCCCATTCGAGCATGATCCCGCACTCCTCTGTCTTCACCCTTAACCATACGCGCGGAACCTATCCAAATGCTGAATCAGTCCGTTTTGAGCACCCAGCCATTGTTTTCGCCGTTAACAACACGATAAAAACAGCTCTTTCGCCCCGTGTGGCAAGTCACATCGCTCTTTGCGACCTTCACCTTCAACCACAGCGCATCCTGGTCGCAATCGGTGCGCAGTTCGACAATGGTCTGCACATTGCCGGAGGTTTCGCCCTTCTTCCAAAGCGCTTTGCGCGAACGGGACCAATAGTGGGCAATGCCCGTTTCCAGCGAAAGCGCCAAGGATTGCGCATTCATATACGCCACCATCAAAAGCTCGCCATCAGCCATATTGGTGACCACAGCGGTGATAAGCCCGTGCGCGTCAAAGCGCGGCGTGAAGGCGGCGCCTTCTTCCATTTCGTGCTTGTCTTTGGAAGGATGGGGGAACTCGATCACCGGAACACCTCAACAAAATGCCGCGCCTTTTGCAGAGCGCGGCATCGACTTAACGGAAAACTTCAAACTCCGCGACGCAAAAATCAGCTGCGAAGCATGGTCATGAAACGGACCTGCTCGGCCGGATTATCCTTGAACTCGCCGGTAAATGCGCTTGTCATTGTCTTTGATCCCTGCATTTTCACGCCGCGCATGGCCATGCACATGTGCTCGGCCTCGATGATGACCGCAACGCCGCGCGGGCGCAGCACATCATCAATGCAGGACGAGATTTGCGCCGTCATGGCTTCCTGCGTCTGCAAGCGGCGGGCAAAGATATCAACCACGCGGGCAATCTTCGACAGGCCGACAACCTTTCCGTCCGGCAGATATGCGACATGCGCCTTGCCGATGATCGGAACCATGTGATGCTCGCAGTGCGAATGGAACGAAATGTCCTTGATGAGAACCATATCATCGTAGCCAGCCACCTCTTCAAAGGTGCGCCCAAGCTCGGCTGCGGGATCCTCGAAGTATCCGCCGAACATTTCGCTGTAGGCTTTGACAACACGGGCAGGGGTATCAATCAAGCCCTCGCGAGCCGGATTGTCGCCGGTCCAGCGGAGCAACGTCCGCACCGCTTGTTCAGCGTCTTCGCGCGATGGGCGCGTCACTTCTGTTGTCTTCAAAGAAAAGTTAGAATTGCCGCTTTGCAGCTTCGTCACAATCGCATCCATCTTGGCGTCTCCCGTAGTCCCGCTCTACGGCGGGACGAGTTAAACGGACCACGCCAGATGAGATAAAATCCGGCGGCTCTTGACGGGAAATCCCGCCAGACACTGATCCATCTTGGCCGATTGGCCAGTTGATGAATTTCCAGTCCGGATCATATATATAGGCAGTGCGCAACAAATTGAAGGGGCACTCCCGTCACCTTCTGTTTCCACTGCGTCACCAAAAGGCAGACCATGATTGACGACGTCTACAATGCCAAAATTCTGGATTTTGCCGGGAATATTCCGCGCATTGGACGGCTTGCACATCCGGATGCCAGCGCAACGGCACATTCCAAATTGTGCGGCTCTACAGTCGTCGTTGATTTGTGCGTCGCTGATGGCATCGTGACAGACTTCGCGCACGATGTGAAAGCTTGTGCTTTAGGCCAAGCAAGCGCGTCCGTCATGGCGCGGCATGTGATCGGGGCAACGACTGGCGAGCTGCGCGCAGTGCGCGACACCATGCGCAACATGCTAAAGGAAAATGGCCCAGCACCGGAAGGCCGTTTTGCCGAGCTGAAATTCCTCGAACCCGTGCGCGACTACAAAGCGCGCCATGCATCCACTTTGCTGACGTTCGACGCAGTGGTGGATTGCCTCGACCAGATCGAACGCAAGTCTGCAGGAGTGGCAGCATGAGACCGTCCGAGGCGTTGGCTTTGCATCGGGAGGAGGCGATTGCCATATTGGCGAAACACCCTGTAACCAACCCACGTATTTTTGGTTCCGTGGCACGCGGCGAAGACACCGCGGCGAGTGACATTGATATTGTGGTCGATACGCTCGATGGATGCTCCTATCTCGATCTTTTTAGAATTGAAGACGCAATTTCGGACCTGCTTAAAGTCAAAGTTGATGTCCACACATTGGCTGAATTCGGAGAAAGACGCCGAAAAAGTGTTGAGCAAGACTTGAAGGACCTTTGATGGCGAAAGTTGGCAGGTCTCTGAGAGATTATCTATTGGATTTGGCCGACTGGATTGAAAAGGTAAGGCTTGTCGAGCGTGCGTTTGCGCAGACGGGTGACGCTGCCAATTTGATCAACGAACTCGCGTTGTCACGGGCGCTTGAGGTCACAGGTGAAGTTTGCGGTCGGTTGATCGCGGAATTTCCGGGTTGGGCATCTGACAAGCGTCGCTCTGGTTTGGATGACGCTTATCGGATGAGAAACAAAATTGTGCACGGCTACGATACGTTGGACACAAGACTGCTCTTGGCAATTGCCCGTGAGTCCGTCCCAAGTTTGCACGTCAATTTGATTGAATGGCTTTCGGAAGCAGGCGGCGCGGATGCGCCGTAATTTCCCCGGTTCATGGCGCAAGACCCCCGGCCGCCTGCTCGGCACCGCTATCGTGCGCCTCTACCAGCTGACACTCTCCGGCTTCATCGGCAACAGCTGCCGCCATCTGCCCACATGCTCGGAATATGCCTACGAAGCCATTGCCCGCCACGGTCTTTGGTCCGGCGGCTGGATGGCATTCTTCCGCGTCATGCGGTGCGGGCCGGGCGGAACCTGCGGCATCGACAATGTGCCGGAGACGCTGGAGCCAAGGCTGAAGTGGTATGCGCCTTGGCGCTTTTGGAATCTTCACGTTCATCAGACGCCGGGAACCGTTTGACAAGTCGCCACATGCAATTGGCCGCAGAGCAGATTTCTTGATTGCGTTTCGGTACAACAGGATAGTGAATGTGAAGATGCAAGTGGGGAGTTAATGCAGATAAGTCCCAATCAGCGGACCTGGATTTTGTCGGTAGCAAGTGCTGCTGTAATTCCGCTTTTGCTAACTATTTTGCAAGTCTTCGGTCAGTACGGCTATCCTAATTTTGAAAGTGAGTTTGCGGCTTGGCTGCAAATATGTGCTTGGCTTTGGTTTTTTCTGCTCGTTTCAATCTGGATCACAATCTGGTCCAGCCGTCTGTTTTCGAGCTTGACACATACGATTTTCATCATTGGACTATCGAAAGGTCTCGCGGTCTTGCTTGTCAAAATCGGCCCCGACTACGCCCGCGCTGAAAGCTCCCGGCTGCATACCTTGGAAGCCAGCGGCAGGTCGTGGAGTTGGTCCGAAACTTTCCATTTTCTGCTCGGCGAAATGTGGCTGGTCGGTATCACCGCAATTTTGTGCATCGCAGCAGATTATCTATTTGTCTTTTTATCACGTCGCCGTTCGTAAAGACGGCCAACCGACATCCGACCAAAGTATCCGGCATTTCCCGACCGGGCCAAACCGAAACTGTGGCTCTCTCTAAGAACCCTGAAACTTAGCCTCCAGAAAATCTTTACCGCAGCCTGCCAACACGCTATGACCCGCGCGCTTCAACATGAAGCTGATTTGACACCACCCGCGCTCGTTTGCGGGACTGGATAAGGAAGACCAGACATGAACGTTTCCCTGACATTTCCCGATGGTTCCGTGCGCGAGTATGACTCAGCGATGACCGGCGCTGCGCTGGCTGAGGGCATTTCCAAGTCACTCGCCAAGAAGGCAGTTGCCTATGCGCTCAACGGCGAGGTCCGCGACCTTTGCGATCCGCTTGGCGCATCCGGCAACATCGAGATCATCACCCGCGAGGACAAGCGGGCGCTGGAACTCATCCGCCACGATGCAGCGCATGTGATGGCCGAAGCTGTGCAGGAGTTGTTTCCGGGAACTCAAGTCACCATCGGTCCGGTGATCGAGAATGGTTTCTACTATGATTTCAAACGCATGGATTCGGACACGGGTGCGGACAAGCCGTTCACGCCTGAAGATCTGCCGGTGATCGAAAAGAAAATGCGGGAAATCATCGGGCGCAACAAGCCGTTCACCAAGCAAGTCTGGACACGCGAGAAGGCCAGGCAAGTGTTCGCCGAAAAGGGCGAGACCTACAAAATCGAGCTGATCGACATGATCAAGTCCGGCGAGGATTTGAAAATCTATGCGCAGGGCGACTGGTTCGATCTTTGCCGCGGGCCGCACATGGCCTCCACAGGACAGATCGGCAACGCGTTCAAACTGATGAAAGTGGCGGGTGCCTATTGGCGCGGCGATTCGAACAATCCGATGCTGTCGCGCATCTATGCAACGGCTTGGCATGCGCAGGAAGAACTCGACGCCTACATCCACATGTTGGAAGAAGCCGAGAAGCGCGACCACCGCAAACTGGGCCGCGAGATGAACCTGTTCCACTTTCAGGAGGAGGGGCCGGGCGTTGTGTTCTGGCATCCGAAGGGCTGGAAAATGTTCCAGACCTTGGTCTCTTACATGCGCCGCCGCCTTGATACGGAAGGCTACGACGAAGTCAACGCGCCGCAGATACTCGACAAGTCACTGTGGGAAACATCCGGTCACTGGGGTTGGTATCAGGAGAACATGTTCGCGGTGAAATCAGCACATGCGTTCACGCATCCCGATGATCCGGAAGCAGACCAGCGTGTTTTCGCATTGAAGCCGATGAACTGTCCGGGCCATGTGCAGATATTCAAGCATGGCCTGAAATCCTACCGCGATCTGCCGATCAAACTGGCGGAATTCGGCAACGTTCATCGCTACGAACCGTCCGGCGCTTTGCATGGCCTCATGCGCGTGCGCGGCTTCACGCAGGATGATGCACACATATTCTGCACAGAGGACCAGCTTGCGTCCGAATGCATGCGCATCAACAATCTGATCCTGACGACGTACGCCGATTTTGGCTTCTCCGGCATTACGGTCAAGCTCTCAACGCGGCCGGAAAAGCGCGTCGGTTCAGACGAGAACTGGGATCATGCCGAAGAAATCATGACCAAGGTTCTCGAGCGCATTGAGGCGGAATCCGGTGGCACCATCAAGACGATGATCAATCCGGGCGAGGGCGCCTTCTATGGTCCGAAGTTCGAATATGTCCTGCGCGACGCCATCGGCCGCGATTGGCAGTGCGGCACAACCCAGGTCGATTTCAATCTGCCGGAACGGTTCGGCGCATTCTACATCGATCATGAATCCAACAAGAAGCAGCCGGTGATGGTCCACCGCGCCATCTGCGGCTCGATGGAGCGGTTCCTCGGGATTCTGATTGAGAACTTCGCCGGCCACATGCCGCTTTGGTTCGCTCCCTTGCAGGTCGTTGTCGCAACCATCACGTCTGATGCGGATGAATATGCGCAAGAGGTCCGCGCACTCCTGAAAGATGCCGGCATTCTGGCAGATGTCGATGTCCGCAACGAGAAGATCAATTATAAGGTCCGTGAGCATTCGCTGGCCAAAGTTCCGGTGCTCCTTGTCTGCGGCAAGCGCGAGGCGGATGAGCGCACTGTCAACATCCGCCGCCTTGGCTCGCGCGATCAGACGGAGATGACGCTTGCTGACGTTATCGCCAAGCTTGTCGAGGAAGCCACGCCGCCGGACCTTCTGCGCAAGAAGGCCAAGCAAATCTAAAGAAGGCGCCCCGGGTTCTAGCTGATGCCGGGGTGTTTCATGTCCTTGTCATATCTTTGCGGCATGCCTCCAACATCCTTTCTTGTGCTTGGGGGCCAGCATGCAGTTTGATGAATTCTCCTACGCCAATTCATCGCAGCCGCGCTTGAAACGCTGGGTGATCCGCAGCGTCGAGGGTCTTTCCGGCCGCAACAAGTATTTCGCCCTGTACAACATATGGCGCAATGAGATCGTACCGACTGGTGAGCAAGTCTTCGGACGGATGCTGGAATTGATCGACGTCCGGCTTGGCCTTGTCCAGCAATGGCCGCCCAAAGACTTGCCCGACGGTCCGTTAGTGCTGGTTGCCAATCACCCCTTTGGCATCGGTGACGGCGTGGCAGTGCTGGCCCTTGCTGAAAAGTTGGGTCGCCCGTTCAAGGTCCTCATCAACAATGATCTTATGAAAATCAAGGAGATGCAGCAATACGCGCTCCCGGTTTCGTTTGAGGAAACCAAAGAGGCGTTGGCACTCAACATGAAAACCCGCCAACAGGCGGTTCAACTCTTGAAGCACGGGGTCACTATCGTGGTGTTTCCTGCAGGCGGTGTCGCCACGGCGCGCAGGGTTTTCGGCAAGGCGGAAGATCTGCCGTGGAAGATGTTCCCGGCAAAGCTCATTCAGGCTGCCGGGGCGTCCGTGGTGCCAATACATTTCTCGGGTCAAAACGGGCGGCTGTTTCATATTGCCAGCAAGCTTTCGCTGACGTTGCGCCTGTCGCTGCTTGTGCGCGAGTTCCGTCGGCTCCGTGGCAAGTCCATCGGTGTGACCGTTGGCAACATATTGCCATGGGCCGAACTGTCCGCAATTGCCGACCGGAAAGTGCTGCTGGAATTTCTATACGACGCAGTGTTCTCTCTGGCCCCTGTTGAAAAGCGCAAGCCTTCCATCAGCCGCCTGCAGGCATGGCTTCCGGGCTCACGCTCTGCTGCTGATTGACCAAGACTTCGACATCCTGATTTTTGCCGGCCACGACAGTAAAATCGCGCTGAAAGAGCTTGTCCCGGTTCTTCGCAATGACAGTGTAGTCGCCCTCGGCCAGCACCATGGAAGCAAACGCCCCAACGCTTTCCTTGATGACCTCGCCGGATGGGTTGATCACCGACCATGCGGTATCGGCCAACGCTTCGCCGCCAGCCTCGCGCACCAGCTTCATCGTCAACTCCGCGGCTTTGTGCTCGACAGTCGCCTCGGTCAGCTTGCCGGCTTCAACCCTGAGATCGGCTCGGATGATCGCGTTCTCGGAGCCATAATTGGAGACAATATGATAGGTACCCGAGTTCAGCCGGATAATGTCCTCCGGCTTTGCGTCCGGCAAAATCAGCGCCCGCTCGCCGTCGGTTTGTTCATCGCCTGAATAGATTGAGAACCGCAGTTTGTCGCGCGGTATGCGCACCCCGCCGGACAAAACGGCGTTAAGCTTCAACCCGCCCGCGTCGAGCACAAGTATCTCTTCGCGGTTGTCAGTGGTCACGCTGATCCGCTTTGTGATGCCCGCCCTGCCGAAGGCCGCGTGCACCAGATAGCTGCCAGGTTCCAGTGCAAAGCGCGTTGTGCCGCCATTGGCGGTAGCGATCAACGGCAGCTTGCCGTCGTCGTTTGGGTCAGGTTTGAATATTCGCCAGACAAGGCCTTCCTTCAAGAGATCATCGGTCTCCGAAAGTTTTGCTGCCAAGGTCAGTTCACGCATGTTGGTCGGCACTGCGGTCACGTCGGGCGTTGCTGGCGCAAAGCTGTTGACGCCCGGCAACACCAATTTCGGCAGCTTCAGTGTCTCCTGCGCCTCGGCGTTGCTGCAAACCAACAGGCTGCTTGCCATTAGGCTCAACAAAGACTGGCTGATCTTGCAGCGAATGTTCATCAGACCGTTCAACTCCCGGCACGCGGCAAATTCATGGCAGATGACGCAGAATTAACCTGACATTTCTTGTAGGGTTTCCCATATGTGGCGCAACGCTGCAAACGGGAATCGCAATCTTGAACCAATCCGCCGTTGATTTTCTTCTGACCCGCAAATCCGCTCCCATTTCCGTCATTCATGAACCAGGTCCCAGCGAGGCGGAACTTGAAGGCATGATCAGGATTGCCAGCCGGGTACCCGACCATGGGCTGCTTGAGCCGTGGCGTTTCATTGTTTACCGCGGCGCGGCGCGTCATGATATCGGCGCGTTTCTGGCCAAGCGGGCAGGGGAGGTCGAGGGTGAGTTGACGCCGCAGCGCATAGAGCAGGAGAAAGCCCGCTTCGCACGCGCGCCGCTGGTGGTTGGGGTTGTTTCAGTCCCGCGCGAACATCCGCGTATACCGGACTGGGAAAAATTCCTCTCCGCCAGCAACGCTGCCTTCGCGTTGGTGCTCGCCGCGCATGCCTACGGCTACAACGCCAACTGGGTTTCAAACTGGTATGCAGACGACGCGCCGAGCCGTGCATTTCTTGGACTGGCACCGCAGGAGCGCGCCATCGGTTTCGTGCACATCGGAACCGTCGATGTCGCAATTCCCGACCGCCCACGCCCCGAGCCGTCAAAAGTCATGAGCGCGTATTCCGGTCCTTGGCAGGGCTGAGCGATGTTTTACGAGCCTGCGAAGCGCAATCATGGACTGCCGCATGATCCATTCAAGGCGCTCGTCGCGCCGCGCCCTATTGGCTGGATTTCGACATGCGCCTTGGATGGCAGGCTGAACCTTGCGCCATACTCCTATTTCAATGCGCTCAGCGACAATCCTTGGCTGGTGGCCTTCGCGTCTGACGGCCGAAAGGATTCGATGAGCTTTGCCGCAGAGAGCGGGGAGTTTGTCGTCAATATCGTGACGCAGAGATTCGCCTCTGCCATGGTCGACACGTCGGTGGACGCGCCGCGCGGAGAAAACGAATTTGAGTTTGCCGGACTGGAAGTCGCGCCTTCAACGCTCGTCTCTGCGCCCCGCGTCAAGGGCATTGCTGCGGCGCTGGAATGCAAGGTGACCGAGATTTTGGAACCCAAGCTCCTGTCTGGCATGCCGTCAGGAATTCAACTTGTCATCGGCGAGGTTGCCGGCATTCACATTGACGAAGACATGCTGACAAACGGCCGCTTTGATTATGAAAAGGCCGGTTTGGTCTCGCGCCTCGGCTATCTTGACTATGCCATTGTCGGCCCGACATTTGAAATGCGCCGACCGCGCTGGAAAACGCAGGACTGAGTTGACCGGGGCGTCGCCGCACCTCTATGCCGGAAACTGGCAACGCACATATTCGACAGGCGTGGCGCCGGGCTTGTTGACAATCTGCAAGCCGCCGATTGCCGTCACCAACAGCGTAATTTTTCTTGCCGACGATGCGCCGGACGCCGTGCAGGATGCCTTGACAGAGGTAGGATTGTCTTCCGGCGGCGTCGCCGTGATCGTGCAGTTCTCTTCAAATTGCCGGATGCTCTTGGGCGTGATGACCGCAAAGCTCTTGTAGGCCTCCTGATCTATCTTGGCGCAACCGGCATCATCTGCCGCCCAAGCGCCGATGTAGGGGATCTTCGACGCTTTGGTGTCATGCCGCGCGGCTTCAACCGTGTCCGGTTTCAGTTTTGACGCAGGTTGCAACAACGCAGTAACGGTATCGGTTTCGTTCAGCGGCGCGATGTCCATCTCGTTCTTTACCGCTTTCGGGGGAGGCGTCTTGTCTGCCTTCACGCCCTCGCCAACGTTGGACGTTGTACAAGATGCGAGTGCGCCGAGTATCGCAAAGACACCTGCGAACATCATTCCATTCTTCAGCGCCCGTGTCATCGCAAACCCTCGAGTCGTGTTCGGACAAGTGGGAAACCAGAGGAGCGCGGCTGTCAAGAAGGTTCAGAAACAGCCAGACCTCACACGAGACTATTCCGCCTAAACCTGCGGCTCAATGACCGGCAATGACTTTGACCTGCCTTCGAGAAAAATCACTGCGAGTCCGCTTGCCAGAATGAGCAGCATGCCGACAATGGCCAGACCGTTTGGCACATCGTCGAAGATCACAAACCCCAAGAAGACCGCCCAGACCATGAAGGAATAATAGAAAGGTGCAACGGCTTGGGCCTGCGCATGCTTGAATGCAAGGAATGTAAACATGTGGCCGATGGTGACCAGCAAACCTGTGCCTAGCAGCAAGAGATATTGGCCGGTTGACAGTGCGACCCAGGATTCAAACGACAGCCCGGCAATTGCCGCTCCGATCAGCACCAATCCATTGGTAACAAATGTCGAGACCAGCACCGGCGTGCTCGACGGTATGCGCCTTCCGACCAGATCGCGCAGTGCTGCAAAAAACGCCGTCGCAAACGCCAGCAGGGCAAACGGGGACGTGGACCCGGCCCCCGGCTGCGCGACCAGAAGCGCCCCAGCAAATCCTGCGAGCACAAGCGCCCAGCGCAATCCGTCTATTTTCTCCCGGTGAAAAACCGCCATGCCAATCAGGATCAGCATGGGCAATATCTGGAAAATGGATGTCACGTGGCCGATGGGAGCGTTCGCCAATGCCAGAATAAACGTCATGATGGCAATGACTTCCAGCAAACCTCGCGCGAAAACAAACCGGTTCAGCGCCAGAGGCATGTCTTTCCAGTGCCCAAGAGCGGTTAGCAGCGGAAGGGCCCATAACAATGCGAATACGCCCCGCATACACAACGTCTGATAAGGTGGAGCCCCCTCCATCACCAGCTTCATCATGCTGTCATTGAGCACAAAGCTGCCTGCGCCGATCAGCATGTAGAGAATGCCGCGAAGATTGGACTTGCCGCCCGCAATTGTCTCCATCCGTGACAATCAGAATGTCACGACTGAGCGGATCGATTTGCCCTCGTGCATCAGGTCGAATGCCGTGTTGATCTCGGTTAGTGGCATGGTGTGGGTGATCAGATCGTCAATGTTGATTTTGCCATCCATGTACCAGTCGACAATCTTCGGCACATCCGTGCGCCCGCGCGCGCCGCCGAAGGCCGAGCCTTTCCAGACACGCCCGGTGACCAGCTGGAACGGCCGCGTCGAGATTTCCGTGCCGGACGGTGCGACGCCAATGATGATCGACTCGCCCCAGCCACGGTGGCAGCATTCGAGCGCCTGTCGCATTGTGTGGATGTTGCCGATGCATTCGAACGAATAATCCGCGCCGCCGTCGGTAAGGTCCTGTATCGCCTGCACCACCTTGTCGCGTCCGACCTCGTCCGGATTGACAAAATGCGTCATGCCGAATTTCTTGGCCATCTCAACCTTGGACGGATTGAGATCAACACCGATGATCTTGTCCGCACCGACCATGCGCGCGCCTTGGATGACGTTCAGCCCGATGCCGCCGAGACCGAACACCACGACATTGGAGCCGGGCCGGACCTTGGCCGTGTAAATCACCGCGCCGATGCCGGTGGTCACGCCGCAGCCGATGTAGCAAATCTTGTCGAATGGCGCGTCTTCACGCACCTTTGCCAGCGCGATCTCCGGCAGGACTGTGAAGTTTGAGAAGGTCGAGCAGCCCATGTAATGGAAGACTTCGCCGCCATCGCAGGAAAAGCGCGATGTCTGGTCGGGCATCAGCCCTTGTCCCTGTGTGGCGCGGATGGAGGTGCACAGGTTCGAACGCTGCGAAAGACAGGTTTTGCACGAGCGGCATTCCGGCGTGTAGAGCGGGATCACATGATCGCCGGGCTTGACTGAAGTCACGTCTGCGCCAATTTCGCGCACAATGCCTGCACCCTCATGACCCAAAATCGCCGGGAATTTTCCTTCCGAATCAAGCCCGGAGAGTGTGTAGGCGTCCGTGTGGCAAACACCGGTCGCCATAATTTCAACCAACACTTCGCCTACCTTTGGCCCTCCGATGTCGATCGTTTCAATGGTCAATGGCTTGTTCGCCTCCCAGGCAACGGCGGCGCGTGATTTCATGGCTGATTCCTCCCGATACGGCTTTTGTTTTGCCAACCTAGCCAAACGATCATAGTCTGGAAACCCGCGAAATGCCGCTGTTTCGCATTTCGATGTTACCGTGCGCCAATTGACCCATGACAAGGATCGAGCCACCGCATCTGCTATTGTCAATCTGCCAGCAATGGAGAATTTCAAATGGCTTTCAAAACAATTCTCAGCATCGTCGGCCTTGCCCAAGGCAATCGCGATCTCGAACTTGGCGTTGAAATATGCCGCAATGCGGATGCGCATCTGGCGGTGATGGTGGTCTCACCAGCCGCGTCCATACCAATCGGCGCCTATGCCGATGTTGTCTCAGACGCATGGTATGCTGAACGGCAGCTCGAAGCCAAGCGTCTCGCTGCGCGTGTCGGCGATGTCACGAAGCTGCTCGAAACGCAATCGCTCTCAGCCGACGTTTCCAGTGGCCATACCGAATACGGGCTCATCGGCGAAGTTGTCGGCAGGCGGGCGCGTTATGCGGACCTCGCGCTGCTTGGCCCAAGCCTGTGGGCGGATGACAGTTTGAGGGATCAGGTTCTGGACGGCGCCATGTTCCGCTCCGGGCGTCCTGTGCTGGTGGTTCCGGAAAATGCGAAGGCGACGCTCTCGCCCGAGCGTGTCAGCATTGCCTGGGATGGCGGTCTGGAGGCGGCGAGGGCGGTTGGCTATTCCGTCGGAATGCTTGCAGCGGCAAAGGCGGTGCACATTGTCATGGTTGATCCCGTTTCCGGCGAGCAAGGGCACGGCGCGGAGCCCGGCGCAGACTTGGCAGCCTATCTTGCAAGACACGGCGTCAACGCTATCGTCGACCGTGTGGCATCATCGGGAAAGCCGGTGGCCGACGTGTTGACCGGCCATGCGACCGATCATGACTGCGGCCTGATCGTCATGGGCGCTTACGGTCATTCAAGGCTGCGCGAACGGATATTCGGCGGCGTCACCCAGTCGATGCTTGCCCGTGTCACGATCCCGCTGTTGATGGCGCACTGAAGACCGAAGGCGCAGCAATCGCCGCACATTCGGCTTGATCGCCGTGCAATTTCTCGCCATAAGCCCCTTCAACGGAAGGGTGGCCGAGTGGTTTAAGGCAACGGTCTTGAAAACCGTCGTGCGGGAAACCGTACCGTGGGTTCGAATCCCACCCCTTCCGCCACTAGCCTTAGCGTAAAGATTCTCCAGATCACGCTGCGCCCGGAATTTCCCGTTGTTTTCGAGGGTTATGCGGGTTGGGCCGAGCACTGGCCTGTGCACCAGCAGGCTCAGAAGCGTTCTCTCTGGGCCGATATTCTCCGAAGCTGATGACTGCCACAATTTGGTGAATAGGTTTTAAGCTATTGCAATAGCACAGTTTTCAGTAACCTTTGATTGGGGTTGGATCGAAGTCGCGTTTGCACGTCAAGCCACTGTGGTCCAACCTTCGCTAGCCGCCTAGGAGGCTCGGGCTGAATGGCGGCTTAGGGGAGGGAAGCGGTCATCTGCTGCGCCTTTCAGCAATAACCGAGATGGGGCCAGATGCGGACTGTCCGCCCACAAGATTCAAACTACGAGAGCGGCCATTCATCGTCAGATCTGAAGTAGGCAGCTTACGACCCATGTCGGTCATTCTGGGCAAGTTCGCTATTGCCCAAGAGTTGCCATTCCTCGACAAACTGTTGAACCTTGGACTAGGATGAGCCCCTTAAAGTGCTGGGGGGTAAATGATAAGATTCAGACAGACCACCACCGGTCTCGAGTTTGAATATCGAGCG
>JANPGC010000228.1:0-4240 GCA_031423755.1 Phyllobacteriaceae bacterium | reverse complement strand
GCAGCGACGGTCGAATTTGTCGATGCCAAGGATGCGGTCACGGTCCGCGTTGCGTTCGATCCGGAGACAGAAAACTCCATCGAAATGCAGCGCGGCGGCTGGCAGGCGATCCTCGACAAATTCCGGAAGCATGTCGAAGCGGGCCGGCATGGCTAGGCAAAGTTGAAATCTAAAACAGGAAATCCCGATCATGTCCGCGACGTCCGAACTGCTCCCGATGGAAATCACCAACAGCCGCGTCTTTGCCGCCTCGCGCGAGACCCTGTTTGACGCCTTCGCCAACCCGGAAAAGCTGAAGCACTGGTGGGGTCCGGATGGATTCACCAACACGATCCACGCCTTCGACTTCCGGCCCGGCGGCACATGGCATTTCACCATGCATGCCCCCGGTGGCAGCGATTTCGAGAACACTTCAACGTTCAGCGAAATCACCGCGCCCGGCAAGATCGTGTTCGTCCACCACTTGCCGGTCCATGTCTTCACCATGACGATGACCTTCGCAGCAGAGGGCGCTGAGACACGCCTGACCTGGTTGATGCAGTTCGAGCCGAACGAAAGCAATACCGGATTGAAAGACTTCATCACTGCCGCCAATGAACAGAATTTCGACCGGCTCGACGCCTTTGTGAAACGCACCTGAAGGAGGGTGACATGAATATCTCCTACAAACCCGAACCGTCCAGAACCATCGAGGTCTCGCGCCTCGTCGACGCGCCGCGTGATCTGGTATTCAAGATGTTCACGCAAGCCAAACACATCGATGCATGGTGGGGCCCGGAAGGCTTTCGCAACGAAACCCACGAGATGGGCTTTTTCGTCGGCGGCCTGTGGCGCTACACGATGCACGGGCCGGACGGCAAACCCTGGCCGAACTGGATCAAGTACAAGGTGATCACGCCGCCTGAACTGATCATCTACGACCATGGCGGCGAGATAGGCGATCCTGCGCATTTTGAAGGCTCGACCACGTTTGAAGCGCAGGGAGACAAGACGCTCGTGACATTGCGTCTCTTGTTCCCGACCACCGAAGCCCGCGATGCGACAATCAAATTCGGCGCGGTACAGGGCGGTGAACAAACGCTGGCACGCCTTGCCGAACACGCTGCGCGTGAATTTGCCAAAGGCCCAGTGGAGATGGAGGACAAACCCTTCATCATCTCGCGCACCTACGACGCGCCCTGCCAGCTGGTGTTCGACTGCTTCACCAAGCCGGAGCACATGCAAAAATGGTGGGGGCCCAAGGGCGTCAAGATCGTCAAACAGTCGATGGATCTGCGCGAAGGCGGCACTTACCATTATGGCATGCAGGCGGGTGACGCGCCGATCATGTGGGGCAAACAGGTCTATCGCGAAATCACGCCGCCATCGCGCATCGTATTGATCAACTCCTTCTCCGATGAAAACGGCGGCCTTACCCGCCACCCCGGCGCGCCGTCATGGCCGATTGAAATGCTGTCCACGTTCACGTTTGACGAGGATGGCGGCAAGACCACGCTCACCATCCGGTGGGAAACCTTGGACAATGCCACCGACGCCGAACGCGCCACATTCCTCGGCGGGTTCGACTCCATGACAATGGGCTGGACCGGTACGCTCGACCAACTTGGCGACTATCTCAAAGCGGCGTAAGCTTGCTCTTATGCAACGGCGCGCTCTTCACTTGGGGTGGCGCACGAACCTGTGGAGGCAAGCATGCTCTGGTTCATTTTCAAACTCATCCTGGCGGTGGTCGCGCTGGTCCTGGTCTACGCCTGGTTCAAGCCCAAGACATTCCGGGTGGAGCGCTCGACGGTTATCAACGCGCCGCCCGAAAAGGTCTACAAACATGTCGCCGACTTCCACAATTGGCAGGCTTGGTCGCCGTGGGAGGGCCTTGATCCGGAACTCAAGCGCACATACGCCGGACCAGTCGAAGGCGTTGGCGCGGCATACTCGTGGGAGGGTAACAAAAAGGTTGGTGCCGGGCGAATGGAGCTGACCAAGGCCGACCCAAAGACCGGCCTCAGCTTGAACCTTGATTTCTTCCGGCCTTTCAAGGCAAGCAACATCACCGACATCGCCTTCGCGCCAGAGGGCGACGGCACCCGCGTCAATTGGGCCATGCATGGCCCGCACCCGTTTGTCATGCGGCTGATGTCAACTTTTGTCAGCATGGACAAGATGGTTGGCAAGGATTTTGAAAAGGGCCTTGCGCAGTTGAAAGCCGTGTCCGAAAGCTGAGGACGCACCCTTCGGAGCATGACATGACGGATATGACTGAAACCGCGCCGCTGGCCGGGCGGCGCGAATGGGTGGGTTTGGCTGTACTGTCGATCGCCTGCCTCCTCTACTCCATGGACCTTTCGGTGCTTTTCCTCGCCATCCCGGCCATTGTCGCAGACCTGAAGCCATCCGCTGCCGAAGTGCTTTGGATCAACGACATTTACGGCTTCATGGTCGCGGGTTTCCTCGTCACCATGGGAACGCTTGGCGACCGGATCGGGCGGCGCAAGGTCTTGCTCATCGGCGCCGCCGCCTTCGGCGCATCCTCGATGCTGGTGGCCTTTTCGACCAGCGCGCAGATGATGATCATCGCCCGCGCGCTGCAGGGCATTGCCGGCGCGACCATCGCGCCCTCCACCCTGTCGCTGATCGTCAACATGTTCCGCAACGAAAATGAGCGAAACCGCGCCATCGGCATATGGGGCACGGCCTTCTCTGTCGGCGGCCTGATCGGCCCGGTGATCGGCGGCGTCCTGCTCGAATATTTCCATTGGGGCTCGGTATTCCTGATCAACGTGCCGATCATGCTGGCGCTGCTCGCCGTTGCTCCCTTTTTGCTGCCCGAATACAAGACCGGCGGGGGCGGACGCCTTGATCTGGCTAGCGTTGCCATGTCGCTGGCGACCGTGCTGCCGGTCATCTACGGGCTCAAGGAAATGGCCGCCTATGGCTTGAGCGTCGAGCCGCTCGTCGCCATCGCGCTCGGCATCGCTTTCGGCACCCTTTTCATCCGTCGCCAGGGGGCACTAGCCGATCCGATGATTGATCTTGCCCTGTTCAAGGTTCCCGCCTTCAACGCCTCGCTGCTGGTCAATCTGGCGGGCGTGTTCTTCGTCTTCGGCATCTGGTTTTTCCAGAACCAGTATCTGCAATTGGTGCTGGGCCTCTCGCCGCTTCACGCAGGTCTCTGGTCGCTGATCCCGTCACTGGTGTTCACCTACATGTCGCTGAACGCGTGGAAGGTGACAGAACGTTTCGGCGCGACACGCTCGGTCGTCTGGGGCCTCGTCATCTTCGCCGCGGGAGCGGCGTCCATGGGCCTGTCGTCTTGGGCGCAAAGCCTTTATGGCATCCTTGGCTCGTCGATGATCATCGGCCTCGGCTTCGTGCCGGTGATCTTGACCACGACCGGCCTGATCGTCGGCGCCGCCCCGCCCGAGCGCGCGGGCGCGGCCAGCGCCATGTCCGAAACCAGTGCCGAGTTCGGCGGCGCGCTCGGCGTCGCGCTCTTGGGCAGCCTCGGAACCCTCATCTATCGCGCCATGATGTCCGGAATCACACTTCCCGAAAGCGCCGCGCAAGCCGGCAAATCCACCCTCGGCGGCGCAGTCGAAGAGGCCAAGAAACTAGTCGCGGGTACTGACATCGCCTGGCTCGAAACCGCCCGCGACGCCTTCGCCACAGGCTTCGCCGCAACTTGCTTTGTGGCCGCTCTGGCGCTGCTAGTCTTGGCGTGGGTGGCCGCAAGGGTTTATGCGGTAAGCGAGGTCAAGGTCGCGGCGCATTGAGTGTGGCCGCAGCCTTCCCCCTTGCGGGGGCCGAAGGCGGGCGAGACCCGTGGCTCGCCCCGTGGGTGTCGGCGGTAGCCGACGGATGGGGGTGGTGGTGAAGGTGCACGTGTGCAGGATTGGTTTGCGATATGTGCGCAAGATTCTGCCGCCCGTGTCGCCATATTCTGCACCCTCGCATCTTCACCACCACCCCCATCCGGCCGCTAGCGCGTCCACCCACGGGGCGAGCCACGGGTCTCGCCCGCCTTCGGCCCCCGCAAGGGGGAAGGCTGGCGCGCGCGTTTCCATTGCCACGCCCCGTTTCCGGTCTGGCTGTTGTCAAAGAACTGGGAAACAGGGTGTGTGGTCCTGTCTTTGGCTGTAGATAAGCATGTGACATCGCCACACACCCTGTCCGGTGGGTTTGCACTGACAATGCCTTAGCGCGCGCCGTAGTCGCAAGCATCGCTCCAGCATCTGGCGCCTTT
>JANPGC010000227.1:0-22256 GCA_031423755.1 Phyllobacteriaceae bacterium | reverse complement strand
ATGTAGCGCGCCCCGGTGATGGCTTCGCGACGATTGGTGGTGGCGGTGACCCTGGCGGGTAGCTTGTTCACCTCGACGATCGACGAAATGATCTGGTGGATCATGTCGAGGTTGTGGGCATTGATGTCCGTGAGCGAAATTTCGATGTCTTCGAACTCGGCAACCTTGAGAATGTCCGAGCAGAGCTTTTTGGTGAAGCCGACGCTGCCTGCGCCGATGATGGTGATCTTGAATGACGTCATTTTGCGGACTCCTGGAGGCTCATGAGATAGGTGCGGTGCGGCACGCACTTCGCCGCCGCGCGGGAATATTCGGATACGAGCGACGCGTGGGTCTTGCGGGCAAAGTCGCGCGCCTTGGGATTGGCAGCCATCGCGGCCTTGGCGGCGTCACGGTTGAGGAGGCCAAGGCCGTCGAGCACCGGCACGTAAAGTTGCTCCTGCACATGGGCAAGGCCAAGATGCTCAAGCCCCGGCGGGAAGCGTGAAAAATCTTGCGGGCTTGGAATGCGCGTCTGCCAATGGGCCAGCCGGTCGTTGACCACCTGCGGATGGCTCGCTGCAACATCGCGCCAGAACGGGCTGTCGCGCCGCTCGCTCACATAGTGCAGGCGGATGAAATCGCGGAAGTCGTCAACCTGCTGTGCAACAGCAGCATTGTATCGCTGACGTCCCCCAGGCTGGCCGAGCCATTCCGACAGCATCATCATCTGGACGATTGTGCCGTGGATCGATGTTGCTTCCAGGGGCTCAAGAAAGGAAGACGACAGGCCGACGGCGACGCAGTTGCCGAGCCATGCGTCCTTCTGGCGTCCGGCGTCGATCTTGATGTCGTTGCGGGGGTGAATCTCGTAGCCAAGCGCCGCTTCGATTTCGGCTTTGGCCTCATCAGGCGTTGTGTGAACATCAGAATACACATAGCCTGCGCCGTAGCGGCCTTGCGTCGGAATCCACCAAAGCCAGCCGGATTTCTGCGCCCAAGCTAAAGTGCAAGGATCGATTTCCTCGCCGTCCTTGATGTCGACCCAGAAGGGCATGGCACGGTTGACCGGCAGCACATCGCGGAAGCTGATCCACTCTGCGTCGAGTTCCCCGATCAGCCGCCGCCGGAATCCGGTGCAGTCGAGGAAGAAGTCCGCCTCGACGCGCTGGCCGCTTTCCATGGTGAGGGCAGTGATGCCGCCTTCGCCTTTTTCGACGCCCGTCACCTGATCGTCGATCAGCGTGATGCCCTTGGCTTTGCGCCGCAGCCATGCGCCAACGAGCGCCTGGTCGAAGTGGAAGGCGTAATGGAATGGGCCCGCCGGGAGGTGTCTGCCGTTGACCAGCGCGAACGGGCCTTTGCGCCCGTTCAAGAGATGCTGGAAGAGATGCGCCTCGCCGACCGAGCGGCCGGCAGCGACGGCGTAGGTGTCGAGGTCCGCCCCGCCCGCGACCATCTGCGGCGTGTCGATCGGCCCGTCATAGCTGTGACCGACGCGCCGCCAATCCTTGTGGCGGATGCCGTATTTGATCGTTGCGCCGGTCTCGCGCAGGAACTCTTCCTCGTCGAGCTTGAAGTGGCGCAGCATCTGGCGGAACACGGCAGTGGAGCCTTCGCCAACACCGATAACGCCGAGCTTGGACGATTCGATCACTGTCACTTTCGTGCCGGTCTTTTCGCGTATCGCGACGTCCGACAACATCATGGCTGCAAGCCAGCCCGCCGTGCCGCCGCCAACGACGACAATGTGGGCTGGCCAGTTTTTCATGATGCCTTGCGGACTTGCGCGCGCGCCCACTCCGGCAACCAGGTCCCGTGTGCGGCGAGCAGGTCGTGTGTCAGGTTCCATATCTGGTCAAGATCAAGCTCCGCGCCGGTGTGCGGATCGAGCATGGCGGCATGGTAGATGTGCTCGGGGTTTTCCGTAACAAGCGCCGCCACGGTCAGCTCCTGCACATTGATATTGGTGCGCATAAGGGCGATCAGCTGCGGCGGGATATCGCGTACGATGGTCGGCTGAAGGCCATTGCTATCCACCAGCGTCGGCACTTCGATGGCGCAGCCATCCGGCAATTGCGGGATATAGCCCCGGTTCTGATGGTTGCCATAGATCACGGAAGGCTCGCCCGTCACGACCGAATTGACGATCTGGCTGGCATACTCGTGGCTTTCCTTGAGCTCGATCTTGGTCTCGTTCTTCAAGGTCTCGGCTTCCTTCTTCCACCGGGCAATATTCTCGATGCAGCGCATCGGATATTCGTCGAGTGGGATGCCGAATTTTTCGATCAGGTCCGGGCGGTCGCGCTTGATGAACCATGGCGTGTATTCGGCGAAATGCTCTGAAGATTCGGTGACGAAATAGCCGAGGCGCATGAGCATTTCATAGCGCACCTTGTTGGGGCAGCGCGGGTTCCAATGACTTGGCTTGGGGAAGCGGCCCTCGCGGTAGCCTTTCTTCAGCGCAGGGTAGAGATCGACGTAAGACCCGTCCGGCTGACGGTGTTCGAAGTTGAGGTAGAAGGCCATATGGTTGATGCCTCCGGCGCGGTAGCGGATGTCTTCGACCGGAAGGTCGAGATCGCGGGCAAGTTCGTAGGCGGTGCCTTGGACCGAATGGCAAAGGCCGACCTGACGGATGGTGGGATATTTCGCGGCGATGGCCCATGTGTTGATCGCCATCGGGTTGACATATTGCAGCATGATGGCATTTGGCGCGACAGCCAGCATGTCTTCGCAGATCGACCACAATACGGGCACGGTTCGCAGGCCGCGCATGATCCCGCCGATGCCGAGCGTATCGGCAATTGTCTGACGCAGACCGTAGGCTTTCGGCACTTCAAAATCAGTGACCGTGCAAGGCTCATAGCCGCCGACCTGGAAACAGCAGACAACGAAGTCCGCCCCGGCAAGCGCGCGGCGCTGATCCGTGTAGGTTTTGACCGTTGCCTTGCCGCCAAGCGCCTGCGCCATCTTGCCGACAATGATTTCGGACTCTTCCAGGCGCTGCGGATTGATGTCCATCAGGCGGACTTCAGCATTGGCAAGGGCAGGGCGCTGGAGGATGTCGCCTGCGATATTCTTGGTGAACACGGCTGAGCCCGCGCCGATGAAGGTGATGACAGTTCTGGACATTCTTTGACCTCAGGTTGCTATTTCAAATGCCGCCCGGACGAGGCGGCGGGTGTAATCGGTTTGCGGACGTTCGAGCACATCTGCGACCGGACCCTGTTCAACGATCTTGCCGTTTTGCATGACAATAACGCGGTGACACAGGGCACGCACGACTTTCAGATCGTGCGATATAAACAGGTAGGACAGGCCTTTGTCGCGCTGGAGCTTGCGCAACAGTTCGATGATCTGTGCCTGCACGGACAAGTCGAGCGCTGATGTCGGTTCGTCAAGGAGGATGAACTCCGGCTCAAGCGCGACCGCACGGGCGATGGCGAGGCGCTGGCGCTGGCCGCCGGAAAACTCGTGCGGAAAGCGGGCAAGAATCGTGTCCGGCAGGCCGGAATCGCGCAGCGCCTGCTTGACGCGTTCCAACCGCTCGGCGCGGGTGGCACCAAGGCCGTTGACGATCAGGCCCTCCTCGATCAGCTGGCGCACGGACATGCGTGGATTGAGTGAGGAAAACGGGTCCTGGAAGACGATCTGCATGCGTTTGCGGTAAGGCTTCATTCCTGCACGGTCGAGCGTGTCAATGCGGTGGCCAAGGAAATCGACTTCGCCTCCGGTCAGTTTGTTCAACCGCATCAGCGCCTGGCCAAACGTGGTTTTTCCGGACCCGGATTCGCCGACAAGACCAAGCGTCTCGCCGCGCTTCAGCGTCAGTGACAGCCCGTCGACAGCTTGCAGATTGTAGTTGGTGCCGCGGAAGGCACCGCCTTTTCGCAGTGTGTAAGTCACGCGCACATTGCGACCTTCGAGCACGGTCTCCGGAGAAACCTCCAGCGCGTTGGCCCGACCTTTGGGCTCTGAACCGAGCAGGCGTTTTGTGTAGGGGTGCTGCGGATTGGCGAAGATCTGCTCAGTCGGACCACTTTCGCGCACCAGCCCATGCTGCATCACATAGACGTGGTCGGCGAACTGGCGGACGACCGTCAGGTCATGAGTGATGAGGATCACCGCCATGCCGTTCTTCTCTTTGAGCACCTTGATGAGGTTCAGAATTTCTGCCTGAACTGTCACATCAAGGGCGGTTGTCGGCTCATCCGCGATCAGAACATCGGGTTTGTTGGCGAGTGCCATGGCGATCATCACGCGCTGGCGCTGGCCGCCGGACAGCTGGTGCGGATATTGGCGGACACGCGCTTCCGGGTCAGGAATCTGGACTTCTTTCAAGAGATCGACGGCACGCTTGAAGGCGTCGGCCTTGGAGATTTTCTGGTGGATGCGCAGGATTTCGGCGAGCTGTTTGCCGATGGTGTAAACCGGATTGAGCGAACTCATCGGCTCCTGAAAGATCATGGTCAGCCTGTTGCCGCGCAGGCCGCGCATCTCCTTGTCGGACAGGCGGGCCATGTTTTTGCCGCCGTAAAGGATCTCCGTGTTTTCCGTCACGCGGGCGCGCTTGGACAGGAGCTTCATGATGGCGCGGGCGGTGACGGATTTGCCGGAGCCGGATTCGCCGACCAAGGCAATCGTCTGGCCCTTGTGCAAGGTGAAGGACACATCCTTGACAGCTTCGACCTGACCGCCGTCCACTTTGAACGAGACGCCGATATTCTTGGCTTCGATGGCAATTTGCGGGTTCATGTCGGCCTCAATACGGGTCAATGGCGTCGCGCAAACCGTCACCGAGCGCGTTGAACGCGAAGACGGCCAAAAGCACAAAGCCAACAGGGGAGAGGATCCACGGATAGGAGCCAATGACAGAGAAAGTTCCCGCATCCTGAAGCATCAGGCCCCAGGAGATCAGCGGCGGTTTCACGGCAAAGCCGAGATAGCCGAGGAAGGATTCCAAAAGGATGATGGTCGGGATTCCGAGCGTGATCGAGACAATGACGTGCGACATGACGTTGGGCAGGATGTGCCTTGTGATAATGCGATTGTCTGAAGCGCCGACAGCCATGGCGGCGCGGACATAATCAATCCGCGCCATTGACATGGTCTTGGCCCGGACCTCTCGTGACAGTTGCGCCCAGCCGAGGCCGACGATGACTGCGATCACGAACGAAAGGAAGATGTAGGACGGCGCCGTGACCGGTATGAGCGTTGTCAGCGCCAGATAAAGCGGCAGTTGCGGGAAGGCGAGGATGATTTCGACAAAGCGCTGGAACCAAAGGTCAAACTTGCCGCCGAGATAGCCGGACATGATGCCGGTGAGCGTGCCGATGACGGTGATGAGCGCGATGGAGACCAGCGCGATCATGAGCGAAATGCGCGAGCCGACAATGCCGCGCGAGAGAATATCGCGGCCCAATTTGTCAGTGCCGAGTATGTGCAGAGGTGATCCGTCCGAAACGCCAATGAAATGGCGGTTTGTCGGGATCAGCCCGAGGAAATTATACTCCCATCCTTTGGCGAACAGGGCCAATGAGCGCGGGTTGTCCATGTCCGGACCCATGAGCGGCTGGAAGGTGATCGGGTCGAGCTCCGCGCCTTCTTTTACCGCATAGGCCACCGGCCACAGGGTGAAGCCGTCCTTGGTGAAGAAGGATATTTTGTCCGGCGGGGCGAACGATACGGATGCCGCGTTCGGATTCATTGGCGAGAAGAAGTTGGCGAACAGCGCGAAGACCAGCAGCAAGGTGACAAGCACGAGGCCGACCATGCCCGGAATGGACTTGCGCAAGCGTCGCCAGACCAGAGCGCCGTAGCTCTGCGATGTGGAGGATACGGTGGAGATGCGGGCGTCATCCACCTCGCCTTCGTGAGTGCTCATGCGTCTGCTCCCACTCGAATGCGCGGATCAAGCAGCGCCAGCAGCAGATCGGCGATGATGTTGCCGATAATGAGCGTGACGCCCAAAACCAGCAGGATTGTCGCAGTTACATAGACATCGCCAATGCTCATTGAGCCGACGATGGCGGGGCCGATTGTTGCGAGGCCGAAGACGATTGCAACCTCGACTTCGCCGGTCAACATGTAGGGGAGAACCACGCCTTGGCGGGCGATCAGCGGATGCAGCGCGTTCGGCACGGCATGGCGCATGATGACGCTGGATTCGGACAGGCCTTTTGCGCGGGCGGTTTCCACATACTGCGCATTCAGCGTATCCAGAAGATTGGCCCGCATGACGCGCATGTTGTAGGCGAGGCCACCAATCGTGGCGACGGCAATGACCGGCCAGATGTGCTGTAGAAGGTTCCAGAATTTGGCCCAATTGAAATCAAACCAGCCGAGCCAATAGACTTGGCCGCCGAATTTGGATGAGTAGAACGAACCGATTTCCTGGACGTTGAGCTTGTAGGCAAGGATATAGAGAATGATCAGCGCCAAAAGGAAACGCGGCACGGTCATGCCAAGGAAGCTGATAAAGGACAAGAGCGTGTCCACCCAGGTGTATTGCTTGACGGCGGCAAGAATACCGAAGCCGATGCCGATGAGCGTCGCCAGGAAATGGCAGGTCAATGCGATGGCGATCGTGACGGGCAGGCGTTGCGCCACGACATCCCAGACCGGCTTGTTGTAGAAATAGGACTGGCCAAAATCACCGCGTGAAACAATGCCCCAGATCCAGCTGCCATACTGGACGATCATCGGGTCATTGAGTCCGTTCTTCTCGCGATATTCCTCGGCAGCGCGGCTGGCTGCTTCGGCTGTGGCGTTGCCTTGCACCATCATGTTTGTGCGTATGAAATCACCGTAGTCGCCGGGTGGTGCCTGAATGATGATGAACGTTATGATGCTCATCACCAAAAGCACGGGCACGGCCTGGGCAATGCGGACCAACAGGAAGCGCAGCATGGGCATTATCCTTGGCGTGGGATTGCGGGGGCACGGGCGGGGCGATGGTTTGCCCCGCCCGCTGGTTTCGGGAGGAAACCGTCAGTTGGCCGCAATCGGGCCCTTGTCGCCTAATTTGCCCGGCAGCGTCTTTGGATGCAGCTCGGCCCCGAGCTGTTTGTCGGCGGCAACCCAAACGCGTTCGCGGATGATGTTGTCCTCAGCCCAGTTGTACATATAGATCGGCGCGCCGGCCGGGATATTGGAGAAACGCTTGTTGATGATCAGCGCACCAGGATAGGCCGTCAGGCCGATGCCGAACAGGTTTTCAGTGTACAGTTTCTGATAGGTTTTCATCAACGTCACACGCTCGGCAGGATCGCGGCTCGAGATGAAGGCGTTGACGGTTTTCACCATCTCTTCCTCAAACGGCAGCAAATCCAATTGTCCGCCGGTGTTGGCGCGATGCTGGATGGTCGTGCTCGGGCCGACCGGAGCAAGCCTGTCCGTGCTCTGCACTGCCGTGATCAGATCAGTCTGATTGCGGTAGATGACCCAGTCGAACTTGCCGGATTCACGGGCATTGTCGAAATCTTTGCCAGTGAGCGCGTTCAATGTGACCTTCACACCTGCATCGCCCATCATGGCAACCACGCCTTCGGCGAGGTTCTTGTCGGTGGAATAGTCCGACTGGGTCAGAAGCGTGATGTTCAAATCGTCCCCTCCTGCAACATTGACGAAGCCGTTGCCGTCCGTGTCTTTCAACCCGGCTGCGGCGAGCGCTTCTTTGGCGCTGTCTGCCGAGAACGGGTAGAACACAGTCGAAGCTGCGTCGTAGAAGGCTGTTCCGGCGTAGAGTCCGCCCGGATAAGGTGTGGTGAACGGGCCTTTGACGAGGCTTTCGCCCAGCCGCTGCCGGTCAAGCGCATAGGTTATCGCCTTGCGGAAATCAGCGTTGCGATTGAGCTCCCGCACGGCTTGGCCGCGGGCATCGGGCTCACCCCAGCCGTTG
Organism: Phyllobacteriaceae bacterium; assembly: GCA_031423755.1. GTDB lineage: Bacteria > Pseudomonadota > Alphaproteobacteria > Rhizobiales > Rhizobiaceae > JANMEX01. The sequence goes on along the minus strand of JANPGC010000227.1, from coordinate 14,374 downwards.
CCGGAGAAGTTTGGCAAGAGCGAGTAGCCAATGGTGCGCGGGCCGAAGGCCAGACGTGCCGGGCTTGCCGGATCAGCCGCCTTCTTCAGGCTTTCGACGTAGTTTTCGGCCTGTTCAAGATTTGAGAAGTCGCCGCTGCCGGCGACTGCTTGCACGTCGCGGTCTGCCCACGTCGAAAGGCGATACTGCATTTCGTCAAGGTAGGGCAGCTGCTGGCCGGTCTCGTCGACCTTCCAGTAGTAGGGATTGCGGCGCAGCACGACGATGTCGTCGGGACGATGCTCGACCACGGCCCAAGCGCCCATGACCGGAAAGTTCATCATGTCAGCCGGGAAGGCTTTCTGGAAAGCCTCATAGCTCTTGCCGCCATATTTGGGATGGGCTGGCTTGAGGATGTGTGAAGGACCCGGACAGAAGTTGCCGTACGCCATTTGGTAAAGAACGGACTCAGGAAACGCCGACGTGAAGTTCATCTTGAAGGTGTTGGCGTCAATGATGTCGAGCGTGGTTCCCTTGCCGTAGGTTTCCTGTGCGGCGCCCATCAGTGGCGTCACTTCCGGGTCCATGATGACATCATTCCAGTAGAAGGCGATGTCTTCGGTGTCGAACGGATCGCCATCAGACCATTTTGCGCCTTCGATGAGGTGCACGATCAATGACATGCCGTCCGCTGACCATTCCCAGGACTTGGCAAGGTTCGGCATCGGCTGCAGATCAGTCGAATTGATCTGGAACAGCGGGCCGGTGCGGGTCAGACATTCGACGAGACCAATATCGATGCCGCCCCAGCCGTAGGACTGGCCAGCCCAGAAATTCCAGCCTTCCGGCCGCCCGCCGATGACGTGACGCATCACGTCGCCGTAGACGCCCGGGCCGTCAGGCATGTTGGCAGTCTTGTAGACCATTGGCTCCTTGGGCAAACGTTCGGCCAAGGGCGGCAGCTTGCCGGCCTTTTCAAACTCGGCCACCCAAGCCGGTTCGGAGTAGGCGGGCAAAGCCTTGTACTCAGCAACATCCGCGCGGTTTACGTAGATTGGCTCACCTTGAGCATCAAATTTGGGGGCTTCCGGTGGCGCGGTCGGCGCCATCATTTCGGCTTTTACAGCCGCAACAGAAACGCCCAGCATAAGCGCCGCAACGGCGGCGCGCCGGATAGACTTGTTCATAATTCCTCCCATGGCCGTTGCCGGCCCAATCAGCTTTAACTCTTCTCCCACACCGAGCCGACGACAAAAACTCCGCTAGTCCGGTCATCTCACCATTGCGGCGGACACGGTTTCCGGCAATACTGTTTTGGCAGATTGTTTTCCGGGAAATTAAGATTCAAGGGTCTGGTTTGAAAGAGTTGGCTGCTCAGCGCAATGCCGTACCCGTGCCGAGCCACGAGCGGCACTTCTATGCGGCGAACCGCGCGTTCGGGCGATTTGGCATCCGGATTTTTGAGCCCGTGATCATACCGCAGCCGCATTGGCACGGCCATATCGAAGCGAACTTTGCGCTCAACATGTCGATGGAATACAATGTCGATGGCCAGACAATTCTTATTCCCGCCAACAGGCTGGTTATTTTCTGGGCAGGCATTCCGCATCAGTTGACGGTTGTAGACCGCATGGGCGAGGGGCCGCACAGGCTTTGCAATATTTATCTGCCTCTTGACGCGTTTTTGATGATGCACCACATCACCAAATTGCAGATGGACCTGTTCGGCGGCGGGATGATTGCGCTTCCGGAAAGCCTTTGTTCTGCCGAACAGGTGCAGCGCTGGTATGACGACTATCGTAGCAATGATTTTGAACGGGCGGAGCTGGTCAAGATGGAGCTGAACGCACTGTTCCGCCGCGCTGCGTCCGGGCCGCTGACTTATCTGCGTGCGCCGGAGCATGAACTTGCCGGAAGCCGGGCGCTGAGTTCAGTGCACATCCGGCATGTGATTGCCATGGTGCGGTATGTTCTGGAAAACCTTGAAAAGCCGCTGCGCAACGCCGACATCGCCAAGGTGACAGGGTTGCACGAGAATTACTGCCTGTCGATCTTCACGCGGATCATGCGTGTGCCGCTCAAGCAATTCGTGATCCGGCTGCGGCTGATGCGCGCTCGGGCGCTGCTGGTGGAGAGTTCGCTGGCTATTTCGTCGGTAGCGGAGGCTTCGGGTTTTTCGTCGATCAGCCAGTTCTATGCGCAGTTCAAGCAGGGCTACGGCATCGCGCCAGCGGCGGTGCGGGCGCAGTATTTACGCATGGAGTTGCGGTAGGCTTGCAAGGCTCACCGCTCAGCGGTCCTCAAAGCCCGTCAGCACGCCGACAGCGTTGATGCCGATTTCCTCGACGGCGTAGCCGCCCTCCATGACAAACAATGTCGGCAGGTTCAGCTTGGCTAGACGCGCGCCGATCAGCGGGTAATGTTCACTGCGCAGTTTGAAACGGCTGATCGGATCTTTTTCGAATGTGTCGACACCAAGCGAGATGATAACCACATCCGGCCTGTAGGCTTCCAGCTTTGTGCAGGCGTCTTCGAGCGTTGCCAACCAAACCTCCCAAGTTGTGCCGAAGGGCATCGGGTAGTTGATGTTGAAGCCTTCACCTGCGCCCGCTCCCGTCTCGTCCTTGTGGCCGAGAAAGTATGGGTATTCCTGCATTGGATCGGCGTGAAGATTTATGACCTGCACGTCGGCGCGGGAGTAGAAGATTTCCTGTGTGCCGTTGCCGTGGTGATAATCAATGTCGAGAATGGACACACGTTTGGCGCCCTTGTCGAGGAACGACTGCGCGGCGACTGACGCGTTGTTGATGTAGCAATAGCCGCCCATAAAGCCTGCACCCGCGTGGTGTCCTGGCGGACGGCAGAGTGCGAAAGCAGCGGGATGGCCCACGTTGACAAGGCTGGCCGCAGTCAACGCAACGTCATGCGAAGACTTGATTGCGTCCCACGTGCCGGTGACGAACCCGATACCGGCGTCGAACGAATAGTAGCCAAGCAAGCCGTCGATGAATTCAGGACGCCTGTCGCCGCGCAGGCCTCTGGTAGGCCACGCAAAGGGCAGTGCTGTGCCGTTTCGGCCTTCGGCTGTCCAGCGGTCCCACACCGTCGGGAGAAAATCGAGATAGTCCTGGCGATGCACCTTGGCGGCAGTAGCCAGCGAGTGCTCGTCGGGCGGGATGATTTCGCCGAGGCCGACTGCCTTGATGCGCGCATGCACATACTCGGCGCGCGATGGCTTTTCGAATGCGGGGACGATCTTGCCTTCAGACAGTTCGACTTGACCGGAGTGCCCATGATGGCGGGGCGAGAAGACTGTTTTCATGCGGCTGACTAATCCGATTGAGCTGTTCGAAGGGTCATGATTGCCATTTTTGTAATTTCGTCCAGAGCTTGTCGCTGCTTTTAAGTGACAAATCCGTAAAGGTCATTTTGGCATTGTGTCATCGTCTCTGAGCAGCCGCTCGGAAGCGCCGTCGAGGTCATCATACTGACCGCTTTTCAGTGACCAGAGGAAGGCGCTCAAAGCGACGGCTCCGAGGAAGAGAGCGACGGGTATCAGGACGAGAAGATTGTTCATCGTGCAAGGCTCGACGAAAGAACCGCTCTGGCGTCGTCTCCGGTTGCTTTGGCGGCGCGCTTCGGCTCCAGAAGGCGCATCGAATTGGCCACAACGATGATTGATGACAACGACATGGCGATTGCTGCGACAAGCGGCGTGACGTAGCCGAGGACGGCGACCGGCACGGCGAGCATATTGTAGCCGATGGCGAGTGCAAAGTTCTCGCGGATGAGGCGTGCGGACTTCAGGGCGATTTGATGGGCCACGGGCAGGGCATCCAGGCTTTGGTGGAGCAGCACAAAATCAGCGGCGTTGCGGCCGATGTCTGCGGCTGTCGCGGTCGCCATCGACACGTGTGCGGCGGAGAAGGCCGGCATATCGTTCAGGCCGTCGCCGATCATCAGCACCGCATGACCTGCACTGGCGTACGCTTCAATTGCAGACATCTTTTCGCCTGGAAGCAGCTGGTGCGAATAATCAGAAATTCCGCAGGCCCGCGCCACTTCGGCCACTGGACCTTGTGCGTCGCCTGACAGGATGCGAACGGCTTTGTCATTGTGTTTAAGGTATAGGACTGCTGCGGCTGCACCCGGGCGCACTTGGTCGCGGGTTTTGAACTGGGCAAGGAGCGAGCCATCGCGCGACAGGCTGGTGTATGCGCTGCCGATATCGCCATTTGAAACCGCCCACGATGCTCGCCCCAAGCGGTAGGTGTGTTTGCCGATTTTTGTCTCGAGACCAAGGCCCGGATGTTCCAAAGGAGGAGTATCCAACTGGATGAGGTTTCCGTCCGGCGCGGCCGCAAAAATGGCCTGTGAAACCGGATGGCGCGAGAACGCAGCGATTGCAGCGGCTATCGCGCGTGCTTCGTCCGAAATTTCACTCAGGTTTGAAACGGTTGGCCTGCCAAGTGTCAGCGTCCCTGTCTTGTCAAACAGCACGGTGTCAACCTCCGCCAGCCGCTCCAAGGCCGCGCCGTCCTTGAGCATGATGCCGTGGGAGAACAGGCGCTGCGCGGCCATAACCTGAACAATCGGGACTGCGAGGCCAAGCGCGCACGGGCAGGTGATGATCAACACAGCAATTGCAATTGTCAGGGAGGCGTGAACATCGCCGCCGACCCACAGCCAGCCGACGAAGGTCAGCAGAGCTGTGAGATGCACCATGGGCGAATACAGGGCAGAGGCTCGGTCGGCGATGCGGCGGTATCCGGTGCGGCCACTTTCTGCGGCCTCCATCATCCGCACCATCTCGGCGAGGAAAGACTCTTCTGCCAACGCCGTCGCCTTGATTTCGAGCGCACCATTCAGATTCATCGTACCTGCGACCAATTTGTGTCCTGCTGCCACGGTGACTGGAAGGCTCTCGCCTGTTGCCAGCGATGTGTCGATCTCCGAGACTCCGCTGACGACAATCGAATCGACGGGCACGCGCTCTCCTGCGGCCAAAACCATGATCATGTCTGGCAGAATTTCAGAGACAGGCACAAATGCCAACGTCTTGTCGGGTCGGCGGACATTGGCACCGCGTGCGCTCAGACGGACGAGACCCTTGACGGCGGTCCGGGCCTTCTCACGCATCACATGGTCCAAGGTCCGGCCAACCAGCAGGAAAAACAGCAGTGTCGCTGAGGCATCAAAATAGGCGTGCTCACCGTGCGTCGCTGTTTCATAAACGCTCATGCCGAACGCGAGCGAAACGCCGAGTGATATGGGCACATCCATGTTCATTCGGCCATGCCGCAAGGCACTCCAGGCGGAGCGGAAAAAGATGCGGCCCGCAAAGACCAGCGCCGGGATGGCGATCAATGCTGAAACCCAGTGGAACAGGTCGCGCGTTGCCGCCTCTGCACCGGCCCAGACTGACACTGACAGCAGCATGATGTTGCCTGCGGCAAAGCCGGAGATGGCAAGCGCACGGATGAGCTCGGAGAGTACCGGGTCAGGTTGGTCGACATCCAGATCCATCAGGCTTGCGGGATAGCCGATACGCGCGAGCGCGGTGAATATTTCTCCTGGGTCACTGCGCTCATCCCAGCGTATGGACACACGTTTGGTGGAAAGGTTGACCCGTGCTTCCTCGACGCCGGCAACGCCAGACAGGGTCTTTTCGATTGTAACAATGCATGCGCCGCAATGGACTCCTGTGACGGAAAGGAAGGTTTGAAACCGGGCGTCTCCAATGCTGCGGCTTGCGAGGAGGATTTCTTCTTTCGACGGTGCGCCGAGTAGGATGCCGCCGGTGCCCGGAGCGCAACAGCTCATTGAATTTTGCCTCCCAAAAGTACCACCCTTCGCGTTGTGAAGTGCGCCGGGTGTTCAAGCGAGAGTGCTGTGGTCTCAACCGTCCAAACGCCATCCGGAATGGCCTCTGCTGCGCTGAAACTGCCGTCGGGCTGGCGCTCAAGCGTCAGGTGAAGGTCCGCCTTCTCGCCGACCGGATGGCGCAAGACAAGTTTCACGCCTTCAAGCACGATTTGCCCGCCAGATTTATCTTGCATCTGAAAGGTGATCCGTCCTGAACCAAACCTGATCACTGGCGTCCAACCGAGTGCCGCTTGCGCACGCGCGGCCACGGCCTTTTCGTTGAACTCCTGGCTTGCGACGTAAGAATTGCGGACCACCAATCCGCTCCAACTCGTGTTCGCCAAGGTGGCCATTATCAAGTTCACGGTGATGATCGTGCCGAAGAAAAGCACCATGATAATCAGCATGTGCCTGCCGGTGAATTCCTGCTGGACGGCTTGTTTCATTGTTATTGCTCCGGCCCGTGGAAAGTGGCCTCGTAGCGGTCGCTTTCACCCAACGTCTTGTCGATCAATCGAAAGTGGAACTGTTGTTCATGAGAAATACCGGCCAGCGGCGGCTGGCGGACAAATATCTTGATGGGCGAGGCCTGGTCGGGCTCAACCGTAACTTTGAGTGTACGTCCTGCGGGTTCGCTGGAAGGCTCTGCGACCATTGTTGCGCCGTCAAGCCCCTCCAGAACGAGCTCCATTTCCCGCCTGACGGGGACCATGTTCAAGATTTTGACTGTATAGCCATTGCGGATTGAGCCGTCGGACAGCGTTACGAACTGCGGATTGCGGTCGTGCAGAACGTTGAGCGCAAGCCGGTCCCGCAAAAGCAGTGTTGTCAGCAAGCCGATGCCGACAGCGGTGAAGGCACCCAAATATACGAGCACACGCGGGCGAAACAATTTCCTGACGTGAAAATGTTCGATTGCCGCGGACAGTTTGCCTTCGGCATTGTGAATCCGCTGAGGACTGATTTGTTGTGTGCCGTTGGCGGTGGCTACTGCCATATTGGATTGATAGTCGGAAAGGGTTGCGTAGGAAATCAGTCCGCGTTCCCTGCCGAGTTTGTCCATGACGCCGTCGCAGGCATCAATGCACAGGGCGCAAGTGATGCATTCGAGCTGCTGGCCGTCGCGGATATCAATACCCATCGGACACACGGCGACACAGGCATTGCAATCGACACAGTCGCCGCCGGCTACACCAGACGCAGCCGCTTTCTTTGAGCCGTGTGTGCGAGGTTCGCCGCGCCAGTCATTGTAAGTGACTGTCAGCGAGTTTTCGTCCAGCATCGCGGCCTGGATGCGCGGCCAAGGGCACATGTAGGTGCACACCTGTTCGCGCAGCAGACCGCCGAAAACATATGTGGTGGCCGTCAGAACGGCGACGGTGATGTAGGCGATTTCCGGCGCGTCACCGTGCACAAAACTGTCAAGCAAGGTTGGAGCATCGGCAAAGTAGAATATCCAGGCGCCTCCAGTCAGGATGCCGATCACAATCCAAACGACATGCTTGAATAAGCGCCGGGCCAGTTTGTTTGCGGACCAAGGTGCTGCGTCGAGCTTCATGCGCGCGTTGCGGTCGCCTTCGATGGCGCGTTCGACGACGAGAAACAGATCCACCCAGACGGTCTGCGGGCATGTGTAGCCGCACCACGCGCGGCCGACGACGGACGTCACCAGAAACAGACCAAACCCGGCCATCACAAGCAAGCCGGCGATGTAGTAAAACTCCTGCGGCCAGATCTCGATCATGAAGAAGTAGAATCGCCGGTTAGCAATGTCGAGCAACACTGCCTGGTCCGGGGCATAGGGCCCGCGGTCCCACCTTATCCAAGGCGTCAGATAGTAGACCGACAGGGTCACCAGCATGACCAGCCATTTGAAACGGCGGAATGTGCCGGATGTGCGCTTGGGGAATATCTTCTTCCGGGCCGCATAGAGCGGCTGGCGTACGCGCGCGGAATTCACCGCCTCGACATCAATACGGTCGATCTCGGTTTGGCCAACAAGAGTGTTGTTTGTGCTCAAGCTCCCGGCCTTTGTTCTTTTGGCTCTTGTTTCATTCACCGCCGCCAAGCGAGTGAACAAATACCGTCAGTTCCTTGACAGAAACATCGCCGAGGCGGGCACCCCAGGCAGGCATTGCGCCTTGCCTCGGTGCGCGGATTTGCGCGGCAATGTCTTCAGTGCCAGAGCCGTAGAGCCAAACGGCGTCGCTGAGATTTGGCCCGCCGAATTCGCGGTTGCCCTTGCCATCATCGCCGTGACAGGCGGCACAGTTTTGAGCGAACAGTTCCTTGCCTGCTGCAACCGCAATGGCGTCTGTCTGCGGCGATGTCAGGCTGGTGACGTAAGTTGTGACCTGACCAATTTCCTCCGGCTTCAAAATCTCGCCGAACTTTGGCATGTCTGAAATTCTTGTCTCGGCGTCCGTTGCAAAGCGTATACCATGCGTCAAAGTGGTGTGGATGTCCTCGACCTTGCCACCCCAGAGCCAGTCATCATCATTCAGGTTTGGAAACCCTGCGGACCCTTGCGCACCGGTGCCGTGGCACTGGATGCAATTGACTTTGAACGCCGCTCCACCCGCAGAAACAGCAAAGGTGCGCAGCTTTTCGTCGGCGATAATGTCAGCTAGTGGCTTCTCTGCGATCGCCTTGCGGAGTTCCAGCTTCTGGCTGTCGGCTGCGGAGAGTTCGCCGCGCAAGTCCGCGCGGCTCGAATAACCAAGCCATCCCTTCGTGGCGGAGGTAAGCATCGGCCAGGCGGGGTAGGCGAGGGAATAAACGAGCGCCCATGCGATGCAGGCATAGAAGGTATAGAGCCACCAGCGCGGCATCGGGTTGTTCAGCTCTCGAATGCCGTCCCATTCATGGCCTGTGGTTGAGACACCGGTGGCTTCGTCGATGTTTTTGTCGGCCATTTTCAATCTTCCTTGAAGGGAATGTTGGCTGCGTCGCTGCCAAGTTTGCGGCTACCGGGACGAAATGCGAACAGCACCGCACCAACGAAGAACAACGTCATTGCAAGCAGGCCCCAGCTATCGGCGAAATGGCGCAGATCATTGTAATCCATGGGTGCGCCTACCTTTCGCCTGCAGCTTCGTTGTAGGATTTGAAGTCGACTAGGGTGCCGAGCATTTGCAGGTACGCCACCAACGCGTCCATTTCGGACAGCGCGGCTGGATCGCCATCGAAATCACCGGTTTTCGCCTTTGGATAGCGCGCAAGCAGGGCAGTTGTGTCAGCATCCGGATTGGCCTGATCTGCAAGGTCAGCCGCTGCGCTGGCTACCATCTCGTCGCTGTATGGAACGCCAACGGTACGGTTCGCGCTCAAGTGCGCAGAAATGTTGGTGATTTGAAGCGGTGTGGTTTTCAGGAAGCTGTAGCTGGGCATGATTGATTCCGGCACCACTGACCGTGGTTCCGTCAGGTGCTGCACATGCCACTCATTGGAATATCGGTCGCCGACGCGGGCGAGATCCGGCCCTGTGCGCTTTGATCCCCATTGGAACGGGTGGTCATACATGGACTCCGCCGCAAGCGAATAGTGGCCGTAGCGCTCCACCTCGTCACGGAATGGGCGGATCATCTGGCTGTGGCAGGTGTAGCAGCCTTCGCGGATGTAGATGTTGCGCCCCATGAGTTCCAGTGGCGAATAGGGCCGCATCCCTTCCACCTTTTCGATGGTGTTCTGCAGATAAAACAGCGGGGCGATTTCAACGATGCCGCCGATGGCTACAACCACAAGTGAACCGACCAGCAACAGGGTCGCGTTGCGCTCAATGATGGCATGTTTGTCGAGAATTGACATGGTGATTTCCTATTCCGCTGGCTGCAAGCGAGAAATTTGACCGCCAATGGGCAGCTCTTCGCGCTTGTGACCAAGGATTGTCATTGCAACGTTCCAGGCCATGACCAGCCCGCCGATGAGGTAAAGCAGGCCGCCAATCATGCGCAGGACATAGTAGGGGAACAAGGCGGCCACTGACTCAGCGAACGAGTAGACCAGGAAGCCCTGATCATTGTATTCGCGCCACATCAGACCCTGCTGGATGCCAGCAACCCACAGGACAGCGGCGTAAATGACAATGCCGAGTGTTGCCAGCCAGAAGTGCCATGTGACCAGTCGAAGTGAATAGAGACCCTCCCGGTGCCAAAGCTTCGGCACGAGGAAGTAGATCGCGCCAAACGAGATCATGCCAACCCAGCCCAAGGCACCGGAGTGTACATGGCCGATGGTCCAATCGGTGTAGTGCGACAAGGAATTGACCGCCTTGATCGACATCATCGGGCCTTCGAATGTCGACATGCCGTAGAAGGCGATTGCCAGAACCATCATGCGCAGGATCGGGTCTGTGCGAAGCTTGTCCCAAGCGCCAGAGAGCGTCATCAGGCCATTAATCATGCCGCCCCACGAGGGCATCCAGAGCATGATGGAGAACACCATACCGAGGGTCTGCGCCCAATCGGGCAGGGCAGTGTAGTGAAGGTGATGCGGGCCCGCCCAGATGTACAGGAAAATAAGCGACCAAAAATGGATGATCGACAGGCGGTAGGAGTAGACGGGCCGGTTGGCCTGCTTGGGCACGAAATAGTACATCATGCCAAGGAAACCGGCGGTGAGGAAGAAGCCGACGGCGTTGTGACCATACCACCACTGCGTCAGCGCATCCTGCACACCGGAAAACAGCGAGTAGCTTTTGGAGCCAAGGAAGGAGACGGGGACCGCCAGATTGTTGACGATGTGCAACATGGCTACCGTCACAATGAATGACAGATAGAACCAGTTGGCTACATAAATGTGCGGCTCCTTGCGCCTGACAATCGTTCCCAGGAACACAATAAGGTAGGCAACCCACACCAATGTCAGCCAGATATCGACATACCATTCAGGCTCGGCATATTCACGGGACTCGGTGATGCCAAGAAGGTAGCCAGTTGCGGCCATGACGATGAAAAGCTGGTAACCCCAGAAGACAAACCAACTCAAGTTGCCGCCGAAAAGGCGTGCCCGTGAGGTGCGTTGAACGACGTATAACGACGTGGCGATCAGCGCATTTCCGCCAAAAGCAAACACGACAGCGGACGTGTGCAACGGGCGAAGCCGTCCGAAATTCAGGTATGGCTCAATGTTGAGGTCCGGGAATGCCAGTTGCGCGGCGACGATCACGCCGACGAGAAAGCCAGCGATACCCCAAAAGACGGTTGCAATCACGCCAAAACGCACCGGGCCATCCATGTAGCCAGTAAGGTCTTCGGTCTTTGCCCGATCGGTCGCATAGTCGGATGTGCGCAGAAGCACCACGGCTCCAGCGGCAAGCGCGAAGAACAAGACCCACATATGCGCTCTGAATGGTGCATCTTCTGCCAGTCCCGCGCCAAGCAATGCGAGAAAGGCTGCCAATCCAACGATAATTGTTTCAGTTGGGTATTTCATCAATCTTCCCCGACAAGATTTCCGCGTCTGCGTGGGACTCGACGCCAAATTCAGTTGGCGAAAGGTGCGGGGCTACGCCTTGACTTGGATCAAGGCAGCGGGTCTTTTTAGCGACTTAAGTGATGTAAATGGCTCTTGAGTGTTGTGTTCACCTTGATGATTAAGAGAAAGGCACTGCATTTTTTGAGGCTGACGCAGACATCAGATCCGCATGGTCGATGCCGTATCCGCGTATTGGCGCGTATTGGCAGGAGCTATCGACTAGAAGTGCCAAGACTCGTGGTCCAATTTCGCATGACGGCGGATTTGGTCGAGCGAAAGTAGTTTGATGCTGCGGTTGTGAACAATTTCTATAGCGCCGCTTTTGCGGAGTTTCGTAAATTGTCTGCTGACTGTTTCGATGGTCAGTCCGAGAAAGTCTCCGATCTCTGCGCGGGTCAGAGGCAACTCGAATTCGACCGGCCCGCGAAGATGCGAACGTTCCGGATCAACATGGCATGCAACATAGTAGAGAAAGCTGGCTACCTTCTCCGCTGCGGTCTTTTGGCCAAGCGTAAGCATCCAGCTCCGCGCTTCATCAAGTTCCTTCAGAGCCTGCTGATGGAGCCTGTGCTCCAAGGGCGGACTGCTCACGATCAAGCGGTCCATCATCGACTTAGGAAACGAACAAACTGACACAGTGGTGGCCGCTTCCGCGTCGAGCTGGTTCTCGCGCTTGAATGGTCGGCCAATAAAGTCGGGGGCAAATTGCAATCCGACGATCTGCTGCCGCCCGTCAGCAAGGATTTTTGTCAGTTTCACCACGCCTGACAACAAGTTAGAATAGGTCGTGACCTCATCGCCATCAGACATCAACTTTGTTCCAGGCGCGATAACCCGACGCGTCGTCTGCTTGGCCAGTGCGACAAGCTGAAGGGGGTCCAGCCCGCCGCAAACGCCGCGGTGGCGCGCTTCGCATGATTTGCACAGGACCGGAATGCCCGCCGAGTGAATGTCTTGACGCTCGTTCAATCTGGGTTTCTTCCAAATGCAGCCAAATCAAATGTCCACCGGAAGGCAGCGGAATGCAATCGGTAAGTGGCGATATGCGTATCAACGCGCCAGTTGGGCCCTGATCGCTTGCTGAAAGACCTCCGGACTCGGATCGTCCGCCATCTATCAAGAATGTACAAAAAGAATAGTGGTAGCGAGAGAGGGATTTGAACCCCCGACCTAAGGATTATGATTCCTCCGCTCTAACCAACTGAGCTACCTCGCCAAAGGCATGCCGACACTTTATGCCAGCAGGGTGGCGGGGATATAGTGTGGCCGGGTCAAGCCTGTCAAGCCAAGATGAGGATTGGTTTGGCTGCAAACACTTGTGCGGTATAGGCGTGGCTTGCGGCAATGCGCTGAGGCCGATATGTGCTTGGCTCGACGGCTGTCGTGACAGCAAAGACTGAATGCGGATTGAATGAGATGACTGTGCGGATTGCGGTGCTGGGCTGTGGCTATTGGGGCGCGAACCATATTCGCACGCTCGCAGGACTTGGCGCGTTGCACGCCGTGTCTGATGCAAATATGGCGCGGGCGGAAGGGTTCGCACGGGATTTCAAATGCATCGCGGTTGATCCCGCCGAACTTTATGACCGCAGCGATGTCGATGGCATCGTCATGGCGCTGCCACCGCAGTATCATGCGGAAGCTGCAATACGCGCCGTGAAGGCGGGAAAAGACGTTCTGGTTGAAAAGCCCATCGCGTTGACGGTGCCGGAAGCCAGGGCGGCAGTGAAGGCGGCGCGCGATGCGGGCCGTGTGTTCATGGTCGGGCATGTGTTGCGATTCCACCCCGCGTTTGAAAAGCTGCAGGAGCTGATTGCGGCAGGGGAACTCGGGACTGTCCGCTACATTCATTCCAACCGGCTGGGGCTGGGGAAATTCCACACTGAAAATGATGCGCTGTGGGATTTGGCACCCCATGACCTGTCGATGATCCTCGCTATTACCGGCGAAGCGCCGAGCGAAGTGCATGGCGAGGGCACTGCGCTGCTCGATCATCTTTCGGATTTTGCCCATGTTCACATGTCGTTTCCAAGCGGTGTGCGCTCGCATCTGTTTGCCTCGCGCCTGAACCCTTACCGCGAGCGACGGCTGACTGTCGTCGGCACCAAGGCGATGGCGGTTTTCGATGATGTTGCCGGCTGGGACAAGAAGCTGGCGATCTACCGGCACGCCGTCTGGCAGGACAATGGCCAGTGGGCATTCACGGCGCAGGAGCCGAACCATGTTCCAATCCGAGAGGGCATGCCGCTGACAGCGGAATGTCAGCATTTCATCAACTGTATGAAAACGCGGGCCGAACCGCGCACAGGGGGCGATGAGGCAATCCGCGTGCTGGAGATACTGACGGCAGGCACGGTCACTCACGATTAGCGCTTATCGGGCGACAAATTCACGGGCTGTAACATGGTTGCGGCTGTTGTGATGGCCGCTGGTATGGCGCAGAATGGCAAATCACACTAGAAGGCCTTGGGCTTCAGGGTACTTCAGGCAACAATAAAGACGGGCATTTCATGCAGTTCATCGACCTTGCGGCACAGCGTGCGCGCATCAGCGACAAAATTGATGCGGCTGTTGCCAAAGTCATCCGCGAGGGAAAATATATTCTCGGGCCGGAAGTGGCGGAGTTTGAGCGCAAGCTTGCAGACTACGTCGGCGTCAAGCATGTCGTCGCCTGCGCCAACGGTACGGATGCGCTGCTGATACCGCTTTTCGCCCTTGGCGTCGGGCGCGGCGATGCTGTGTTTTGCCCGAGTTTTACGTTTGCGGCGACAGCGGAAGTCGTTGCGCTGGCGGGCGCAGAGCCTGTGTTCGTCGATATTGATCCAGACACTTACAACATGGACACCGATCAGCTGAAAGCTGCGATCAAGGCGGTGCGCGCTGCGGGAAGGTTGACTCCCAAGGCGATCATTCCGGTCGATCTGTTTGGCCTGTCGGCGGACTATGATGCGATTGAAGTGATTGCTGCTGAAGAAGGGTTGGCCGTCATTGAAGATGCTGCGCAGGCAATCGGTGGTTCGCGGCAGGGCAAAATGTGCGGTGCGTTCGGCGTGAT
>JANPGC010000226.1:0-22721 GCA_031423755.1 Phyllobacteriaceae bacterium | reverse complement strand
CGATCGTGCGGGATCATCTTTCGGCGTGGCAACTTCGGACGGTTTGGCGTCCTTGACTGCCTGTTCCTTGGCGCGATTGCGTTCCATCATCCGTGCAAGCCAGATGGAGGCCTCGTAAAGAAGGATGGTCGGCAGCGCAAGACCGATCTGGCTCATCGGGTCCGGTGGGGTCAGGATCGCGGCCGCGACGAAAGCGAAAACGATGGCATACTTGCGCTTGTCCTTGAGGCCTTGAGCAGTGACCAGCCCTGCCCGCGCCATCAGTGTGGTGACGACCGGCAGTTGGAACACCAGACCAAACGAGAAGATCAGCGTCATGATCAGGCTGAGATATTCGGAAACTTTCGGCAGCAGCGAAATCTGGATGCCGTTGCTATCCTGCTGCATCGACAGAAAGAACCACATCACCATTGGCGTGAAAAAGAAATAGACCAGCGCCGCGCCGGACAAAAACAGAAGAGGCGAGGCGAAAAGGAAGGGCAGAAAGGCGCGGCGCTCATTGCGGTAAAGGCCGGGCGCGACAAATTTGTAGATCTGGTTGGCGATCACCGGAAACGCCAGCACCATGCCGCCGAACATCGCCACTTTGACCTGTGTGAAGAAAAATTCCTGCGGCGCAGTGTAAATCAGCGCCACCTTGTCCTGAGGCAGGCCGGCCCAGCGCACTGCGGTGCGGTAGGGTATGACCAGCAGGTCAAACAGTTCCTTGGCAAAGTAAAAACACACGCCAAACGCCACGAAGAACGCGACAATCGCCCACATCAGGCGGCGGCGCAGTTCGATCAAATGCTCAATCAACGGCGCAGAGCTGGCCTCAACGTCTTCCTCGACCTTGCTCATGCTTTGGCTTTCTTGGCAGGCGCTGGCCTTGAAGACGCTTTGGAAACCGGCTTGGCGACCGGCTTGTTTACAGGCTTGGCGACAGGCTTCACCGACGGCTTGACCCCCGCGACGGCGACCGGCTTGGCGGAGGCTTTTGCCGGAGCTTTGACGATTGATTTCGCCGCTGATTTGGAAGACGCAACGGCTGATGACTTTTCGGAACCCTTCACAGGCGCAATCGTTTTGGCGGCAGCTATTGCTGGTTTTACCGCCACAGTTTTCACTGGCGCGACCTCAGCCTTGGCAACAGGAGCCGCCATCTTTGAACCCTTGGGCGTTGCTGCAACGACCGGCGCAACTGCATCGGCCTCAGCTTTCGCCGCGCCAGCCGGGTTGGACTGCATCACCGGCCTTACAGCGCCCTGCACATCATTGCGGATGCCTTCCGCCACTGAACGCAGCGGGTTGAACACGTCCCGCACCTGTTGGCGCGGGTCGAGTTTGCGCACGTCGTCAATGGTCTTGCGCACCTCGTCGAGCTCAGCCTCCTTCAGCGCATCGTCAAACTGGCGGCGGAAATCTCCCGAAACCTGTCGGAAACGCGTCATGGCCTTGCCAAACGCGCGCAGCATTTTTGGCAGGTCTTTGGGTCCGACCACCACGATCAAGACAATCGCGATCACGAGGATCTCGGAGTATCCAACTTCAAACATCAGCGCTTATCCTTGGTGGTCAGGCACAGACGCTCAGGATTTCTTCGCTTTTGCCTTGGTGGCGGTATCCACGGTTTCAGCCGACTGGTGCTCGACCGTCTTGCCATCGTCGGCAACGGTTTCGTCTTCCGCCATGCCTGACTTGAAGTTCTTGATGCCCTTGGCGACATCGCCCATCAGTTCCGGGATCTTGCCGCGGCCGAACAGCAGCAGAACGACCGCGAGAACGATCAGCCAGTGCCAGATTGAAAACGAACCCATGTTAAACTCCCAATGCCTTTGTCGTGTCGCGTGTCACTTAAGCGCTTTCGTCCGATCTTTCAAACACAAGCACGCGATCATTGCGCACAAATATGCCGATATCACGGTCTTTTGCGGACACAGTGCCGCAGCGCTGGCGGGTCGAAACCGGAACATCCTGCCCGGGCACGGCCAATTGCAGCAATTCGCTCTCGCCAAGGAACCGCCGCGAGAGGATTCGGGCAGGGATCGCGCCCTCCCCCGAGCCGATTTCAATGTCACCAAGACGAACCGCGACTGTCACCGGCTGGCCGTCCGGAAAGGCCACATCAAATGTGCCGAGCGGCGTCTCGGCCCTTCCATTGCGGACCGTCACATCGAACACATCCAGTTCCGAGAAAAAACCGGCGGCGAAGAGCGAGACGGGTTTGGTGTAGAGATTTTCGGATGTGCCGACCTGAACCAGCCGGCCGTTCCTCAACAGCGCGATTCGGTCTGCCATGCGCATGGCCTCTTCCGCATCATGGGTGACGACGATGGCAGTCGCCCGGCTTTGGCGCAAAATGCCCAGCGTTTCGGCGCGCACCGTGTCTTTCAGCCGCGAGTCGAGGCCGGAAAACGGCTCATCCAGCAACAGCACCGCCGGGCGCGGCACGAGCGCGCGGGCAAGCGCCACGCGCTGCTGCTCACCGCCGGAGAGTTCGTGCGGATAGGTGTTGGCATAGGCTTGAAGGCCGACGCGGCCAAGCGCGGTGAATGCCTCAAGTTTGGCATCTTCTCTCGACATGGCGGTCAGGCCAAAGCGGACATTGTCCATGATAGACAGGTGTGGAAACAGCGCATAGTCCTGGAACACCAGACCAATCGATCGCTTTTCCGGCGGAACATAGGCGTTCGGTCCGGAAATCTCCTGTCCGCTCAAGAGGATGCGGCCCGATGTTTGTGTTTCGATTCCGGCTGCGATACGCAAGAGCGTTGTCTTGCCGGAGCCGGACGGGCCCAAAAGGCACAGCACTTCGCCGGGTTCAGCAGTCAGCGAAACATCAATGAGCGTCGGCGGGCCGTTCTCGAACCGGTGGGAAATTTTGTCAAACGACAGGCTTGCGGCAAAGGAAACGCCGACCGGGCCGCGCATGACTGCAGATGTTCCAGGTATTGCCACTGCCGCATCCCATTGATGAGCGGCTGTCAATCATCCCCGCCGCGCGGTGTCAACAGGCCGAGCTCTTCAAGGTCGATGTCGGTCAGTTCGTCTTCGTCTTCCGACAGGTCGTCCATGTTGGCGGGCGGCTGCGGCACGGAGAAGTTTGACGGCATGCGCGAGGACAGAAGCCCTGCCCCCTTGAGTTCGTCGATGCCTGGCAGATCGCGGATTTCCTCAAGGCCGAAATGGTCGAGGAATGCGGTTGTTGTGCCATATGTGACGGGGCGGCCCGGAGCCTTGCGGCGGCCGCGTATTTTGACCCAGCCGGTTTCCATCAGCACATCAAGGGTGCCCTTCGCTGTTTCAACACCGCGTATTTCTTCCATCTCCGCGCGGGTGACCGGCTGGTGGTATGCAATGATTGCCAGCACTTCGAGCGCCGCACGCGACAGCTTCTTTTGCTGCACCGCCTCGCGGTTCATCAGGAACGACAGGTCTGATGCGGTGCGGAACGCCCATGAGTCGCCGACGCGTACCAGATTGACGCCGCGCTTTTCGTACGCCGACTGCAATTCAGCCATCACAGCGGCGATGTCCGTCTCGCCCGGCAGACGATCCGCCAAAGCCTTTTCGGAGACCGGTTCGGCAGATGCAAAGACAATCGCCTCCGCCATGCGGACCGCTTCATGCAGATGCAGTCGCTCGGCTGGATTGCTGCCCAACTCGAGGCTGTCAGCGCGGGCGAACGGGAACACGCGGGCTTGTCCGGTTTCAGGCATATCAATACGCCTCCAGTTCGGGCCTTCCGGCCTTGGTTCTCAAATATATCGGCTGGAAAGCGGCTTCCTGCCGCACTTCAAGCTGACCTTCCCGCACGAGTTCAAGGCTCGCTGCAAAGGAACTGGCCATGGCGGTTGCGCGCTCCGACGGATCAGGGATGAACGCAATGAGATATTGGTCGAGCGCTGTCCAGTCACGCATTTCGCCAATCAGGCGGGTCAGGATTTGACGCGCGTGTTTGAGCGACCAGACCGAACGCAGGGCAATGGAAACGCGCGAGATCGCCTGCCGCTGGCGCTGCGATGCATAGGCCGTGAGCAGATCATAAAGTGTGGCCGACCATTCATTCTGCTTCTCAATGATCACGGCTTGCGGGTCGCCGCGCTGGAAAATGTCACGGCCCAAACGATTGCGGTTGACAAGCCTCGCGGCGGCATCCCGCATCGCCTCGAGGCGCTTCAGCCGGAATTGCAACAGTTCGGCAAGCTCTTCGCCACTGTCGCCATCGTCGCTGCCGGTCTTGGGAATGAGAAGTTTGGATTTGAGGAACGCCAGCCAGGCGGCCATGACAAGGTAATCGGCAGCAAGCTCAAGCCGAAGCTTGACGGCCCCATTGATGAATTCGAGATATTGCTCTGCGAGCTTCAGAATCGAAATGCGGGCAAGATCGACTTTTTGGTTTCGCGCCAGATGCAGAAGCAAATCCAGCGGGCCTTCAAAGCCATCGATGTCGACAAGCATTTCCGGATCGGACAGAGTGCGGTCTTCCGTGTCTTCCCACAGGGCTTCAAGCGGCATGCCGCTCCGGTCCTGTTTCTTGGCGGAAGCCTTCATGCCCCGGTTTTCCTATCCTGTCATGCGACGTCCGCCAGATGGCTGGCGAACGCGTCGCGGAGTGCAATTTCGTCCTCAGTTGCCGCATTGTCCAGTCTCGCCAGGGCGGCAATCGCGCGCTGCAGCGGCTTACCTGCAAGCATCGGCGTTTCTGCCATCACGGCCTTCATCTCGTCCATGACGCCGTTGCAGTGCAGGACCATATCGCACCCTCCGGCGAAGATTGCACGTGTCCGCTCATGGAAATCCCCAGAAAGCGCGTTCATCGAGACATCATCGCTCATCAACAGACCATCAAAGCCGATGTGGCCACGAATGATCTGTTCGATGACGATGGGCGAAGTCGTTGCGGGGCGGTCAGGGTCTATCGCGGTGAAGACCAGATGGCCGGTCATGGCCATCGGCAGATCATTCAGCGCCTTGAACGGCACGAAATCATGGGCTTCCAATTCGGCGAGCGGGACATCGACGATGGGCAGATTGTGATGGCTGTCAGCAAAGCCGCGGCCATGACCGGGCATGTGCTTGACGACCGGAAGAATGCCCCCTTCCATCAGGCCTTCAGCAGCGGCGCGGCCCATTTCCATGACGGTGCGCGGGTCTTCGCCATAAGCGCGGTTGCCAATCACCGAGTTCGCGCCTGCAACTGGCACGTCAAGCACCGGCAGACAGTCTGCGGTAAAGCCAAACTTCTTCAAGTCAACAGCATGAAGCCGGGACATCAAACGTGCCGCATCCAAACCGGCCTGCCGGTCTCTGCGGTAGATATCGCCCAGTGTCGAAGCAGACGGATAGTTCGGTGCAAGCGGCGGGCGCAAGCGCTGGACCCGGCCGCCTTCCTGGTCGATGAATATCGGCGCATCCGGATTGCCGATGCTGTCGCGCAAAGCGGCGTTCAGGTCCTTGATCTGCGCTTCTTCTTTCAAATTGCGGGCGAAGAGAATGAAGCCCCAAGGCCGGTGCTCGGCATAAAAGGCCCGCTCATCGGCCGTGAGTTCGGTTCCGGAGACGCCAATTATGACGGATTTCGATTCGCGCATGGTCTCACACTATATTCTTGTTGGGAAAATTTGCAGCAGATACGAAAAAGCGGCCGACTCGGGCCGCTCTTCTGCCCGGCCAGTTCACTTCGTGACGAAGCAATTGCCGCCGGAGGATTTGTACTTCGCGCACATGGAAGTAGCAGCCTGTTTGGAGCCAGCTGGAATTCGAACGCGATAGACCGTGCCTTTGCCGTCCACTTCGGCTTTCAGGATGTTGACACCCTTGCCGCCAATCACACCGCCAAACTTGCGGCTGAGCGCTGCGTAGGTCGATTTGGCTGCTTCGGGAGACGGCGTGGAGGCAATCTGGATCGAATAGCTGCCGGACGCAGGGGCTGGCGCCGGATCCGCAGACGCGACCAGCGTTTCGTCAGCCGCTGCCTTTTGGCCGCCCGTCTTGCCGACGATGGTCACCGGCTGATCTGCCGGGCGGGATTCAAGCACCGGCGCTCCGCCATCCTGCGCCGCGACCGCAGCCACTTTCTCGGCGGCCGGCGCCTTGATTTTCTTGGTCTTGACCACCTTGATCGCAGGTGCAGGATTTGCTGCCTCAGCGTCTGCTGGCGCGGCTTTAACCGCGACGGGATCAGCTGCCGCGAGCTTGGCAATCGACTCTTCCGCTGGCTCGGCAGCAACATCTGCCGCCGGCTTTTCTGCGGCGACGGGCTTGGCGGCGGGAGCTGGTTTGACAGCGGCCACAGTCTTGACTTGAGGCGCGGCAACAACAGGCTTGGGCGCCACGACCACAGGTTTGGCCACCACCGCAACAGGTTTGGCCGCTTCAACTGCGGGCTTCACAGCCTCAGGCGCGGGCGCAGCCTTGGCAGGTGCAGCCTTGGCAACAGTGACTGCCGGTTTTGCTGGAGCCACCGCCACTGGTTTCTCTGCGACAGTTGCAACTGCGGCTTCCGCCGGTCTCTCGACGAGCGAGCCATCCGGTTTGACGATAAACGTGCGGACTTTCTTTGGAGTCACCGCCGCAGTTTCTGCCGACGCTGGGGCCGGCGCGTCGGCGGAGGCATCGGCGTCCACCCGCGCTTCGGATTTGACCGCACCGTCGCTGGCGACAGTCTCGACCGGCGCTTCCGGGGTGACGGATGCGATATCAACAGGTTCCTCCGAGTCGGATACCAGAGTGCCTTGCGACGGAAGCGCCGCCTGCCCACCATCAACCTTGTCGTAAACTGCCTTGTCCTGATCCGGCACAGACTTGCCGCCAGGGTTTGCCGGGGCGATTTTCACAGGTTCAGAGTCGGCCTTGACCAAGACCGGACCATTGGCTGAGGCTGATGAGCTGCCGCCGGAATAGGCGTAGTAAATGCCCCCACCCAGAATCGCGACACCCGCAAACAAGGCGGGCACAAGCCAAGAAGCCCGGCGTTGCGCCGGTGGATCGAAACCAGGTTCAGGGAACGCGGGCGCTTCGCCGCCAAATGGCTGAAAATCAAGATCGGCGTCGAGCTCTTGTTTCAGCTTCGGTTGCAATGCGGATGCAGCTGCCAGCCCCGCCGCAACCCCAAGTCCGGATACAGCGCCGTTGGTATTGGCAGACCATTGCTCGTTGAGAATGGCTTCGAAGTCAAAATCGTGCTCTTTGACCTGCGAGGCCGCTTTTTTCTCGACCTTGGGTTCGTAACCGGCATATTCCGGCTCGTACTCGCCCAGAGCGCCTGCGGATGCAGCGGCTTCCTGGGGTTCCGGATTGAAGTCGAAATCAGGGATCTCAAAGTCATCGGTCTGCGTGACAGAGTCCTGCATCGGCTCCGCCGCTGCCACGACAGGCTCGGGCGCAGTCCTGGCCAACATCCGGCCAAAGTCTCGCCCTGAAGCCTGCGCTGCCTCAAACTTCGGCTGCCAGGTCACAGCTCCGGCATCGGGCAATTCCTCTTTAGACTCGCTGTAATCAGCATCAGTCTCAGGCGGTGAAGTCTCGTCGCCTTCAAAGTCAAACTCGAAATCGTCGACCGCCGTATCGCTCGCATCATCTGCCACCAGCATTTGAGAGGAGGCTGCGGCAGGCGTGACGACGGACACGCGGTTCATCTCGTTCAAAACCCAGTCAGTGGATGCCGCTTTATGCGGTTCAGCCTCATGAACTGCTTCGGTTTCGACGCTTTCGGTTTCCGTTCGCGGTTCCGCAAAGTCATCGCCGGAATCAATATCCGACCAAGGCTCGCCATCAAAAGCAGCCTCGGCAGGTTCAACAGCGACGCTTTCCAAAGTGGCGGCAGGCGGGGAAACCGGCCCGTGGTCCCGCCAAGCTTCTTCCAGCCCTGCCCTTGCCACAGCCAGTTCTGACGGTTCAGGCTCCGCGAGCGGCTCGAACTCGTCCAGCTCCGCAAAATCCTCAAGGGATGCAACCGCCTCAGAGCGCGTGATCCCGGTGTGAGGAGTCAACTCCAACTCGACCGGCTCTTCCAATGAGTCGTCAAGCCATGGCTCGCCGATGTCAACCGTAGGTTCGGCTTGAACTTCCGGCGCTTCCGGCCAGTCAGTTACAGCCGCGTCCGACGCCGGAGATGACAATTCCAGCTTTGGCAGATCAAGGTCATCTTCGTAATTCAAATCCTGAGGCACGGCCTGCGCGGCCGATGCTGCGATGCCGTGTTCTGCCCGAGCCCATTGCATCCCCGGCTCTGCTTGCGGCTCATTGCCCAACAAAGCCGTCAATTCATCTTCTAGAGACGGCACAACTGAAGGCGCATCGTCAGCCAACTGCAACGCTTCAGACAATTCGTCCTCGAGAGCTGTACTGAACTCTGCATCGAGAGCAGACGGGCTATCAGCCTGCGACTCCTCCAGAGCCAGCTCGCGTTCGAGATCCATGGAAAAAGTGTCTTCAATGGCAAGTTGCGGATCAGCGGGCTCAGTCTCTGGAGCAGGCCTGTCAAAGCCCATTATCCGGGAGAGTTCCATCAACGGATCATCGGCAGCAATTTCCCTGCCGTAATCCCGCACTTTCACATCCAAACCATTCGCCATGCCAAAATCCTGAACAAACACGCGCGATCCCGGCAAAGGACCACAATACTCGAGGCCTTACCAGCGCAATGTGCGCAAAAGGTGACAGTTTCCCCGTGAAATTACCGCATTTCCGTGGGGGCATCGGCTCCGATGATCCCCAGACCGGACGCAATAACGTCATGAACAGCCTGCACCAAACCCAGTCTGGCAACGGTCAATAGTGGGTCGTTAACCTTAACAAAGCGTAACGCGGGATTTTCCGTGCCCTTGTTCCACTGCGCATGAAAGGCGGAAGCCAGCTCATAAAGGTAAAACGCGATCCGGTGCGGCTCACGGGCAAGCGCGGCGCTTTCAATCAGGCGCGGGTATTCCGCCAGCTTGCCAATAAGCGCCAGTTCGGACTCGTCAGCGAGCAAATGGACACCTTTGGCAAGCGCCTCACGTGCAGGGCGTTCAAGACCGGCCAACTCCTTGGCCTGCCGAAATATTGAGTGGCAGCGCGCGGATGCATATTGAACGTAGAAGACGGGATTGTCCTTCGACTGCTCTGTGACCTTGGCGAAATCGAAATCAAGCGGCGCGTCATTCTTGCGGTAAATCATCATGAAGCGGACCGGATCGCGGCCTACTTCATCCACAACATCACGCAGTGTGACGAACTCCCCTGCCCGTTTGGACATACGGACCGGTTCACCATTGCGGAACAATTTCACCAGTTGCACCAGATAGATGGTGTTTTTGACAGTGTTGTTGGATACCGCCCGCGCCAACGCCTCCATGCGCTTTACATAGCCGCCGTGGTCGGCGCCAAGCACCATGATGGTTTCCTTGAAACCACGGTCAAACTTGTCCTTGAAGTAAGCAAGATCCGCGGCAAAGTATGTGAAGGACCCGTCCGATTTGACGAGCGGCCTGTCAATGTCGTCGCCGACTTCCGTCGAGCGGAAAAGGACCTGCTCGCGGTCTTCCCAATCATCCGGCACTTCACCCTTTGGCGGCGGAAGCGTTCCGCGATAGACATGACCTTTCATCGTCAAGTCATTGATAACTGCAAGTATTTTGCCTGCGTTGCCCTCGTGCAGCGAGCGCTCCGAGAAGAAGTGGTCGTGGTGTACATTCAGGGCATCGAGATCCGCTCGTATCATCGCCATCATCGTGTCAATGGCGATATCGCGCGCAATTGTTTCGGCGTCCGCCTCTGGCATGTCGAGAAGGCCGCGCCCGTGAAGCTCGACGAGTTTCTGGCCCACAGGCACGAGATAATCGCCGGGATAAAGCCCGGCCGGAATCTCGCCGATGTCTTCGCCCAAAGCCTCGCGATAGCGCAGCATGACCGAGCGGGCCAGCACACCGATCTGCACACCTGCGTCGTTGATGTAGTATTCCTTGGTGATGTCATAACCCGCGAATGCCAAGAGGTTCGCCAGCGCGTCGCCAAACACCGCGCCACGGCAATGACCGACGTGCATCGGGCCGGTTGGATTGGCTGATACATATTCAACGTTGATCTTCTCGTGATCGCCAAGCGTTGAACGGCCATACGCGCCGTTCCACTGAAGGATCGATGCCAGATGGTTCTGCCAATACACCGGGTTGATGCGAATGTTGATGAAGCCGGGCCCCGCGACATCAACCTTGCTAACATCAGAATCCTCACGGATTTTCGCAGCAATAACATCGGCAAGCGCGCGCGGATTCTGGCCTACCGCTTTTGCCAGTACCATGGCGGCATTGCAGGCGAGGTCGCCATGCGACGCGTCGCGCGGCGGCTCAACGGCGATGCGCTTGAAATCTGGCGCCGATCCGTCTGCGGTTTTCAAATCCAGAGCGGAGAGTATCGCTTCTATCCGCGACGAGAAATCCTGGAATATGTTCATCATGCACTTTCAACCACTTTGCGCCGCCTTGGTGAGCGTGGATGCGCTATCGCAATTCGGATTTGCGGTCAAACAGCCGCTCATGCTCTCGAATCGCAAACTGATCTGTCATCCCGGCGATGAAGTCAGCGACGTGGCGCTTTTTCTGCGTGGTCGAAAGTCGCTCAAATCCGGTGTGCCAGTCTTCCGGCATCGCCAACGGGTCCGAAATGTAGCGCTCGAAAAGTTCTGTCACCAGCAAAGCTGCGGTGTCCATGGTCGCCATGACTTCGGGGTGCCTGTAGAGGCTTTTGTACAGGTAGGCCTTCAGCGCCTTTTCGGTTTCGGTCATTTCCGGTGAGAAGGCAACAATTGCGTGGCCAGCGTTGCGGACATCGCTGGCGCTCGCGGGATTGAGCGCCTCGAGCCTGCTAGAAGTTTCGCCAATGACGTCTTCCACCATCATTGTGATCTGCTGACGGCCAAGTTCGGCAATCATGCGTGCCCGTTCAAGGTTCGGATACTGGCGATCGATCCCGGCAATGATGTCTCCGGTCAGTGGCGCCGCACGCAGCGCGTCGAACTCGAGAATTCCAGCCCGCAAGCCATCATCGATGTCATGCGTGTCATAGGCGATGTCATCAGCGAGCGCCGCCGCTTGCGCTTCAAGCGAAGCGTGAGTGTGCAAATCCAGCGGGAAGAGCGCGTTAAAATCCAAAATCGGCTGCGGAATGGGGTGGCTGAGCCCCGCCCCCGCGAAAGTTGCCAAGGGTCCATTGTGCTTGACCAGACCTTCCAGGGACTCCCAGGACAGGTTCAATCCGTCAAACTCCGCGTAGCGGCGCTCAAGCTTGGTGACAATGCGTAGCGACTGTGCATTGTGGTCAAAGCCGCCACAGTCTTTCATGCAGGCATCAAGCGCACGCTCGCCTGCATGGCCGAACGGCGTATGGCCGAAATCATGCACCAGCGCGATGGCCTCAGCCAAATCCTCGTCAAGCCGGAACGCGCGAGCGATGGAGCGGGCGATCTGCGAAACTTCAATAGTGTGCGTCAACCGCGTGCGGTAATGATCGCCCTCGTGGCTGATGAAAACCTGCGTCTTGTGCTTGAGCCGCCGAAAGGCCGTGGAATGGATGATCCGGTCACGGTCGCGTTGGAAGGCGGTTCGGGTCGGGCTTTCGGACTGGGGATAAAGTCGCCCGCGTGTGTCCTTTGGATCGCAAGCGAACGATGCCCTTGGTTGATAGCCGAAACCCAATCCTTCCAACAAGACATACACCTGATTAGACAGAGCCAAAGCATTTATGCATGGACGTCATACCGCGACCACACATGCGTTCTCAATGCAAATCGACAAATTCACGGACGTGCAAACAGTCACGATTAAGCCACAATGTTTGTGGAGCGTAACTCAATTATATTGGTTTTTTCGCGAATATTGATTTTTGTATTTAAAAAATTTGGGACGAAATCGTGGTCAAGATAATTTCGCCGAGCTTTGGTTCGTTAGAAGATTCGACAATCGCAAGGCCAGATACACAAACTGAAACAGGCAGAATTGGTTTGCGCGATGATGTCGCGCATTCTCAATCGGCTATACGGACAATCACCAATCCCTATGCAAAAAAGCCGCCGGCCAGCAAGGAAGGCACGGTGATCCATGCCCGACCCGCTGCAACTGCACCAGCAACTGCGCCGATCATCAATCCCTACGCAAAAAGGCCGCCGGTCAGCAAGGAAGACGCGGTGATCACTACCCGGCCTGCGGCAATTGTACCGGCAACAGGGCCGATCACCAATCCCTATGCAAAAAAGCCGCCGGCCAGCAAGGGAGACGCGGTGATCAATGCCTGGCCTGCTGCAATTGCTCCTGCAACAGTGCCAATCACCAATCCTTACGCAAAATCGGGCGGCGCGCAGCCAGCGACACGACGGCTTGATGCGACAAAGATGTTGATGGATCCCAAGTACCGCGAATTCCACCAGCATCCGGTCCCGAACACGGAGCCACCGATACCATACCCCAATTCAAAATCCGAAAAAGCACAGGATCCGGGAGAGCAGTATCAACAGGGTGCGAATGCGGACCCGAAACTGACGATGAAAAAATATTTGAAGGACGCATATTTCAAGATCGACAACTACAATTATGCGACGAGCAGCAAACATCAAGAGTTGCTCCGGAACAATAAATCAAAGATCAGACCGCCGCAGGATATTTTTGCGCATAACGCCGTTCTTATCAGCGATCCCACAAAAACCATGTTGGTTTCACCTCGCAAGCTCATAAGTCTGGATGAAAATTTTGCTGCCAAAGTTTTCAAAGAAAAAAATATTGACAAGGATCACCCGCTTGTAAATCAGAATAAAAATAGCAGGCATGAAATTTTAATTTTATCTTCAAAGAACGACCATGTTTTTGCCCTGCCATCGCAAACAAAATACCCGAAATATCGACCGCACCAGATATTTATCGCGGTGGATGAAAATCACGGCAGGCATTATGTGGATTTACGCGCGCTCATTGCAGACAAGAAAGTCCCGCCACTCAGCAAGGTGTCTCGAGACCAGCTCAAACAAATTGTCGAACCGGAAACGCGCGCGATCCTATCCAAGATGATGGCTGGCCAATCGGCAGTTGGTTCAACTGCAAAGCGATCAAGCGCTGTGCTGGATACAGATCGCCCGAATGCGGAATTACCGACAGAGGCAAGCCCGGCCAAGAAGTTCAGATCGGAATTGAATGTTCGTTCGCGTGACAGAACTGCAGACCGCACTTTGTGAATTTTCTGATTGTAGCTCTAATTATAGGAACATCGATAAATGGAAGACGACAATCCAAGGCCATTGCAACGCCCAAGGCTCGATAGGCCCGAAAACGGTTCGGACGGGCTTGCTCGAATGCAACTGGATGAAGAAGCGCGGCGTGTTGAAGCAATTGACCGCCGGGCTGCTCAAGCCCGGGCTGCCGCAGCAGATCGCGCGTCCTTAAACGCAGCAGTTGATCGTGCACCCTTAAACATGGAACGAGATTACGCTGTTGCGCACATCTCACATCAATTCTCGGGGCAGAGCAGCGGCGCGTCATCAGGAGAAGGCCGCTACGTCAATAGCCGAGACCGTGGCGGCGGTGGCGAGTTCAGGTCCTTTCATGCGGAAATGAATGCCCATCTTGCATCACGGGAGCCCAACGGTGAAAACACCCGTCGAATTGGAGCCAATGGACGAGACCTGGTCGCGCAGACCTCGGCTCAGTCATCGCGCGAAGGCCTCGATCATCCAGCAGAACCGGGAAGGGCACCCGCTTCATTGACGCATGCCGATTTGGGTCGTTCCAACCTCGATGTAAGAAGGCGCGGTGAAAGAGGTCGCAATTCACTGGAGATTGACTAAATATGGTATTCAACCGACTCTTTATGGGAGCAGCCTTGCATGAGTTCTTTCTCGGTAACTGAAAACGCCGCCAAGCGCATTGGCTTCATTCTGGGCAAGGAAGCCAGCAAAACCGCCCTGCGAGTATCTGTCGAAGGCGGCGGCTGTTCTGGCTTTTCCTACAAGTTCGATCTCGTCGAAGCCAACGAACCGGACGACATCGTCATTGAGAAAGCCGGTGCCAAGGTGCTCGTGGACCCCGTGTCGCTGGAATATATGGATGGTTCCGAGCTCGATTTCATCGACAATCTGATGGGCCAGTCGTTTCAGGTAAAGAACCCGCTGGCGACAGCCTCTTGTGGCTGCGGCACGAGCTTCTCGCTTTAGATCGGCTGTCCGCTGAAGGGCCGGTTCCCCGGCCCTTGCGGTCGAAGTCAAGCCTCGGCAGCCATGGCTGATTCTTTTAGTTCTTCAATGTTGGCGTTTGCGCCGTTGAAGAAGACATTCAACAATACGGCAGCAATGGACGCGAGCAGTATTCCCGATTCAATCAACGGATGAACTGAATGCGGCAGCCATTGCTTGAAGTTTGGCGCTACAAGAGGGATCAGACCGAGCCCGAGTGATACTGCAACCACGAACAAATTGTTGCGGCTGGTCTTGAAATCGACCTGAGACAAGATGCGGATACCCGTTGCCGCAACCATCCCGAACATCACCAGCCCTGCTCCGCCGAGCACGACGGTCGGCAAGGCTTCAACCAGTGCCGCCATTTTTGGCAACAGGCCCAGAATGATCAGAATGACGCCGCCTGCCACGCAGACGAAGCGCGATTTGACGCCGGTAACGCCGACAAGTCCGACGTTCTGCGAGAAGGAGGTGTAGGGAAAGGTGTTGAAGATGCCGCCGATCAGCGTACCGAGCCCATCGGTGCGCAAGCCTGCAGACAGCATCGGCTGCGTTACCTTTCGTCCTGTCATGTCGCCGAGCGCCAAGAACATGCCGGTCGATTCGATCATCACCACGATCATGACCAGGCACATCGTCGCGATAAGGACAAAGTCGAACAGCGGCACGCCAAAGTGAAATGGTGTGATGAGCGCAAACCAGCCCGCGCTGGCGACCTTTTCAAAGTGCATCATGCCGAGTGCCGCTGCAACAATGCCGCCAGCGACGATGCCGATGAGGACGGAAATGTTCGACAGAAACCCCTTGGCAAAGCGGGCGACACCGAGAATGACGGCGAGCACAAATGCCGCGATGGCGATGTTGCCGGGCGGCGCATAGGCGGCGTTGGGCGTTGAGGCTGCCAATGCCAACTTCTCCGGGATTGGTGGCAATGTTGAGCCAGCGGCGGCGGCCAAGGCCTTGACGTCCTCTAGCCATTTGGCGTGGTCAGGATTGACGATCATGGGCGAGGTCGGTCCGACGGGATTGCCGAATATCCAGTTGATGCCGATTCGCATCAGCGTGACGCCAATCACCAGAATGATGGTGCCGGTCACTACGGGCGGGAAAAACCGCAGCATGCGGCTGACAAAAGGCGCGACGAGCATGCCAAATATGCCTGCCCCAATAATTGCGCCAAAAATCAACCTCGCTCCTTCCGGGCCTCCGCTGGTGTTTGCCATGGCGACCATCGGGCCAACAGAGGCGAATGTAACGCCCATCATCACCGGCAGCTTGATGCCGAACCATTGCGTTGCTCCGAGTGACTGAATGAGCGTGACTAGGCCGCAGGTGAAAAGGTCTGCCGAAATCAGAAACGCTACGTCTTCGGGCGAAAGCTTGAGCGCGCGGCCAACGATCAATGGCACAGCGATTGCGCCCGCATACATGACCAGCACATGCTGGATGCCGAGCGCTGCAAGGCGGCTGGTCGGGAGGACTTCATCCACAGGATGAACGGAACTCGATTTCAACATTTGTGTTCCCCTTGTTGAACTGCTTGTTTTCACAGTTTCGCAGGCCGCCTCCCAGTCGGCTTCACACTGGAAAGAATGGCACGAATATCTGGCTTGTCAAAAACAGCTGTGCATAAAACGGCTCGAGAATTGGCGAGTGGTCTGCAATAGTGCGGGCAGATAATGGATTTGAGACATGAAAATCGCGACGTGGAACATCAACGGCATCAAGGCGCGCATCGAAAACCTGCTGCAATGGCTGCAGAGCGCTGCGCCGGATATTGTTTGCCTGCAGGAGATTAAATCTGTCGACGAGGATTTTCCGCGGCTTGAGATTGAGGCGCTCGGATACAATGTGGAAACGCACGGCCAGAAGGGATTTAACGGTGTTGCAATCCTCTCCAAGCTGAAGTTCGACGACGTGGTGCGCAGATTGCCGGGCGATGCAGATGATGTTCAATCGCGCTATATTGAAGGCGTCTTCTCGACAACGTCCGGCGTCGTGCGGGTCGCATCGATTTATCTGCCGAATGGCAACCCGCTTGGCACCGAGAAGTTTCCGTACAAGCTCGGATGGATGGACCGGCTCATTTCCCACGCCAAAGCGCGGCTGGAGCTGGAAGAGCCGCTGGTTTTGGCGGGTGACTATAACGTCATCCCTGAGCCGGAAGATTGTTTCAATCCCAAGATCTGGGAAGGTGACGCGCTTTACCAGCCCGAATCGCGGCAGGCGTATCGGCGCATGAAGGCACTTGGGATGACCGATGCGATCCGATCCGTCACAGATGCCGCCAAGACCTACACATTCTGGGATTATCAGGCCGGCGCCTGGCAAAAGAACAATGGCATTCGTATTGACCACATCCTGCTCTCACCTGAGGCCGCGAAACAGTTCAGGAGCGCAGAGATCGACAAAGCTGTCCGCAGTTGGGAAAAGCCGTCAGATCATGTTCCGGTGCTGGTGGAGTTGGATTTTTAGCGGATAGAAATCGATTCAGAAAAGCGGCTCAAGCGACTGACCGCTCTAAACTATTCGGCATTCGCTGCTATTGCCCATTTCGTGCCATTTCATCGGCCAGAGCCATTGCGGTGCGACGGTCTGCCTCGCCGGCGAGCGCGAAGGCTTGCTCCTGCATCGAGGCTATCCAATTGCGGTCCTTGGGTGCGCTGCGCTGCAGCGCTGCCGTGAGGCTTGCCAAGCCGCGGACGGTCTTGCCATTCTGGAAAAGAAGGTCGCCGAACATGGCCATTCCGCCGGCGTGTCCTTTTTCCGACGACAGACGGAAAAGATTGAACGCCTGCTTGACGTCCGCTCCCCCGCCGTCGCCTGTCAGGAACATCTGGCCGAGCTCATACTGCGCGTCCGGGTCGCGGAAGCTCCACGCTGCCTGTGCATACAGATCGCGCGCCGCTGCCGGATTGGGCGCGACGGGCGTGCCCTTGATGCCATTGCGGACATAACGCGCCAGTGCGACGAGTGCGCTGGAGACATAGGAGCCGTCCGGTGAAACCGGATCAATCCCTTGCCGCACTATTTTCTCGTAGATTTTGAACGCCTGATAGTCGTCCTCGGCAACACCGTCGCCCTGCTCGTACATGCGCGCCAGCTTCCACTGGGCGCCAGCATGGCCTTTTTCCGCCGCGTAGCGGTAAGCCTCGACCGCTTCGTCCTTCTTGCCCTTTTTGTACGAATTGAAGCCAAATTTGAACAGGGCGAACGGGCTGGACTTTTCCGACACCTCGTTTGAATCGAAAGCACGGGCAGCGGGAGCGCCCAAAAGTGCAGCCGTCAACGCCAAAGTCACAACCCGTTTTGAGCTTACTGTCAACATTTCAACATTTATCACACGTCCCGGCCGAGGCAGAATTGCAAAATTCACGCTTGACGGTTTCCGAAACGATTCAGCGATCCCTTGTTTTCCCTGTCCGCTCATTCAGTGTTTTCATAAAACACGAGAACGGTTTTGGATTGGTTTCGAAGTGAACCTGTTTTGTGGCGGGATGTAGGCAAATTTGGCCTCAATCTGGGGTACTCTGTTCATTCAATTTGAGTGTTGCACAATCGACACATTTCTCGAAGCCGGCGCAATGCAGGGCAAAAAAAAGCCGGGCAATGAGCCCGGCCTTGAAACTATGCAGAGTGGTTTACCACTTCGTCTTGTAGGATGCACCAACGGCCCATGCCCAACCGGAAGAAACCGATGTGTTCAGTGGTCCTGGATACTTGTCTTCCGCAGCACTCGAAATGTAAGTAAGGCCGCCGCCGAACTTCATTTCGCCGCCCAGGTCATCCTTGTAGGAAATGCCGGATCCGAGCGTGTATGTGGTGCTGGAAAGATCAAAGCCCGTTCCAACGCCGCGATCCCAAGTCAGGCTGACTGCACCAGAGAGCTTCTCGGTAAAGGCGTGGCCGATGCCGCCGGTGACTGTCCAACCGTCGCGCCAAAAGTAGAGATTTTGGCGGTCGACGCCTGGAGCAATCGTCAGATCAAGTGTTTCGGTGACAGACCAGTCAGTCCACTTGACACTGCCAAAAGCCAGCCAGCCGGGCGCGATGCCGGACTGAAGTTTCATCTCGACACTCTGTGGAAGATTCCCATTACCACTTGCAATCGGAAGCGCCACGCCTATCGGCAATCCATCAAGAGGACCACCTGTCGGCGCACGGCGCGTGGTGGTGCCAACGGCATCATGCGTTGTCGCCGAGCGGTACATCAATTCCGCGCGAAGGGCGATTTCCGGAATTGCATATGCGGCACCAATCCGGAAGCCCGGTTCGGTGGATTTGAGGTTTACATTGATCGCGCCACCAACTGCCGCGAGGTCATAATCAAATGATTCGAGGAACACGCCGCCCAAGAGCCAAACCTGACCCTTTGACAGGTCAAACTTGTAGCCGCAATTCACGCCAGTCTCGGTGATGGCGAACTTTTCGGAGACCTTGGCAGAGGTGCCGAATGGGACTGCGTAGGAAACGCTGCCGCCGTATGGCTGCGAAAGCGTGCCGGCACAACGCAAATCGTCGGTCAGATTGACCTTAACGGCTGCTGACGGGATCACGTAGGTATCGGTGTAATTGGTGCCGACCAACGAGCCACCGAGAGGCGCGAACCCTGCGGTAATCTTGCGGGTCGGGTTGACGATGGTCACGCCGGCGCGAAGGTTGAAATTGCCTTCTTCGTATATGATGTCGGTGTCTGCCGAGCCGCGCGAGAAGCCGCCAGCCTGCGCTGCGGACAAGACGCTGGCTGACGCCAAGAATGCGAGAGCCGATATTTTCAGAATGCTGCGAGCCATACAGGCCTCCCCAAAGTCCAAATCACCCGATCCGAGGTGTGTCACAAACTTGGTAGCAAATTTGTTTACGGGCGCAACGGTTTTCGTGGCGGTAAAGTGTCGGCAAAATGGCGGCGGTGCCGTATTTAACGGGAAAAATTGGACTTTTTGGTAAAATCCCTGCCGAAAAGGATGCTTATTCATTGAAAACGCTACGTCAACTTGCTGTCTTGATTGCCAAACCCCCGCTGTGGCGGAATGGCAACAGCGGTCAAGCAATATGAAACCAGCGCTTGAAACGGCAAACTTCGCAGAGATTGCAACGCAATTCCGGTCGGCGCATGCAGATTTGGTGCAGCGTGACGCGAATCTTTCGTTTAGCCGCCGTCCATCCGGCGCAACGCAAGATTGACCTTTTCCGCTTCCAGATTGAGCTCCGTCTGACGTGCGCGCTCTGCTGCCACCACTTCTTCTTTGGCGTTGGCGACGAAACGCTCGTTGGAGAGCTTGCCGTTGATGCGTGCCAGCTCCACGTCGATCTTCGCCATCTCCCTTGCGAGACGGGCGCGCTCGGCGTCAATGTCAATCAGGCTGCCGAGCGGCAAGCACATGGTGGCCTCGCCTGCAACGATTTGCGCTGAGGCGCCCGGCGCTTCCGCGCTTTCAGATATTGCACTGACGCGGGCGAGGCGCTTGATGGCGGCCTCGTGGCGGGCGAGGCGCTCGCGGCTCAAGGCGTTTGCGCCGACAGCGACGAGCGGCGCTTGCGTCGATGGCGGCACGTTCATTTCCGAACGGACGGAACGGATGCCTGAGACGAGGTCGATCAGCCAGTTGATGTCGCCTGCTGAGGCCTCGTCAGTGAACGACGGCGTTGGCCAATCGGCATGGCAAAGCAAGGTCTTGCGCGGATTGCCCTCGCCTGCGGTCAGCGCCCAAAGCTCCTCGGTCATGAAAGGCATGAACGGGTGCAACAGGCGGTAGGTCTCGTCTAGGACGTGAGCAAGCACGGCCTGCGCCTCGGCTTTTTCGCCATCATTGTCGCCCATGAACACGGGCTTCAAAAGTTCGAGATACCAGTCGCAGAGCTGGTTCCAGACGAATTTGTAGGCCGCGCTGGCGGCGTCGTTGAAGCGGTAGCTGGTGATGGCTGCGGTGACTTCATTGGCGGCGCGGGTGAGTTCGGTCAGGATCCAGCGGTTGACCGCCAGCTTGGCATTCTCCGGCTTGAAGTTCGCGTCCGCTGCCATGCCGTTCATCTGGGCAAAACGGGTGGCGTTCCAGAGCTTGGTGCCAAAGTTGCGGTAGCCGGCGATACGCGCCGGATCGAGCTTCACGTCGCGGCCTTGAGCGGCCATGATCGCCAGTGTGAAGCGCAGCGAATCTGCGCCATACTCGTCGATCAGCTCAAGCGGGTCGATGACGTTGCCCTTCGACTTCGACATTTTCTGCCCGTTCTTGTCGCGCACCAGAGCGTGGACATAGACGGTGTGGAACGGCTCAACGGGATTGCCCGCCTCGTCCTTCATGAAATGCAGCCCCATCATCATCATCCGGGCGACCCAAAAGAAGATGATGTCAAAGCCGGTGACGAGAACGTCGGTCTGGTAATAGCGGGCAAGCTCCGGCGTCTTCTCCGGCCAGCCGAGCGTGGAGAAGGGCCAGAGGGCGGAGGAGAACCATGTGTCGAGAACGTCGGGATCGCGCCAGAGATAGTACGGCTCGTCTTCGAAAGAGGCTTCGGTATCAATCGCTTGCTGAAAAGCATCCGAAGCGTCTTTTGCTTCACCAGCTACAATAACTTTGATCCCGGACGCGTCATAGTACGCTTGCGCTTGCTTTCGCGCATCTTCAAAATCAAGCGCACAAAAGTGTACGCCGCCGTCATAAACAAACCGAGTGTATGGGACTTCAGCCGACTTATGGTAGGTGGCTCCATACCAGACCGGTATCTGATGCCCCCACCAGAGCTGGCGCGAAATGCACCAAGGCTGGATGTTTTCCATCCATTGATAATAGGTCTTGTCCCAACTCTCGGGGACGAGCTTGGTCCGCCCCTCGCGCACGGCGGCTATGGCAGGTTTGGCGAGTTCTTCGGCGTTGACATACCACTGATCGGTCAGCATCGGCTCGATGACCGTGCCGGAGCGGTCGCCGAACGGCTGCATGATCTTCTTGTTTTCGACGGTGATCATCAAGCCATCAGCATCGATATCGGCGACCACGCGCTTGCGGGCTTCAAACCGGTCGAGGCCGCGGTATTCGTCGGGGACGAGGTTGATGGCATCGACGGCGTTGGCATCGGGCTGGCCGCCTTGCGCAACAAGAGCGCGGGCTTGAGCAGCGGCCTCGGCATAAGCCGCGCCATCCGCCCGCATCGCGCCCTTGGTGTCCATTAGCCGGTACATCGGGATGTTGTTGCGCTTGGCGACGCCATAGTCATTCTGGTCATGCGCACCGGTGATCTTCACCGCGCCGGAGCCGAAGTCCGGGTCGGGATATTCATCTGTGATGATTGGAATGAGGCGGCGGTGTTCCTTGGGGCCGACCGGGATTTCGCAGAGCTTGCCAAAGATTGGCGCGTAGCGCTCGTCCGACGGATGCACGGCGACCGCGCCGTCGCCGAGCATGGTTTCGGGGCGGGTGGTGGCGATGGAGATGTAGTCGCGGGATTCGCGCAGCGTCACGTTGCCGTCGGCGTCCTTCTCGACATACTCATAGGTCTCGCCACCGGCGAGCGGGTATTTGAAATGCCACATCTGGCCATCGACTTCGATGTTCTCAACTTCAAGGTCGGAAATCGCGGTCTCGAACTTGGTGTCCCAATTGACCAGCCGCTTGTCCTTGTAGATCAGGCCCTCATTGTAGAGCTGGACGAACACCTGCGTGACCGCGTCGACCATCTGGTCGCCGGCCTCGCCGTGATCGCCCATGGTGAATTTCTCGCGCGACCAGTCGCAGCTCGCGCCGAGCCGCTTGAGCTGGTTGAAGATCAGCCCGCCGCTCTCCTTCTTCCATTCCCAGATGCGCTCGACAAACTTCTCGCGGCCCATTGTATGGCGCGTCTCGTTGGTGCCCGAAGCCGCAAGCTGGCGTTCGACCACCATTTGCGTTGCAATGCCGGCATGGTCCATGCCCGGCTGCCAGAGGACATCACGCCCGCGCATGCGCTCGAAGCGGACGAGAATATCCTGCAAGGTATTGTTCAGCGCATGGCCCATGTGCAGCGAGCCGGTGACATTCGGCGGCGGGATCACGATGGAGAACGGATCCGCGCCCGGCTTTGCCCCTGCCCCGGCTTTGAACGCGCCTGCGTCATCCCACGCCTTGGCAATGCGTGGTTCAACGGCGGCGGAATCATATTTGGGTTCAAGCATGTCTGGTCTCAAATGTCCGGGAGGGGTTACGTGCTCTAAAGCGGAACGGGGGAGCCAAGTCAATGATTTGGGTGTCCGTCCTTCCCCCTCGCGGGGAAGGCTGGTGCGCGCTTCGTTATTGCCACGCCCCGTTGCCGGTCTGGCCATTTCAAAGAACTGGGAAACAGGGTGTGTGGTCCTGTCTTTGGCTGTAGATAAGCATTTGACATCGCCACACACCCTGTCCGGTGGGTTTGCACTGACAATGCCTTCGCGCGCGCCGTAGTCGCAAGCATCGCTCCAGCATCTGGCGCCTTTGTTTTCAGGGCTCATCACCCACAGTGGGAATCCGACCCCCCACCGCCAAAGCACCGGCCTTTGCCACGTTGACCCGGATCATGACACCGTGTCCCT
>JANPGC010000225.1:0-17968 GCA_031423755.1 Phyllobacteriaceae bacterium | reverse complement strand
GTGGCTATGTGTTGCGGGCGACGCTTGGCGAACAGGCGATAGCGGGAAATCTGGCTGTCGCGCTTCCGTCAGGCAGAATGGGACGCTGGGAACGAGGACAAACGGTTGATGTCCAGCTGTTTTCTGGCGCGGCGGCGAGCGCAAGCGAAGCGCTGGTGCTGGGTGGCGCGAACGCGGCGGCGGTAAAATCGACAAGCGGAGAATGGGAAGTTCTGCAGTTTTCTGATGCGCGGGAGATTTCCGCAGGCGTTTGGCGGCTGTCCGGGCTGTTGCGCGGCCAGCTTGGCAGCGATGATGCGGCAGGCGCAGGCGCAAATTCGGGGGCTGAATTTGTGCTGCTGGACAGCGCGGTGGTGTCCGCAGGCATTACGACCGCTGAGGCGGAACTGGTTCTGAACTGGAAGATTGGCCCCTCCGGCAAGGATTTCACCGACCGCTACTTTGCAACAGCCACGGCGGGACCGGCAACGCGGGCCAAGCGGAGCTATTCACCAGCACATCTGAAGGTCGCTGACCAAGCCGACGGCAGCAAGCGCGTTGACTGGATCCGGCGCGGATCTTCGGATGGTGATGGCTGGGATGCAGCGGAGATACCGCTGCCGGAAGGGATGGAGAGCTACCAGATCCGGGTGCTTGGCGCCGGCGGCATCCTTAAGCGGTTGCTGACCGTGAATGCGGCACCCTGGATCTATGCCGCAACTGAAATGCTGTCCGATTTCGGCACCGGACTTTCCGCCGCCGTGATTGAAGTTTCCCAGATCGGCGCTGACGGCATGCCGGGTATTCCGACTTCACACAGCACAACAATTCAGATTTGATCGAAAGGAACAAACATGACCACGGCCAAACCTTGGTACCTGTCAAAGACCATTTGGGCATCTCTCGTGACCGTCCTGATGTCGCTAGGCAGTCTGTTTGGGCTGCCCGACGGGATCATCGACAATGAAGCGCTTGCTGACGCGATCATTCAGGCGATCACGGCTTTGACCGGACTCGCGGCTATCTTTGGCCGGGTGACGGCGGCGCAGAAAATCCGCTGATATGATCGAT
Source organism: Phyllobacteriaceae bacterium (assembly GCA_031423755.1). GTDB lineage: Bacteria > Pseudomonadota > Alphaproteobacteria > Rhizobiales > Rhizobiaceae > JANMEX01. The sequence continues at coordinate 16,918 of JANPGC010000225.1, read as the reverse complement.
TGTTCATATGCCGTTCAGTCTCACTGGACTAGAAGAGCGTCATGAACAAGAACCTGATCATCTATGTGGCCTTCGCCCTCGGACTCGCTGGAGCCCCGGCGGTCTTTGCCGCTCCGCTCATCGCAGGCAATATTGCCGCTGACGCGGCGCCGCTGGTTGTGACTGTGGAAGGTGACTGTTACGCGGTCGGTGAAGACAAGGCGGCGGAATTGGGCGGAACTTTGGCCAAGGCGAGGCCCGACGTGGACGGCGACATTCCGGTGTGCCGTTTGGTGATCGTGGTTCCGGGCAAGGACGGCGAGCGCCCCAAGCGCGTCGAGCTCGTCGTGCCTCAGTAAATTCAATGGTTTGCGTTGGCGGTTTGATTCTTGCCGGAGCGTCTGTAGTCTGGCCGCAATTGCATGGATTGCGTGAGGAATAGCGATGAGGCTTCTGGTCGTCGAGGATGACAAGGAACTGAACCGGCAGCTGTGTCAGGCGCTGGAGGGCCAAGGCTATGTGGTCGACAAGGCGTTTGACGGCGAAGAAGGGCACTTTCTCGGCGACACCGAACCCTATGACGCCGTCATCCTCGACATCGGCCTGCCGCAGATGGATGGACTTTCGGTGCTGGAGCGCTGGCGCTCGGATGGGCGCAAGATGCCGGTGCTGATGCTGACCGCGCGCGATCGGTGGAGCGACAAGGTCGCGGGCATAGACGCTGGCGCCGATGATTATGTCACCAAGCCTTTTCATGTCGAAGAAGTGCTGGCGAGGGTGCGCGCGCTGATCCGCCGTGCGGCCGGGCATGCTTCATCCGAGATCATGTGCGGCGATCTGAGACTTGATACGCGCACGTCCAAGGCAACGATGAACGGGACGCAATTGAAGCTTACATCTCTGGAGTTCCGGCTGCTCGCCTACCTCATGCATCACATGGGCGAGGTGGTTTCGCGCACGGAACTGGTCGAGCATTTGTACGATCAGGATTTTGACCGCGATTCCAACACGATCGAAGTTTTTGTCGGCCGCCTGCGCAAGAAGATGGGTGTTGACATGATCGAAACCATCCGCGGCATGGGTTATCGGATGTCCGAGCCCGGGAGTGCGCCAAGTTGAACTGTGCCGCACTATTTTCGTGCTCAGAGGCCGAATGATGTTTGGCGGGTTGCTGCCGAACTCGCTGACGCTGCGGGCGATTTTCTTCTCGACGATCTGGGCGGCGATATCGCTGGCTGCCATCGCGAGCGTGATCACGGCGCTTTACCGCAGCGCGGCCGAGAAGAGCTTTGCCAACATACTGTCAGCGCAGCTTTTCAATCTCATTGCAGCGACGGATATTGACGACAATGGCAAATTGAATGGCGCGCCTGATTTGGGCGACATCCGCTACCAGCAGCCCAATTCCGGCTGGTATTGGTCGGTGGAGCCTGTGACTTCGAAAATTTCCGGCGGATTGAAGTCATTGTCGCTAAATGGCGCAGGCATTGCCGCGCCTGCCGTGAGCGCCGTGCCGTTCACCGGCGATTTCCGGCGCAACTACCTTGCAGACGGGCTCGATGGCGAAACGCTGGATGTCTACGAAACGGAAGTGTCGCTCGGGACGGAAGACCAGGTCGCGCGTTTTCGTGTGATGGGCAACCACAATGAATTTGAAGCCGAGATCAACGAGTTCTCCAGGTCGCTCTATCTCTATCTTGGCCTGTTCGGGCTCGGCTCCATTGCTGTCAATGCGATGGCGATTTTGGCTGGGCTTCACCCATTGAAGCGTGCCCGTGAAGCGCTGGCGGCAGTGCGCGAGGGCAAAGCGCACCGGCTGGACGGAACGTTTCCGCAGGAAATCGAACCTCTGGCCAATGAAATGAACGCGCTGATCGACAACAACCGGCGCATTGTCGAACGCTCGCGCACGCAGGTTGGCAATCTCGCCCATTCGCTCAAGACACCGCTGTCGGTCATAATCAACGAGGGACGGGAGCTCGGCGGGCGTCCCGGAAAGCTCGTTGGCGAACAGGCGCAGGCGATGCAGGCGCAGATCCAGCACTATCTGCAGCGCGCCCGCATTGCCGCTCAGCGTGACAGCGTTGTTTTCCGCGCACCCGTTCTGCCGGTTATCGAGCGGATGCTACGGGTCATGCGGAAACTAAACCCGGATAAGGTGATTGGTCTTGAAGGCCACGCCGCTGAGGTGATGTTTGCCGGAGAGTCCGAAGATTTTGAGGAGATACTCGGCAATCTTCTCGAAAATGCCGCGAAATGGGGGAAGAAGCGAATTCGAATCTCGGTTGAAGCCTCCAACTCGACGTTTTCGGTTTCGATTGCAGATGACGGGGCAGGGCTGGGTGATGATCAGATGGCTGAGGCGTTGAAGCGCGGTCGCCGCCTTGACGAAACAAAGCCGGGAACTGGGCTTGGCCTCGCGATTGTCGCTGACACGGTGCGGGAATATGGCGGTGAATTGAATCTTGGCCGCAGTGACCTTGGCGGCTTGGATGTCAGATTCAAGCTGCCGAGGGCGATATGATGATACACATGTCAATCTTCATTTGTCGCATTTGCCTTATGCCGGTAGAAGCGGCAAAGACCAACCATATTGATTTGCCGGGATTGCCATGAGAGCCAGGATTGCACTGACATTGTTGCCGTTGTTTCTAGCCGGTTGCCAGACGACGATGCTTGGCAACAAAGTAACGCCGCAACTGAACTCCGGTGGGGCGGGCGTGGTATTGAACTCTGGCATATCCGGCGGCGGCCTGGTTGGCGGACCATTTGGCGCCAAGCTTGAACGCGCTGACCGGACGCTGGCTTTCGAGGCGGAATACAAGGCGCTCGAATACAGCAAGGGCGGTGAACCGGTAACTTGGGCAGGAAAGACAGGTGCCGCCTCCGGCAAAGTGGTCGCCGCTCAGCCCTATCGCGTAGGCTCGCAGGATTGCCGTCAGTACAGCCACGACTTGGACCTGTCCGGCGCGGTGGCAAGCGCGCGCGGCACGGCCTGCCGCAACAATGACGGGACGTGGACTTTGTTGGAGTGACCGCGACCAATTGACAAGCACGGCGGCCTGCCGCGTGCATTGCCGCTGCAATGGAAAGCCACTATCTACCGCCCATGATGTTCCCGGTCGTTTGCGCGCTTCTAACCTTTATCGCTGTCATGAGCGTGCTGCTGCCGTATCTTCGCCGTGCCCCGGTGTCGTCTGCCGGTGTGGTGCCTTCGGATGCAAACGATCTTGAAGTTTACAAGGATCAGCTGCGCGAAATTGACCAGGATGAAATTCGCGGTGTCATCGGCAAGGACGATGCGAACGCTGCACGCACGGAGGTTTCACGCCGCATTCTGAAGCTGAGGCTGGCCGAGGAGCCGTCAGTGGCGGTAAGCGGCGCTCCGAATGGGAGAAAGGTCGCATTTGCCGCAGCTCTGATGGTGCCGCTTGTGGCGTGGGGCATATACGGATTCACAGGATCGCCCGGGATGCCCGACCAGCCGTTCTTGGCGAGGCTTGACGCGCCCTCCGGACAAGCCTCCATCGAAGTTCTGATCGCCAAAACCGAACGACACCTTGCCGAGAACCCTAATGACGGCAAGGGGTGGGAGGTGATCGCGCCGATCTATTTGCGCACCGGGCAGTTTGACAAGGCGGCCGAGGCATTCAGACGATCATCCCAAATAAACGGGACGACTGCCAAAACAGAGATTGGTTTGGGCGAAGCCCTGGCAGGATTGAACGACGGCATGATCGGAGCGGATGCGCTGGCCGCCTTCAAGCGCGCGGGAGATTTGGCCCCCGGCGATCCGCAGCCGAAAATTTATCTGGCCACCGAACTGGCCCAGCAAGGGAAATTCGGCGAAGCGAGGACGGCGTTTTCGGCGATACTGGCATCCGCGCCACAGGACGCGCCTTGGCGGGGTGTCGTCGAACGCTCAATTGCCCAGCTTGACGAGGCAGCGAAGGCTTCGGTTGGCGAGACTGCTCCAGGACCGACGCAGGCAGATGTGGAGAGTGCCGCGGGCATGTCGGATGCGGATCGCTTGGCGATGATCGAGGGCATGGTTGCCGGCCTCGATGCAAAACTGACGGCCAACCCAGCTGACAAGGATGGCTGGCTGCGCCTGATCCGGTCCTACGCCATGCTCAAGAAGCCGGATGCAGCGAAAGCGGCGCTTCTGCGGGCCCGCGTGGGTCTGGCCGGAAACGACAGCGCTTTGTCAGAGATCAAGGCACTGGCAGGCGAGATGGGATTGGAGACGCAATGACCAGAAAGCAGAAGCGGCTGGCGGTGATTGGCGGCGGTCTCTCCGTTCTTGCGGCAGCGGCGGGACTTGTGCTGTTTGCACTCCGTCAGGAGATTGTGTTTTTCCGCACGCCGTCTGACTTGATCGAGCAGCCAGTCGCTGCCGGAACACGGCTGCGGCTTGGCGGCCTGGTGGAAAAGGGCTCAGTGGTGCGCGGGCAGGGGACTGAAGTCTCGTTTGCGGTGACAGACACGATCAAGACTGTCAAAGTGTCGTACACCGGCATTCTTCCGGATCTGTTCCGCGAAGAGCAGGGCGTGGTGGCCGAAGGCGCCATGGCGGCGGACGGATCATTTGTCGCAGACACGGTACTGGCAAAGCATGACGAGAACTACATGCCCAAGGAAGTGGCTGACAGTTTGAAGGAAAAAGGCGTTTGGCAGGGAAAGTGAGTTGGCAGACTTGCAAGTGTTATACGATGGAGCGCAAGCGTGATCGTTGAGTTTGGTCATTTTGCCCTTGTTCTGGCGTTGGCGTTATCGGTCGCACAGGTCACGCTTGGATTTGTTGCGGCACAAGGCGCGGACAGACGCATGTTTCTGGCAACCGGAAACATGACCCTCGCCGTATTTGCGTGCGTCTCAATTGCGTTCGCCGCGCTTATGAACGCCCATCTCAATTCCGACTTTTCGGTCATCAACGTCTTTGAAAACTCGCACACAAAAATTCCGGTGATTTTCAAAGTGTCAGGCGTCTGGGGCAACCATGAAGGCTCGATGCTGCTCTGGGCGTTTATTCTGACTTTTTTCAGCGCACTTGTTGCTCTCTTCGGCATCAATTTGCCGGCACGGTTGAAGGCAAATGTGTTGGCGGTTCAGGGACTGATCGCCAGTGCCTTTCTTCTGTTCATTCTGGCAACGTCGAACCCCTTTGCGCGGCTGCCAAACGCGCCGATGGAAGGCCGGGATCTTAATCCCGTGCTGCAGGACTTCGGCCTGGCGATCCATCCGCCGCTGCTTTACCTTGGTTATGTCGGGTTTTCAGTGGCGTTTTCGTTTGCTGTGGCGGCTTTGATTGAGGGCAGGATTGATGCCGCGTGGGCACGGTGGGTGCGCCCGTGGACGCTGGCAGCCTGGATGTTTCTGACGGCCGGCATCGCGATGGGCTCTTACTGGGCCTATTACGAACTTGGTTGGGGCGGTTGGTGGTTCTGGGATCCGGTCGAAAACGCATCGTTCATGCCGTGGCTGACAGGAACAGCGCTGCTGCATTCGGCTGTGGTGATGGAAAAGCGCGGCGCGCTGAAGATCTGGACGCTGCTGCTTGCCATCATCACCTTTTCCTTCTCGCTGCTCGGCACATTCCTCGTGCGCTCAGGAGTGCTGACATCGGTGCATTCTTTTGCATCAGACCCGAGCCGCGGCCTGTTCATTCTTGTCATACTTTGCATTTTTGTTGGTGGGGCGCTGACCCTCTTTGGATTGCGCGCTGGGCAAATTGAACCGGGCGGCCTGTTTCAGCCGATCTCGCGCGAGGGCGCGCTGGTATTCAACAATCTGTTTTTGACGATCTCGGCTGCGACCGTCCTGACTGGTACGCTGTATCCGCTGCTTCTGGAGGCGTTGACCGGACAGAAGATTTCAGTGGGCGCACCGTTCTTCAACCTTACTTTCGGCCCCCTGATGGTGCCGCTGCTGTTGGCAATTCCGTTCGGTCCGCTGCTCGCATGGAAGCGCGGCGATCTTTTCGCTGCCGGTCAGCGCTTGATGTGGGCGTTTGGACTGGCAATCCTTGCTGCGCTGATGATGCTCTATCTGACTAAGGGCGCGCCGGTGCTTGGAGCCTTGGCCCTCGGCTTGGCGGTCTGGGTCATCGCCGGAAGCATCGCCGATCTCCTCGGCAAGGCCGACTTTGGCAGGAATTCATTTGGCGTCGCCACTGCAAGGCTTTCAGGCCTGCCGCGATCAGTGTTCGGAACGTTTCTTGGCCACCTCGGAATGGGCGTCACGGCACTCGGGATCGTCACGGTCACGCTCTTTGGCACGGAGACCGTGCTGACCATGAAACCGGGCGACAAGGTCGATGTGGCGCAATACACGCTGGCGTTTGATGGCCTCAGGCCATTCTCCGGGCCGAATTACTCCGAGCTGCAGGGAGCGTTTCACCTTTCGGGCAAGGATGGCGGGAAGGTGTCGACCTTGATCTCGTCCAAGCGCCAGTATGTTGCGCGCGGCATGCCTACAACGGAGGCTGGCATCGAAACGCATTGGCTGAGCCAAGTCTACGTGTCGCTCGGCGATAATGCCGACGATGGCTCGACAGTCGTGCGCATCTGGTGGAAGCCTCTGGTCACGCTGATCTGGTTTGGGGCGGTGCTGATGGTTTTCGGGGCGATTGCGTCGCTTTCCGACAGGCGGCTAAGGGTGGGTGCGCCAAGGGCCGTGAGCCGCGCCGCAACAGTGGCGGCAGAATAATGTCGAGGTTCCTCGGTGCTTTTGTGACTGCACTCTGTCTGCTTCTTGCGGGAGCGCCTGCCTTGGCATGGAACCCTGACGAGGCATTGAAGGACCCTGCGCTGGAAACGCGCGCGCGGTCAATTTCGGCGGAGCTCCGGTGCCTGGTTTGTCAGAACCAATCGATAGATGATTCCGACGCAGACCTTGCACGTGATTTGCGGGTGCTGGTCAGGGAGCGGCTTGTCGCCGGCGATACGGACCGTCAGGTCTTTGACTATGTGGTTGCCCGCTACGGCGAATTTGTCTTGCTGAAACCGCGCATGGGAGCAAAGACCTGGCTGCTTTGGGGACTGCCAGCGGCGCTCTTGCTGGCGGGTTGCGGCGCGCTGTTCTTGGGAGACAGAAAACGTAATAATTCCAGAGCGTTGCCGGAGCTGTCGGATTCAGAGAAAGAGCGCGTCGCCAAAATCTTGCAGCAGCAATAAAGGCGGCATTCGGGCGAACATTACAAACAATTCATCTGCCGGAAATGCTGCGGTAATCCGCGTTGTTATAATCCTTGCGTAATGGAGCGGTGTTGCGCTCCGCACAAACAAGGATGGGAAGTCATGAAATCCAGTTCGTTGAGTTTTCGCAGCAAGGCTGCTGTAGCACTGCTCGCAGGGGCGGCTTTTGTCACAACGCTCGGCCTGACCGGCAATGGCATACCCGCTGCCGCGCTTGCTGAAGCCGTACGCATTGAGGCGCCGGCGCAGCCGGGCTTTGCCGATGTCGTCGAGAAGGTTTCCCCGGCGGTCGTCAGCGTCCGGGTGAAGGGCAACCTCCAACCCGTCTCCGACGATGGCGACATGCAGGGTTTTGGCTTTGATCAGCTTCCGGACAATCATCCGATGAAGCGCTTCTTCAAGGAATTTGGTGGCCCGAACGGACAGGGCCCCGATGGGAGCCCGCGCGCCGAGCGCCGCGCCCGCCCGCAGTCGCAAGGCTCCGGATTCTTCATTTCGGAAGACGGTTATGTCGTGACCAACAATCATGTTGTTGATGACGGCGCCAATTTCGTTGTGGTCATGAGCGATGGCACTGAGTTGGATGCCAAGCTGATTGGCAAGGACAAGAAGACTGATCTTGCCGTGCTGAAGGTCGAGCCAACCCGTAAATTCACTTATGTCGCGTTCGCCGATACCAAGGCGGCACGCGTTGGCGACTGGGTGGTCGCGGTCGGCAATCCGTTCGGCCTTGGCGGCACAGTGACGGCAGGCATCGTCTCAGCATTGGGCCGCGACATCGGCTCCGGCCCTTACGATGATTTCATGCAGATCGACGCGGCTGTAAACCGCGGAAATTCCGGCGGCCCGACCTTCAATTTGAATGGTGAAGTTGTTGGCGTAAACACGGCAATCTTCTCTCCGTCAGGCGGAAATGTCGGCATCGCTTTTGCCATTCCGGCGTCGACGGCCAAACAGGTTGTCGGCGATTTGATGAAGGACGGGTCGATCAAGCGTGGCTGGCTCGGCGTGCAGATACAGCCTGTCAGTGAAGACATCGCGGACTCTCTTTCACTGAAGGCGGCCAAGGGCGCGATGGTCAATGAGGTGCAGGACAACAGCCCGGCCAAGAAGGCGGGCATTGAAGTCGGCGACGTGGTTTTGTCTGTCGGCGGAAAGACTGTCGAGGATCCGAAAGACCTTGCCCGCAAGGTTGCCGCCATTCTCCCGGGCGCGGCCACAGATGTTGTCTTGTGGCGTGACGGGGCGGAGAAGGTGGTTACTGTGACGATCGAGAAGCTGGCAGAAACCGCCGCTGCCACACCGGACAAGCCCGGTGAAAACCCGGCAGAGCCGCAGGACCTGACTGGCTTTGGCCTCAAGGTGACGCCCAATGAAAACGGCGTCGGCGTGGTGGTCACAGATGTGGACCCGGACAGCGCCGCTTCAGACCGTGGCGTTTCTCCAGGTGACATCATCGCCGCCGTCAACGACACGGACGTGAAGTCGGTTGGTGACATCACCAAGGCTGTCGGCGCTGCCGCTGCCTCCGGTCGCAAGTCGGTGCTGCTGCGCATTGACGGTGAAAACGGTTCGCGCTTCGTCGCGCTGCCGGTTGCCAAAGGCTGATTGCCTTGCCCGAAGCCGCAACCACCCCCTCGGCTGACGGCAAAAACTGGCAGCGGGTGCCCAATCGCCCGCTGCCGCCTCTCGCGTATTCGCGTAAAATTCCACTATAGTGCCGCCATGAAGATTCTTGTGATCGAAGACGACCGGGACTCCGCGCGCTACCTGGAGAAGGCGCTGGCAGAGTCAGGTCATTCGGCAGACATCGCAGCTGACGGCGACGCCGGCTTCACATTGGCAGATTCCGGAAACTATGACGTGCTGGTCGTCGACCGGATGCTGCCGCGGCGCGACGGATTGTCGGTTGTCGCAGGTCTTCGCGCCAAAGGGCACCGCACCCCGGTGCTGATCCTGTCTGCGCTTGGTGAAGTTGATGACAGGGTGACCGGCCTTCGGGCTGGAGGCGACGATTACCTTACCAAACCTTACGCATTTTCTGAACTGCTTGCCCGAATAGAAGTGCTTCAAAGGCGCAACGGCGCGGCGGACGTTGAGACAATCTATCGTGTCGGTGATCTGGAGTTGGATCGGCTGTCGCACATGGCCAAACGGGCAGGGCAGGAGATTGTCTTGCAGCCGCGAGAGTTCCGTTTGCTTGAATTCCTGATGCGTCACGCCGGGCAAGTGGTTACACGCACGATGCTTCTCGAAAACGTCTGGGAATATCACTTCGATCCACAGACGAATGTGATTGACGTGCACGTGTCGCGGCTTCGCTCAAAGATCGAAAAGGGCTTTGGCGTGCCATTGCTGCATACGGTTCGTGGCGCCGGTTACATGCTCAAGGTTCCGGGCAAGACATGATGGGCCGCTTCCGCGCGATAGTCTCGACCACGGCCGCCCGCCTGTCTGCCCTCTATTTATTGCTCTTCACAATCTGCGCGCTGGCCCTCGTGCTCTACATGACTGCCCAGGCGGCAAAGATACTGCGCACGCAAACTGAGACAACAATTATAGAAGAGGTTCAGAACCTTTCGCAGGTATATGCCAGGGCCGGCCTGCCAGGTTTGGTCCGTACGATTGACCGGCGCTCGCGTGTCCCCGGCGCCAATCTCTATCTCATCTCTGACAAGGCAGGTGTTGTGCTCGCTGGAAATGTCGCCGAGATTGACGGTAGTATCCTTCGCAACGAAGGCTGGACCCGCGAGCCGTTCGAGTACATGCGCTTCTCCGGCGAGGCCGTCGAGCCGGCGCATCACGCTCTGGCCCATGTGTTCGTTCTTCCCAACGAAATGCGCATACTTGTCGGACGCGATCTTGGCGAGCCGGAGCGATTTCGTGAGATAGTGCAACGGTCGCTGACGCTGGCGCTGACGATGATGGGGCTCGGCGCCCTGATGATCTGGTATTTTGTCGGCAGACATGCGTTGAAACGGATTGATGGCGTCTCTGCTGCAAGCCAAAGGATCATGGCGGGTGATTTGTCGGGCCGCTTGCCGGTGACCGGTTCGGGAGATGAATTTGACCGGCTGTCCGAAAATCTCAACATGATGCTCGGCAAAATCTCGAATTTGAACGAGGGATTGAAGCAGGTTTCCGACAACATCGCCCATGACCTCAAGACTCCATTGACAAGGCTGCGCAACCGGGCCGAGGCGGCGCTCGCCTCGCGCCAGTCTGCATCAGATTACAAAGAAGCGCTGACCGACATGATCGGCCAGTCGGACCAGCTCATTCGCACGTTCAACGCCATTTTGATGATTTCGCGATTGGAAGCCGGATATTCGAGCGAACGTCTCGAGAGGCTGGACCTTTCTGAGATCGCCGGCGACGTGGTTGAACTGTATGAGCCGCTTGCCGAAGAGGCAGGCGCGGCGCTTTCGTTTGAGACCAAGGGTCCACTTGCCATCCAGGGCAACCGCGAGCTTCTCAGCCAGACCCTTTCCAACATCATCGACAACGCCATCAAATACGCAAGCCTTGCTGACGGCCCGGCCATCAAGGTCAGTGTCCTGCAGGAGAATGGCGCACCGGTTGTCATCGTCTCTGACAATGGTCCAGGCATTCCGGAACCGGACCGTGAACGCGCCACAGAACGGTTCGTCCGTCTGGAAAATAGCCGCAGCGCTCCGGGATCGGGTCTGGGCCTGTCACTGGCAAAGGCGGTGATGAAGTTGCACAAGGGCGAAATGCGACTTGGCAGCGATGGGCAGGGGCTTAAGGTGTCACTGGTCTTTGCCGACGCCGGAAGTTGAAAAAATGTCCATTGCAGAATTTCGAACTGACACGCATGCAGATTGGTTTGGCACAACGCCGAAGAATTTACAGCCATTGGATGGCAATCACGCGCTGCGGCACTTGGACGATCTGGCTGCGGCGGCGAAAGATGCCGGACTTGAACGGCTTAGAACGCTGGCGAAGAGCGGTGCACCGGTCAGCAAATTCCTTGGCGCGGTTTTCGATCTTTCTCCCTTCCTGCGCGACATCGCCCTCACGAGGCCGCAAATCCTGGAGGACCTGTTCGACATCCCGGTCGATACGCGCGTTGATGACATTATTGCATCCCTGCCACAGCTAGGTCTTGCCATCGACAGTGAATCCGAAATCATGAGCGCGCTGCGGCTTGCAAAATCCGAAGCGCACTTCCTGATCGCCCTGTCTGATCTTGCAGGCGTCTATGGTGGACAAAAGACGACCTCGCGCGTTTCGCGCCTCGCCATTGCCGCCACGCAAGCCGCAGTGCGATTCCTCTTGCGCGATGCGGCACGAGCCGGAAAGGTGACGCTCAAGGACAGCACCGCGCCGGAGAAAGGTTCAGGCTGGATATTCCTTGGCATGGGGAAGCTGGGTGCGGGCGAGCTGAACTATTCCTCAGACATCGATATGATCGTCCTGTTCGATCCATGGGCAGGGATTTTGGCCGATGTCCACGAAGGTGTCGAGACTTTTTCGCGACTGACGCGACGGCTGGTTCGCATCATGCAGGACCGAACTGCAGAGGGCTACGTCTTCCGCACAGACCTTCGCCTGCGGCCAGACCCTGGCTCGACGCCGCTGGCGATACCGCTAGACGCGGCAATGCATTATTACGAGGGCAGGGGTCAGAACTGGGAGCGTGCAGCACTGATCAAGGCATTGCCGATTGCTGGCGATATTGAGGCGGGCAAGCTGTTCCTGAAGGAGCTTTCACCGTTCATCTGGCGTAAATATCTTGACTATGCGGCGATCGCCGACGTGCACTCGATCAAGCGACAAATCCATGCCCACAAAGGACATGGCGAAGTCGCAGTGCTGGGCCACAATGTCAAACTTGGCCGTGGCGGCATCCGCGAGATCGAGTTTTTTGTGCAAACACAGCAACTGATTGCCGGTGGCCGTGAACCAGAACTGCGCGGACGAGAGACGGTTCCAACGCTTTGGAAGCTGGTTGAAAAAGGTTGGATTGAGAAATCCGCTGCTGAAGTCCTGACTCAGGAATACTGGTTTCTTCGTGATGTCGAGCATCGCATCCAGATGGTTGCCGATGAGCAGTCACATTCGCTTCCGGACAATGACGAAGACTTGCTGCGCATCGCCCGCTTGGCTGGCTTCAAGACAACGGCGGAATTTTCAGCGCGGCTCCGCGATTCACTGCACACAGTTGAAAAGCATTACGCCGCGTTGTTTGAGGCCGCGCCAGAGCTTTCGACCGGCTTGGGAAATCTCGTCTTCACGGGCGATAACGACGATCCAGGAACAATCGAAACGCTTACATCGCTCGGCTTTACGCGGCCAAGCGATATGTGCCGCATCATTCGCACTTGGCATTTCGGGCGTTACAAGGCGACCCAATCTGCCGAAGCGCGAGAGCGACTGACCGAACTGACGCCATCTCTGCTTCGAGCGTTCGGTTCGACCAAAAATCCGGATGGGACGCTGCTGCATTTTGACGGGTTTCTGCAAGGCCTGCCGTCCGGCATACAACTTTTTTCCCTGCTCAATTCCAATCCGGCGCTGCTTGATTTGCTGGTACGCATCATGGGCGCCGCGCCGCGCCTTTCGGAGATCATTACCCGCAAGCCGCATGTCTTTGACGGGCTCCTGGACCCGGCGATTTACCGCGATATCCCGACGCTGACGTACCTTACAGAGCGGCTCGACGCCTTCATGAACGGCAATTTTGCCTACGAGGAAAGACTGGACCGCCTGCGCATTTTTGCTTCTGAACAGAAGTTCCTGATCGGCGTGCGCATGTTGACGGGCGCCTTGCCGCCAGTTGCTGCCGGACACGCGTTGTCTAGCTTGGCAGACATTGTACTGTCGCGCACGTTCGATTTGGTTCAGTCAGAGTTCACGTACCGCCACGGCAATATAGTGGGCGGTCAGGTCGCGTTGCTTGGTCTTGGCAAGCTTGGCAGCCGCGAACTGACGGCTGGATCGGACATTGATCTCATCCTGCTTTACGATCATCCTGAAGATACCGGAGAATCTGATGGCGAGAAGCCACTTTTCCCATCCCAATATTACAGCCGCCTCACACAGCGTTTGATCGCTGCGGTCTCCGCACCCACTGCCGAGGGGGTGCTTTACGACCTGGATTTGCGGCTTCGCCCGTCGGGCAACAAGGGTCCCGTTGCCACGCGTCTCCCGGCCTTTGAAAAATACCAGGAGGAAGAAGCCTGGACATGGGAACATCTTGCGATGACGCGCGGCCGCGTTGTCGTGGGTGATATCGCACTCTCGGCACGCATCGAGGCTGCGCTTGAAACAATTCTTTCAGCGCCCCGCGATTTTGCAAAGATCGCCAAGGACGTCGCTGAGATGCGCGCACTCATCGCAAAGGAGAAGCCGCCGAAAGGCAAGTATGATTTCAAACTCATGCCAGGCGGCTTGATTGATCTTGAGTTCATCGCACAGGCGGCGGCCATGACCGGAGGATACGACGGCCCGCGCTCAACTTCGACGGAAGTCATCCTTGCCAGCCTCAATGACGCGCGTTTGACTGCCGCGCAAATTGACACCCTTGTCGCTGGGCACCGGCTGTTTTCGGCAATGACACAAATTCTCCGCCTTTGCCTGAACAATGATCTCGGCGAAGACGAGTTGAACGACACACTTTTGGAATTCATGTGCCGCGTAGCGGATATGCCTGATGAGGCAACGTTTGCGGCGCATGTGAAGAACACGGCAGGGCAGGTGAGGACCATCTTCAATCTGCTCTTTCGTGAACCGCGCAAGAAGACGTGATGGGCCACGCAGCTTGTGCACCCGCATCGGGGGTGTCGATGCAAAGGAAGACTGATATGAAAAAAACAACTGGAATGGCTCTCGCCTTCCTCGCCTTGTCGGCAGCCGTGACTGGTACGGCAGTTGCCGACAAGCGGCATGGCGGCGGCAATGCCGGCATGATGGGCGGCCTCGGCGGCGGCATGCGATCGCTGGATCTCGCTGATGCCGACAAGAATGGCGAGATCACATTCGACGAGTTCAAAAAAGCTGCGGGTGACCGCTTCGTCCTTGCGGATGCAAACAAGGATGGCAAGGTGACGGTCGAGGAAATGGCCGCTGCCATCGAAAAAATGCGCGCTGAGCGCATGGCCAAAAGGATGATTGAACGTTTCGATTCCGACGGAGATGGTTCTGTGACCCTTGCGGAGATCGACAACGGCCAGAAGGAAATTTACGCGCTGCTTGACCGTAACGACGACGGCAAGCTGGTCAAGGAAGAGATGCCGCGCAGAGGCGGCAAGGGCCATAAGTGGGGTGGTGACCGCCCCGATGGTCCTGACGGCGACAACTGATCTGAAAAAGACCCCGGAGAGCAATCTCCGGGGTTTTGAGTTTCAGGGCAGTAAACTTGTGGGGCTGCCTTGTCTTCAGGCCGCCAAATCCATGTCGGCCATTGGTATGCGCACCGAGACAATCGTGCCAACGCCTTCGCGGGAGCGGATTTTCAGCGCCCCGCCATGCAGTTCCGTCAGCGAGCGCGAAATTGCCAATCCGAGACCCGAGCCATTGTGGCTCTTGGTCAGCTGGTTCTGCACTTGCTCGAATGGCTGGCCGAGCTTTCGCAACGCCTTGCGGGGAATGCCGCAGCCGGTGTCTTCGATGGTTAACGCAAGCGCGCCGCCTGCCTTTCGCGCCCTCACCGTGATGCGGCCCTCATTGCCAGTGAACTTCACCGCATTGGACAGCAAATTCAGCAGTATCTGCTTGATAGCGCGCCGATCTGCATGCACTGCCATGCAATCATTTATCCGGGTGACCAACTCAATCTTCTTTTCTCCTGCACTCACAGCGACAACGCGGACTGCTTCAGTTATGAGCGGGCACAGATCAACAGGCTCAAGGTCCAGTGAGAATCGTCCAGCTTCGATTTTTGACATGTCCAGAATGTCGTTAATGACGCCAAGCAGATAGTTGCCGCTGGAATAGATGTCTGTGACATACTCCTGATAGCGCGGATCGCCGACCGCGCCGAACATGCCGGACTGCATGATGTCCGAAAATCCGATTATTGCGTTGAGTGGTGTGCGCAATTCGTGGCTCATGTTGGCGAGAAACTCGGACTTGGTCAGATTGGCAGCCTCTGCGCGCTCTTTTTCCGCACTGTATTTTTCATTCAACTCCAATGCCTCCTGGGTCCGCTCCGACTCTGCTTTGCGGGCGAGGCTCAGGTCGTGGATCGTCGCCATCAAGCGGCGCTCGCCGTCTGTCAACCGCTCCTGATGTTGCTTGATCTGCGTAATGTCGGTACCGACGGAAACCAGCCCGCCGTCCTTCATCTTGCGCTCGTTCACCTGCAACCATCTGCCATCTGCCAGCAGCCGCTCAAAGGTCTGCGCGCCGTCAGGTCCTTGATCGCTGGCCATACGCTTCTGCGTCACGAAGGGACGGATGCTCTCGATAGCTGATTGTGATGGATTGCCCTTCAGAATGCTGTCGGAAGCGCCGGTAATTTCCTGAAATTTGGTGTTGCAGATCAAAAGTTTGCCCGACTTGTCCCAAAGCGCGAAACTTTCGGAAATACACTCGATCGCATCCCGCAGACGACGATCTGCGTCCTCCATATTCCGCGCCATGGCCTGCTGTTCGGTCACATCAACAGCAATACCGATCAGATGGATATCATCTTTGGAAGGGTCAACGATTTGAGCTCTTGCCCGCATGAAAACCCAACTGCCGTCAGCATGGCGCATCCGGAACATGGTGTCGATCTGCGATATTTCACGCGACGTGATCCTGTTGGCGAGAGCATACAGATCGCCATCCTCGGGATGCATGATCTCGGACACTTCACCGAAAGACAGGATGGCATCGCGGGGCTCGTAACCCAACAGCTCATACATGGAACGTGACCAGTAAAGGCGGCCGCGCGCCATATCCCAATCCCAAAGGCCGCAGCGGCCGCGCGACAGTGCGAGATCTATGCGTGAATGTGTATCGCTGTATATCCGGTCCGCATTCTTGGCCCGCGCCACTTGCGTGAAGTAGGCAAAGAGGATGATCAATAACAACCCGGAGGTCACAACAAACAGTGTGACATTCATTGAGGCGGACTTGTTCCAATCCGCAAGCACGCCGTCTGCGCTCTGCAGAACCGCGATCATTTCACCATTTGCGCCGAGATTTCTCGCGGCAGCGAAATAATCTCGTCCTGCGATTGACACTGGCATCACGCCGGCCCTCTCGCCGAAAAGCAGCAGTGGCTGGCCATCGGTCATGATTTCGTCAAGCTGCGCGCCGTTGATCGCAAGATCGCCGCCGTTCGCAGCGACAACGCGATGGTCGGTGCCGATCAGCAGCAATGTCGTGTAGGCCGAAGCATTGGAACTTAAATCGTCCATCTGCAGCAGATCGGTGCGGCTGGCGAGTTGTTCGGACAATTTGGCCAGACCCTCGCGCAGCGCCACGGTCCGCGTCTTCAATCGCTGCAGCGCAAGGCGCTGCAGGTCGTTGTCGGCAAGGTCGCTCATCACAGGGATGGTTTTTTCGATCGTCTCGGTGTTTCTGCGGGCTTCCTCGGCCGATGCGCTTGCCAGCGATAAATAATAGGCGTTGGCGGCGACCAGCATGGCGGTAAAGGCCTCGCGGGATTTTCCGAGCGACGGCCAGATCAAGGCATCGCGGTGCCCGGTGGCGCCCTCGATGATCGAATAGAGTCCCGCCATGTCCTTGGCAGGCCTCAAGACGTCGTCTTCGTAGGTTTTCGAAATCGT
>JANPGC010000224.1:0-6794 GCA_031423755.1 Phyllobacteriaceae bacterium | reverse complement strand
CAAGGCTCAACTCACCCGCAACAGGATCTTGCCGAATACGTCGCGGCTTTCCATCCGCTTCAGCGCTGCGTCAATGCCATCAAAGCCGACTTCCGTGTCGACGACCGGATGCACCAATCCCTGCGCCATTTTCTGCATGGCGTCGGCCATGTTTTCCATGCGGCAGCCAAACGAGCCGATGAGGCGCAACTGCTGCTGGAACAGCATCATCAGGTTGATGGTGGTGGAGACGCCGGAGGTCGAGCCGCAGGTGACAAGGCGGCCGCCGCGCTTCATGCAAAGCATGGAGCCTGCCCAAGTGTCCGCGCCGACGTGTTCGAAGACAACATCGACGCCCTTCTTTTTGGTGAGCTTGCGTGTGACTCCTTCAAAGCGGTCTTCGCGGTAGTTGATGACATGGTCTGCGCCAAGCGCCTTGGCGCGTTCGATCTTTTCGTCAGAGCCGACTGTGGTGATGACCGTGCAGCCGATTTTCTTGGCGAGCTGGATGGCGGCGGAGCCGATGCCTGAGCCACCCGCGTGGATGAGGATTGTTTCGCCGGGCTGGAGCTTGGCGTTGTCGAACAGCATGTGCTCGACGGTGCCGAATGTGACGGGGGCGACGGCAGCGCCGATGTCGGTGACGCCGGGCGGGGCGGGGACGAGTTGGCGGGCGGGGATGTTGACCTGATCGCAGGCGAAGCCGCCGAGATGAAAGCCGTGCACGCCCGAGACATGATCACACAGATTGTCGCGGCCTTCGCGGCAAGGTTTGCAAAGCCCGCAGATGCGCGCGCCGTAGATGGAGACCAACTGGCCGGGCAGAACGTTTGAAACGCCCGGGCCGATTGCTGTGACGATACCGGAGGCTTCCGCGCCGATGGTGAGTGGCAGCGTGCGCTTGGCAAAGGCCATGCCGCGCCAGCCCCAGACGTCGATGTGGTTGAGGGCAACGACTTTGACGTCGATTGTTACCTCACCGGGACCGGGTGCAGCGGGCGCAGCGATGTCGCGCACTTCGATGCGACGGTCTTCGATCAATTGCAGGGCGCGCATGTGCGGCATCTTCCGTTTCAGGTGGGACAGCGCTTAATTGGGTTCGCGCGCCATGACAAGGCAGCTGTTCTGGCCGCCAAAGCCGAACGAGTTTGACAGGACCATCGAAACATCGGCGCTGCGGGCGGAATTCGGCACGACATCGAGCGGGATGGCAGGGTCCGGAATGTCGTAGTTGATGGTTGGGGTGATCGTGCCTGTTTGCAGCGTCAACAGCGATATTGCCGCTTCAATCGCACCAGCGGCGGTCAGCGTGTGGCCGATCATCGACTTGTTGGATGAAACGGGAATGGCTGAAATGCGCTCGCCGAACACCGTGGCGATGGCCAGATATTCCATCTTGTCATTTTCTGGCGTAGATGTGCCATGGGCGTTGATGTAGTTGATGGCGTCTTCGGCGATGCCTGCATCACTGAGCGCCGCGCGCACGGCCCCAATTGCGGGCGAGGCGTCTGGCTTGGAGCGGGTGCGGTGGAAATCATCCGCCTTCTCGCCGCACCCTTTCAGGATGCCGAGCACTCTGGCGCCGCGCGCGATGGCGCTTTCGAGCGATTCCATCACCAGCGCCGCCGAACCTTCGGCCATGACAAAGCCGTCGCGATCCTTGGAGAACGGTTTGGCAGCCTTGTCGGCCGGGTCGTTATGGGTTGAGAGCGCCGACAGAAGCGAAAAGCGCACGAGGGATTCGGCACTGACGGAGCCATCTGTTCCGATGGACAGAACGCGCGTGGCCTCGCCGCGTCGGATGGCTTCAACGCCGAGTTGGATCGCGGTTGCGCCGGAAGCGCAGGCTGTAGAAAGGGTTATGGGCAGGCCGCGCGTGCCGAGGCGCGTCTGCAGCTGATCGGCAATGCTGCCGAACTGGGCCGCATCGAAGAACGCCGGATGCGTGGCTGCACGGCAGGCCTCAAGCAGCCGGTCGTAGCCTGCCTCACTGACTGCGGCCAGTTCCCTTTCAAGGGCAAAGCGGTGCTGCCATTCCAGCTCCACCGGGGGTGCGGCGAGGAACAGCGGGCCGCCGAACGGGCCGTTGAGGCCGGCCTCTGCGATGGCTTCCTCTGCGGCGGCGGTGGCGAGCGCGTATGAGAGAGCGGATGCGCCCTTGCCGCTTTCAGGCAGGAAATCAACTGTGCCGGCGATGCAGGTGTTGAGAAGGTCTGTCGGGAAGCGGGTGATTGTGTGAATGCCGGACTTGCCTGACGTCAGCGCCGCCCAATTGTCTTGCTTGCCTTGGCCAAGCGAGGTGACCATGCCGATGCCGGTGATGGCAACGATGGGGCGGCCGAGCTGATCTGTGAACTTGGATGCCATCCGGGTTTCCTCAGGCTCTCGTCACAAGGGCGGCGCCTTCGCTGCGGTGGTAGCCGACGGTGAGCGCAATGGCGCTTTCGACCTCGCCGACTGATTTGGTCTCGAACGAAGGGTCAAGCGGCGGCAGGCCCTCGCCCTTTGACACGGCCAGCGCGGCGAGGGCGACAGAGAAGGGAAATTGCGCCTCTTTCATGTGGCCGGTCTGGCCGGCGAAGGCGCGGATGGTCTTGTCGCCGCGCTTCGAAAACACTGATTTTTCTGCAGCAGTTGCCGCTGTAGCTCCTGAAGCGCCGGTGACAAGCAAATCAGCTTGCGCGCCAGCTTCGTCAAGGACTGAAGCGATGCTTTCTTCCAGATCGCCTGTGCGGCTGGCCTGATTGCCGGAGACGGATTGCAATTTTGCATAGGCTCGGGCACCGCGCTTTTCGGCGTGCTCCCGCGATTCAAGGACGAGGAATGCCGAGCCTGAGCCGGTTATGACGCCACCGCCTTCAGAGCTGTCACGCGACCACACGGGTGCGTAGCCGTCGCGCTTGAGAAACCCGCCCAACTCATAGGACAGGCAGATGTCCTTGTGCTCGGCGTTGAGCGCGCCGCCGACCAGAATGTGCGTGCTCTGGCCGGAGCGGATGCGCGCGAGGGCTGTCTTCAGCGCCGAGATGCCAGCGCCTTCCTCGCCCATGAAGGTACGGGATGAGCCGGTGACCTTGTGGACGATTGAAATGTTGCCTGCGAGAAGGTTCGAAAGCTGGGCGAGAAAAAGCGTCGGGCGCAACTCGGTTGCCAGCTTTTCATTGAGCATGACATCGCGGTCGTTGCGGCTGCGCGAGGCTTCGAGTATCTGGGTGTCGACCGCCACGTCGCGCTCGCCGCCGCCGGCAGCAACAATCATGTCCATCGATGCGGTCAGTTCCTCATTGTGCTTGATGCCTGCGTCCTGCAGGGCAAGACCGGCGGTATAGGTGCCAATGCGCTGCCACTGCTCCATCTGGCGCTGCTCTTTGCGGGGAATTTGCACCGACCAGTCAATGTCCGTGGGCAGCGCGTGGACCAAATATGGCGCGAAATTCTCGATGTCGAGATGCGGTTCAGCGCCGGATTTCAGCGCAGCCCAATGCGCTTCCGGACCTTCGCCCAGACTGGACAGGATGCCGATGCCGGTGATGAGAACGTCGTTGCTGCTCATGGCTGCGGGATGATCCGCTCAGGCCTTCTTGGCCGCAACAAGTTCGTCAATCTTGCCGCAGAGATTGCTGAGGACGAAATATTCTTCCGTTGGCGCACGGCCTTCGTTGACATCCTGTGTCCACTGTTCGAGCGGAATCTTGATGCCAAACGCCTTGTCGATGGCGAAAACAATGTCGAGAAAATCAAGGCTGTCGATGCCGAGGTCATCAATTGTATGGCTTTCCGGTGTGATCGCATCACGGTCGATTTCGCTGGTTTCGGCAATGATATCAGCGACTTTGTCAAAGGTGGACGACACGGGCAAAACCTCATTCATGATTGGGCGCAACGCAGAAGAAACAGTTGCAATGCTTCTTTGATATACGATTTGTTGCGGCTCATTAGCCTTTTTTGACAGATTGTGAAAGTGCGAAACGCCGCGTGCGTTGCGTCGTGTTCCTTGAGTTTCCGGCGCTGTATCGTTACGGGTTCACGTGGATTAACATCGGGTGCAGCATGGACGTGTTCGGACAGACGGAAAATGGCGATGCGGTACAATTGGTGGAGATTGCTGGCGGCGGGCTGACGGCGACGATCATCTCTTGGGGCGCGGTCATCCAAGACCTTCGCCTGAAGGGTCACGATGCGCCGCTGGTGCTGGGGTTTCCGGTGTTTGACGACTATCCGGCCCATTCCAAATATTTCGGCGCGGCAGTAGGGCGCAATGTGAACCGCATCCGCAACGGCGAACTCGTGATTGGCGGCGTGACGCATCATCTCGAGAAGAACTTCCGGGGCAGGCACAATCTGCATGGCGGCACGCAAGGGATCGGCACACGCAACTGGACATTTGTGGCCGTGTCGCGCGATGAGGCGGTGCTCGAAATCCGCTGCGCGGACGGGAATATGGGGTTCCCGGGCAATGTTGACGTCCGCTGCACGTACCGCGTTTCGGGCAAGGGTGCGCTTTCGGTTGTTTTCGAGGCTGTGACGGACAAGCCTACTGTCTGCAATTTGGCGCAGCATTCCTACTTCAATCTGGATGATGGCGGTTTGAGCGACAGCCGGGATCATGTCATGCAGATTTTGGCGGATGCCTATTTGCCGACGGACGAGGATTTGATCCCTGACGGGCGGGTGCTGCCGGTGGCCGGGACGGCGCATGATTTCCGCCAGCCGCGTGCGGTCCGCCATGAAGTGGGCGGTTTGCAGACGGTCTATGACAATACATGGTGCTTCGCGGCGGCGCGGGGCGCACTGCGCAAGGGTGTTCGCGTCGAGGGACGCAAGTCAGGCGTGGCGCTGGAAGTGCATACGGGCGAGGCGGGTGTGCAGTTTTACGCCGGAGACACGCTCCCCGCCGGTCCGGCAGGATTGACCGGCAAGCCGTATTTCCAGTTTGCCGGTTTTTGTCTTGAAACACAGGGCTGGCCGGATTCGACGCACTACCCGTATTTCCCGTCCAACATCCTGCGTCCCGGCGAGACGCTGCGGCAGGAGACGGAGTACCGGTTCAGCCGTTAGAGCATTGGTCGTTCACCTGGAATCATTTGGACTTGTTTTTCCGTGCCCTGGACGTCGTCGCGCGCCGCTAGCGGTGCTTGAACCGCGTCGCGTCACGCTCCTCGCCAGGACACGGAAACCCTGCGTCCAAACTGATCCCATATGAACGCCCGACGCTTTAAAAACGCTGATCAGAAACGGATCGAAGTGACGTCGGCGTTTTTCCATATCGCGCCCGGAAGGCCCTTGCGAATGCTGCTGCACTGGAAAAGCCGGTGCGGGTGGCGATTTCGGTCATTGGGAGCTTTGTGTCCGACACCATCTTGCGTGCGGTGGCAAGTCTAAGGCCGAGATAATAGTGGCCAGGCGTTTCGCCGATCAGTTTTGCGAAGGCGAGTTCAAGAGTACGCGGTGTCACTCCGATGCGATCTGCGATGGAGGCGATGGACTGCGGCTCATCGATCCGGCTTTCCATAAGGCGGATGGCGGCGGCAATGCGCGGATCGCCACCATCCAATTTGCCAAGCGAAACCAGCGGCTGCATTTCGGAAGAAGCGCGTGATTGTTCGTAGATAAACACGGAGGCAACATTGAGGGCGAGGCCCATGCCCTGACGCAAGCGGATCAGTTGCAACATCAGATCAAGCGCTGGCGAAGCGCCGCCGCAGGTGAAGACAGGCCCATCCATGACGAAGCGATCCGAGCGGATTTTGGAGCTTGGAAACGCCGCGCGAAAGTCTTCCAGATCCTCAAAATGCGTTGTGGCAGCATGGCCCTCGAGCAGCCCTGCGTGCCCGAGGAGCCACGTTCCCGCTTCAATGCCGCCAACAGCGCGGGCGCGGCGTCCGGCCTTGGCGAGACCGGCGATGAAGGTTCCCTTTGCATATGTCGCAGTGCCGAATCCGGCAATAACGATGAGCACTTCGTGACGGGCGTTGGCGTTGAACTTGCCGGAGACGACGATTGGCAATCCGCTGGTGGTTTCAGCGTTTGCGCCGTCCGGCGAGACAATGGTCCAGCGGTAGAGCGCTTCACCGGCGATACGGTTGGCGGCGCGCAATGGGTCTATCGTCGATGCGACGCACAGCAGCGACGCGCCCGGCAGGACAAGGAACGTCACGTCGAGAGGCGCATTTTCCGGCTGAAAGATTGATGGTTTTTCGCTTTTCATCAATTTTAATTCGTAATGTGCAAAGCGTGCCTTTGCAAGTCAGGCATGTTCAGGCAGGCCTGACTTGGAGGATTTGATGCCGCTTTCCATGAACCGCGAGGTTTTCATCACCTGTGCAGTTACGGGTTCTGGCGGAACGCAGGACCGCTCGCCGCACGTGCCGCGCTCGCCGAAGCAAATCGCCGAGGCGGCCATAGATGCTGCCAAGGCCGGTGCTGCCATCGTGCATTGCCATGTGCGCGACCCGGACACCGGCAAGCCGCGCCGCGATGTGCATCTCTACCGCGAAGTGACCGAGCGCATCCGCGAGGCCAATGTGGATATGGTGCTGAACCTCACCGCTGGCATGGGCGGCGACATGGTGTTCGGCCCGCCGGAATCTCCGCTTCCCCTTCAAGAGCGCTCTACCGACATGGGCGGCGCGTCGAACCGGATGGAGCATATCCGCCAGTGCCTGCCGGAAATCTGCACGCTCGACTGCGGCACGATGAATTTCAACGAAGCCGATTATGTGATGACCAACACGCCCGGCATGCTGCGCGCCATGGGCGCCATGATGACCGCGCTGGGCGTCAAGCCCGAGATCGAGGCGTTTGACACCGGCCAT
>JANPGC010000223.1:0-7799 GCA_031423755.1 Phyllobacteriaceae bacterium | reverse complement strand
TGTCATACTCCGTCGTGCGCGGGTTGATCATGCACATGCGCAGTACGGTTCTGCCGGAGAGTACAGTCGGGCTCAGCATCGCAAAGCCTGACAGTATAAGCTCAGATGAAATACGCGAATTAAGGCTGTCCAGTGCCTCTTCGCTGAGACCCTGTTTGATATAACGGAACGTGACGATGCCAAGCTGCGCGGGCGTTATGATCTGCCAGCATTTGTCGCGCTCCAACAATGCCTGCACTGTCCGCGCCCGCGTGATTCCACCGTCGATAGCCTCTTGGAAGGCCTCGATGCCAAATGCCTTCATTGACATCCACAGTTTCAGCGCCCGGAAGCCGCGCGTCAGTTGGACGCCGTAGTCACTGAAATTCGGCTGCTCGGCGCTGGCTTCGATGATCTTGAGATATTCGGCAGAAACCTTGAACGTCTCCTTCAACGCAGTCCTGTCGCGCACCAGAACACAGCCGATCTCGTAAGGCTGGAACAGCCATTTGTGCGGATCGATGGCCAGCGAATCCGCACGGTTTATGCCTGGGAGCGCCTCTTTGCCCAGAGTACTGATCGCCGCGTTGCCGCCGTATGCGCCGTCCACATGCATCCAAAGACCTTCGGCAGCGCAGAAATCGGCTATCTCGTTTAGTGGATCGACGGTGCCAGTGTTGGTGGTTCCGGCATTGGCGACGATGCAGAATGGTACGAGGCCCTGCTGGCGGTCGGCAGAAACCTTCGCCCTCAGCGCCTCCATCGGCAGCCGATAGTCCGGTCCAGACGCTATTTTGCGCAGCTGATATTGCTGGAAGCCAAGAATTTTCAGCCCCTTGGCGACTGACGAATGGGTCTGGTCGGAGAAATATATCGTCGCATTGTTCGGGTTGTTGGCGAGCATTTCATGGCGGGCGACCGCGAGGCCTGTAAGATTTGCCATTGACCCGCCGCTGATGAACAGGCCGCCGGCATTACCGGGCATGTCGAAGAGCTGGCGCAGCCATTCTATTGTGATCAGCTCGATCTGCGCAGTCCCAGAAGGACCAATCCAGCCGCCGCAAAAAATGTTGAATGCTGACGACAGCGCGTCCGCCATAGCGCCGATGAAATTGCTGGGCCCTGGCACAAAGGCGAAATTGCGCGGATGGTCTTGATGTGTCATCTCGGCGAGCACAAAGCTGCGCACCTGCTCCAACAATTCGGATGGCGGCGTTGGCCGGATTGGCATGCTCTCATGAAGCCCCGCGCTCAGCGCCTCCAGCGTCGATGGCCGCGTCACGGGCTTTTCGGGAAGATGGACAAAATGGTCGACAATCATCGCACCGACCTCGTCCATCATGGCGCGCATGTCAGCCTCCGACATTGTGAGCGGCGGCAGTTGTTCTGTCATTTCAGGGTTCCTCCCGGAGTGGGGAGTTAGGCTTCAGAAATGTAACCATCAATGGAATTTGCAATTCTCGGAATGCGCTGGCCGACATGCGACAGCAATGGAGTTCTGCTTCTATCTGCCGGTCAGCTTGTCAATTGTGCGCCGGGTAACGCTGGCTTCCTCTCGCAGCCATCCCAGGAACCTTTGCAATTGAGGGCGATTGACAGATTCCGTCCGCGTTCTCAACCGGTATGGATGCGGCGCGGCTAGATGCTCCTGCATGGGAAACGGCGGTACAACAGCTCCTGTCTCAAGCTCGGAAAGAAGCAACGAAAGGCCACAGACAAGAAAGCCTACATTCTGCCGTACTGCTTCAAGAGCGAGCCGCGCATTTGGATAGCGCACTCCCCTGTCCATGCCCTTTTTGCGATGGCCGTACCGCTCGAACCATTCCACCCAACCGGGGCAGTTTACTCCATCCTGATGCGAATTGAGATGCAGAAGCGGCATCCCTTCCATTTGCTGGGCAGGATCGCTGCCGGTTATGCGGCGAATGTTGTCAGGTCCTGTAACGGGGACGATTACGTCCGTGTATAGGACCTCACCAGGCTCGCTACCGTAAATGACGCGCAAATCCGGTGTGCCAAGCCGCAGCGGGACATCGCCTGCCCCATTAATGCAAAACAGGATGTTGGGATGTCCGCTGCGAAAATCAGGCAAACGCGGCATGAGCCAAAGCTCCGCCCAATCAGGATCGGCAACAATGTGGATTTCACTTACCCGTTGGAAATCGAGCGTTTCTGTCACACGACCCAAGGCATCGAATGCCTGACGCAAATCCGGCAGCGCCCGGTCGAGTTCCGGCGTCGGCATCAGCCCGGAGCGGCCTCTCAACAAAAGGTCCGTACCCAAAAAGTCCTCAAGCGCACGAATGCGCTGGCCGACGGCAGCAGGCGTAATTCCCAAACGGTCGGCGGCTTCTTTCAGCGAGCCTTCGCGGATCGCCATGTCCAACGCTTGTAATGACTTCAGATGAGACGCCGCGGTCATTTGATAAAGGATATCTTTATCTCACAAAATATCAAGCTGCGCTGCTAAAGGCCAGCTTTGCACAGCTAAAGAAATTTGAGTTATGGATTTGCGTCCATGCGGCGCAGTATGTTTTTGCAAACCGGCAACCCTATCGAAAAGGATGCATCAACATGAAACGCTACATGATTGAACGTGATATTCCCGGTATCGGCGATTTCTCGGTGACTGAACTTTGCGGGGCAGCGCGGGCTTCGAATAAGGCGCTGGCCAGCATCGGACCAACAATCCAATGGCAGCACTCCTATGTGACGGGCGAAAAGACGTTCTGCATCTACCTCGCCGACAGCGAGGATGAAATCAAGAAACATGCAAGTCTCAGCGGCATTCCGTTCGCCCGCATTACCGAGGTCCGGCAGATCATTGACCCGCTGACCGCAAACAACTGACACCATGGTGTTACAGTCCGCCGGACTGCCGCCAAGCGGCGGCAGCCCGGGTTTCAAGCGCGAATAAATCCCGGACGCGAGCATTGAAAGCTGTTTTTAATCTCTGCGGAAAAGCCACCTCGCTCAAGCCACCACCACCCGCTTTGTCGTCACCACCCACACCAGCGCGACCAAACACAGCGCTGTCACCGGCAAAATCATATAGTTCAGCGCGTTCCAGCCCCAGACGAGGAATATCTTGCCGGACAGTAGCGAGGCGCAGGCGACGGAGCCAAACAACACTGAATCGTGGAAGCCTTGGACCTTGTTCTTCTCCTCCGGGCGATAGCAGTCTGTGACCATGGCGGTCGCGCCGATGAAGCCGAAGTTCCAACCCAGCCCAAGCAGGATGAGCGCGAGCCAGAAATTCCACAAATGGAGGCCAGATAGCGCGACCACTGCGCAAGCCATCAAGATCAACAGGCCGGCAGCGACGACCTTTTCGCGACCGAAGCGGGCGATCAGGCTGCCTGTGAAAAAGCTGGGGGCGAACATGGCCAGCACATGCCATTGAATGCCAAGCGTTGCCTCATTGACCGAGAAGCCGCAGCCAACCATCGCGAGCGGAGCGCCGGTCATGACAAGGCTCATCAACGTATAGGAGCCGACCGAACAAATCTGGGCGACAATAAAGCGTGGCTGGGCGATGACTTCCCGCAACGGCCTTCCTGTGCCTTGCGGCACACCGGTGGCTTTCGGCAGCGGGGACTGGAGTTCAAGCCGCGAAAGCACGGCAAAACCGGCCAGCCCGAACAGAATTATCACCATATAAGCCCCGGCAAATTGCACGGGCAGGAATAGGTCCTTGGTCAGAATCACCGCCTGCGCGCCAAGCACCGCCGAGACCACGCCGCCGCCGAGCACCCAGGAGATGGCGTTTGGCTTGAAGGATGTCGGCGAATTGTCGGCGGCGGCGAAGCGGTATGCTTGAGCGAAAGCGCCGCCGGTACCGAGCAGCAGGAGTGAGCCGACAAACAGCCAGAAGGAACCTTGAAACAGCGATAAAGCTGCCAGCGCGCCGGCCAGCGAAGTGACCAGAGAGCCCGACATGAACGCTTGTTTCTGGCCTAGCGTGCGGGCAAGCCAGGCCGCCGGAAGCGCACCGACGGCAACGCCGATGGTGTAGCCAGACACCGGGGCGGTGGCCAGCGACTTATCCGGCCCCAACAGATAGACACCGGCCAGAGCACCCAGAGAAATGGCAATTGCTGGCACGGAGCCGATGACAGCCTGCGCGGCGGCAAGGATAAGGGCGGCTTTCTTGGCTTCCGGCAGCGGTGCAACGGTCATGGTGCTTACACCTTCGGCCCGCGTTCCTTGCGCGCGACGCGGTCGAGCACGGCATTGACGAGCTTGGGTTCCTCGCCATCGAAAAACGCCTTGGCGATATCGACATATTCGGAAACAATCACCGCTACCGGCACATCCTGCTTGGCGGTCAGCTCAAAGGCCCCTGCCCGCAGGATCGCGCGCAAGGTTGTGTCGAGGCGCGACAGCGGCCAGTCGTCCGTCAGCGCGTCATGGATGATGGGGTCGAGTTTCTTTTGGCCGTCAACGACGCCTGCAACGATCAGCCGGAACCATTGCGGATCGGCCTCAAGATATTGCGCACCATCGAGTTCCTGACCAAGCCGGTAGGTCTCGTATTCGGTGACGATTTCAAGAATGCCGACGCCTGCGACGTCCATTTGGTAAAGCGCCTGCACGGCGGCAAGCCGCGCGGCACCGCGTTTGTTGGCCGGGCGGACGCTTGATGCTTTCGGATCTGCTGTGTTCAAGATCAGGCTCCGAAATGCTTCTTGAGGGCAATCATCTTGAGCGCCGCGCGCGCGGCAAAGCCGCCCTTGTCGAGCTCGGTTTTCCTGGCACGCCGCCAGGCTTGCTCGTCGTTTTCGACAGTCAGAATGCCGTTGCCGATGGCGATTGCGGCATCAACCGAAAGGTCCATCAGCGCGCGCGAGGATTCGTTGGCGACAATATCAAAATGGTAAGTTTCGCCGCGGATGACCATTCCGAGTGCGATAAAACCGTCATACTTGGTGCCGCCCTCTTCCTCGCCGATCAGCGCGAACGTGATGGCAGCGGGGATTTCCAGTGCGCCCATGACAGTCACGACATCATAGGTGGCTTCCGCCGCATCGAGCGCCGACTTCGCGCCATCCAGCATGGCATCGGCCATGTCGTCATAAAAGCGCGCCTCGACGATCAAAAGATGCGGTTTCTTGTGTTTTTTGCTCATTGAAAAAGGCTCCGGCTGCGCCGGGAGGTGCGCAGGTTTTGTGGATTTTGCAGGTTGGTGGTCGATTAGGCTTCTTTGCCCGCTTCCGCAAGCCGCGCCGCGTAACGCGCCATGGTGTCGACCTCGAAATTCAGCATATCGCCTGCCTTGCGCTCGCCCCATGTGGTCACTTCGAGCGTGTGCTTGATAATCAAAACGTCGAAATCATCGCCTTTGACGGCATTGACGGTGAGCGACGTGCCATCAAGTGCGATTGAGCCCTTTGGCGCGACAAATTTCGCGAGAGCGTGCGGGGCGCGGATCGTGTAGCGCACCGCCTCGCCTTCGGGTTTGACCGACAGGATTTCGGCCATGCCGTCGACGTGCCCGGAGACGATGTGGCCGCCGAGTTCGTCTCCGACTTTCAGCGCGCGTTCCAGATTGATGCGCTGTCCGGCCTCCCACGATGCGGCGGTGCTCAGCCGCAATGCCTCTTCCCAAGCCTCGACTTCAAACCAGCGGGCGTTCGAGCCATCTTCCGGCAGTGCGACGACGGTCAGACAGGTTCCGGAGCAAGAAATCGACGCGCCTATGGCAATGCTCTTCGGGTCGTATGCCGTGTTGATGCGCAACCGCAGGCCTTCGGGCAGCTTGGTCTTCCTGTCGAGTGTGCCAACGTCGGTCACTATTCCGGTGAACATCCACTACACTTTCACATAATCGCGGCGCACATCGGAGCCGCAGGTTTCTTCTCTCACCAGTATAAACCCATCAGGCAGCTGCGTGGACAAGACCGGTGAACCCACTCCGCTGTCGCCAACCAACAAGTCAGACTGGAACAGAACGATCCTGTCCACCAAGCCTTCGTCGATAAAGCTTCGTGCCGTTTGAGCGCCGCCTTCGAGCATCAGCGATGAGATGCCTTCGGCACCCAAATCGTCCAGCAGTTCGGGCAAGGCGACGCTGCCGCGATGATCCTCGCAGGACAAGATGCGGCAGCCGGCGGCTTCGAGACTGGTACGTTTGGCGATGTCTGCTGATGCAAGTCCGGCAATCCAGACCGGGACCTCACGGGCGGACGTTGCCAGCTTCGACGTCGCGGCCATGCTCAATTTGCCGTCCAACACAATCCGGATCGGCGAACGTTTCGCGAGTCCCGGCAAGCGGCACGTCAACTCCGGGTTATCGGCGGCGACTGTGCCTGCGCCAACCATGATCGCGTCGGACTGCGCGCGCATCATGTGGACCATGCGCCGTGAGATTTCGCCCGTGATGGCCACCTGCCCATCGCCTCGACGGCCGATCATGCCGTCGGCGGAAACGGCAAGTTTCAGAGTCACTTCGGGACGCTTCTTCATGGATCGAGTCAGATAGCCGGACAGGCCCTCAATTGCTTCCGCTGCAAGAATGCCTTCGACAACTTCAATCCCGGCGTCACGCAAAATCTTCGCGCCCTTGCCGGACACGCGCGGGTCAGGATCGCTTGCTGCGATTACCACACGCGAGACGCCCGCCGTTACCAACGCCTCGGCGCAGGGCGGAGTTCGGCCATGATGGGCGCAGGGTTCGAGGGTCACATAGGCTGTCGAACCGCGAGCAAGTTCGCCCGCTTCCGCAATCGCCTCGGTCTCTGCGTGTGGACGCCCGCCGATTGCGGTAACCCCTCGCCCGACGATCATTCCAGCGTTTACCAGAAGTGTTCCGACGGATGGATTGGTTCCCGTGCGGCCAAGGTTCATCCTCGCATGGCGGATGGCTGCGGCCATGAAGCGGTGGTCGGTATGACGATCGACGGTCAACTGTCGTCCCCGGCCACCGGTCCGTCGTCGCCCAGTTCGCCCAGCAGATCGCGGAAGTCCTTCGGCTCGGCGAAGTCGCGGTAGACGGAGGCGTAGCGGACAAAGGCAACGTGATCGATGCGCTTCAAGGCCTCAAGCACCATGGTTCCGATGTCGGTTGAGGGCACTTCGGCCTCGCCCGAGCTTTCGAGTTGGCGAACGATGCCTGACACGGCGCGCTCGATGCGGTCTTCATCAACAGGGCGTTTGCGCAGGGCGATTTCGAAGGAACGGTGCAGTTTCTCGCGGTCGAACAGGACTTTGCGGCCGCTTTTCTTGACCACCATCAATTCGCGCAGCTGCACCCGTTCAAACGTCGTAAACCGCCCGCCGCAATCGGGGCAGACTCGGCGACGGCGGATGGCGTTGTTGTCTTCAGCGGGACGCGAGTCCTTCACTTGCGTGTCGGGTGACTGGCAGTAGGGACAGCGCATGGAGCCTCCGGGAATCGTTTCCGGCGATACTTATCCCAGATGCGGGTAGATCGGGAAGCGATCCGTCAGTGCCATGACCTTTTCCTTGACGCGCGCTTCGACGGCGGCGTTGGCGTCGTCGGAGTTGGCGGCTTTCAGGCCGTCGAGCACTTCGGTGATCAGGTTGCCGACTTCGATGAACTCAGCCTTGCCGAAGCCGCGCGTCGTGCCGACCGGAGTTCCGAGGCGGATGCCGGAGGTGATGGTCGGCTTTTGCGGATCGTTCGGCACGCCGTTCTTGTTGCAGGTGATGAAGGCGCGGCCCATGGCAGCTTCCGATGCCTTGCCTGTCAGATCCTTCGGGCGAAGGTCAACCAGCATCAAATGTGTGTCAGTTCCGCCGGAGACGATGGCAAAACCGTTTGCCACCAGCGTTTCGGCCAGAACCTTGGCGTTTTCCTT
>JANPGC010000222.1:0-3205 GCA_031423755.1 Phyllobacteriaceae bacterium | reverse complement strand
ACAGCGAGGCGCTCCACAAGATTGTCGCCATGATGTTTGCGATGTTGACCATGGCCAGCCGCAGTCCCCTCTCCGTCGGCTTCGCCGACACCTCTCCCCGCAAGCGGGGTGAGGTTAAAAGCGCCGAGTTTGTACCAAGCGCCGCAGCTTTAACCTCGCCCCTTTGGGGAGAGGTGTCGCGGGCAACGCCCGTGACGGAGAGGGGACTGCGCCCCGACGCCAGCACCTTCATCTTCACGCTCCCGCGCCACCTCTACGCCGCCATCATGCTTATCCTGCGCCCGGCAGAATCCGCCGTCCGCCGCCTCATCCTCATCGCCGCATACAAGTTGTCGCTGAAACCGCGCGCCTCGCGTCCGCTTCCGGCCGGTCTGGCAGGTTTCGGCGAGGCGAGCGCATCAAAAATCCCATCCTTCAACCTCTTCGATCCGCTCAAACATTTCGACCTCGACGACTACGACAACAACGCCTTGCCGCGCTTCAGCTTTGACAGTTCCTACGATCCGGAATTCGACGCGCCGCATGGTTCCGATGCTGACGAGCCCGTGAACGCCGCGCTGCTCTTCTCCCGCCTGCGCGCACTTCGCCACGCCCTTGGCGACATCCCCAAACAAGCCCGCCGCCTCGCAAGATGGCAGGCGCGGCGTGACATCCTGCTCAATGCCAGGCGCCGCACCCGACTTTCAATCTTCCGCCCCGGCCTGCCGCCCGGCTGGCGGCAGCGGTCCATTCACGCGGTCGATGATGTGCTGCGTGAATGCCACGGGCTGGCGCGGGATTTGGTCAACGGGCCGGATACGTCGTGAATGTGGCAAGCCGCTGTTTTTGCTGGAAAAAACCCCAAATTATCGTCATTCCGGGTTCCGCTTTGAGGCCCCGGAACGACGAGGCGTTGGCCGGTTTTTTCAAAGTGCCACACGCCGGCGTCTGTCATTTCGCGCTTCGTCAAGTGTCTGAAATCAAAGCGCCTTGATGCCGGATCACTTTTGCCGCCATGCGCGATGCCGCCCGGGCCGCTGTTTCCGGTTCCTCGCCCCGAAGCCGGGCGGCAAGATAGGCCCCATTGAACGCGTCGCCGGCACCGGTGGCGTCAACCACTTGGTCCACTTCCTCGACGGACAGGAAGACACTGATATGCCCGGTCGAAACATGAACCGGGTTCGGGCCATTTTTGACAACGACTTCGCCTGCGCCCGCTGCAAGGTAGCGCGAGACAGTTTGTTCGGGCGAGCGGTCGCCGAAAAATGGCGCATCATCGTTGAATGTCGGCAGAACAATGCTGCTGATCGAAGCGGCTTCGGTGATGACTTGTCTCATGGCAGAAACATCCGGCCAAAGGGCGGGGCGAATGTTCGGGTCGAAGGCGACAAGCGCCCCTTTCTGGCGTGCACCTTCGAGCACAGCCAGCAATTCTTCGCGGCGGGCGGACTTTAGAATGGCGAGAGTTATCCCTGAAAAGTAGATCGCGTCGGCCTTGGATGTGGCGTTGAGAAGATGTTCGGCATCATCGGCCAAAAGCCGGGCGGCGGAATTGTCGCGCCAATAGGTGAAGTGCCGGTCCCCCGCTTCTTGGTGGATGATATAGAGGCCGGGCCGTTTGCCGGGAATGACCTGCACAAGACGCGTTGATATGCCATTGCCATCCAGAAACTCCATCATCGCCCTGGAGTAGCGGTCATCGCCAACCGCAGTGAAATAGGCAACATCCCAATTGTCACCAAGGCGAGCGCGGGCATACCAGGCTGTGTTCAAAGTGTCGCCCGCAAAGCCCATGCGGAACAGCCCTTCGCCGCCGCCGGACAATTCGACCATGCACTCGCCGATGGACAGGAAGTTTAGTCGCCGCGCGCCGGTTGGCATTCCTGTCCGCTCCGAAAGCCAGAATCAATTTCGGCAAGACTAGGCCTTGTCCGGCCAAGCCTGCAAGCTACGCGAACTGGGCCGGAATTTCAGCGTTCTATCACCCCATGACCTTGGTGCCGAGCCCATGCCCTTCGGAGGCAGCCTTCGCCTTCTTGGCGTCGCGAAGCTCGGTGACCGAGCGGACATCAAGCCGCGCCGCGCCCGTCCATTCGCGGGTCTTCACCTTCGGGTTCTTCAGCCGCTCTTTTGCTGCCGGGATGCCGTCAACATATTGCGGCAGCCATTGCGCCTGGGCGACCAGCATTTCATCAACCATCTGCCAGACTTCCTCCGGCGTGCAGATTGCGCCGACCAGCGGGTCGTGCAGGACGGCCTGTTTCAACAGCTCGACGTCGCCGGTCATCGCCGCCTTTACGCTCATGCGCTGGACGTTGATGGATGCCATGCAAGTCGCGGCGCAGGCGTCGGGCAGAGTGACGCCTTCGACCATGTTGATGCCGAAACGGTCGATGAAGCCGGGGCTTTCAATGATGCAGTCGGCCGGCAGGTTTTTGATGACGCCGCCGTTCTTGACGTTGAAGTGCCCGCGATAGGTACGGCCTGTCTCCATTGCCTCAAGTATGTGCGAGGCATGCTCGTCCGTGCGGACGTAATTGGAAAGCGGAGCACCAGCCTCATCGAGGAATTTCGGGAAGTCCTCTTCGAACCAATTGCGGTTCTCGGTAGAGTAACGCAGGTACCCGCCGGTCTCGCCATGGATCCACTCATCCATGGAAATCCAGTCCATTATCTGATCCGGCCGCTTGCGGTACCATGGCAGATATTCGGACAGGTGCCCGTTGGATTCGGTTGAGTAGAAGCCGAAGCGCTTGAGCACATCAATGCGCACTTTCTCCTGCTGCGAGAAGACAGGGTGACGCTCGAAAGCCGCAGTGAGTTCCTCGCGGCTGATCTTGCGGCCATTGTGGCGGATGTCGAGATACCACGTCTGGTGGTTGATGCCGGAGCACTGGATGTCGATTTCCTCCATTGGCAGCCCAAGGGCGCGGGCGATCTGGCGATGGCCGTTCTGCACGCCGTGGCACAGGCCGACCGTGTTGACGCCGCCATGATCGAGCGCCGCCCAGGTCATCATCGCCATCGGGTTGGCGTAGTTCAAAAGCCATGCGCCGGGCTCGGCGACTTCGCGAATGTCCTTGCAGAAGTCGAGCAGCACCGGGATGCCGCGCTGGCCATAGAGGATGCCACCGGCGCAGATCGTGTCGCCAACACATTGGTCAACACCATATTTCAACGGGATGCGGATGTCGTCGGCGAAGGCTTCAAGGCCGCCGATGCGCAC
>JANPGC010000221.1:0-3880 GCA_031423755.1 Phyllobacteriaceae bacterium | reverse complement strand
TCTTCCCAGCCACGTCCTAGCATAATCACTCGTCGTCCGTTTTTCTTGTTACGAAGCACCACCGTTTCTCTGGTTTCGACCAACCATGCTTCACCATTAAGTAATAATTCGCGACGCGAAGCATAAATTTTAGCTCGTTCGGCTTTCAGTTTCGCCCTGTGCTCGCTACCTGCTGCGGAAAAATACCAAAAGATATTTCTAACGCATACCACAACAAAAATGGCAGCAATCCCATAGACAACAGCCTGCAGAAGAAATTCGATCACAAATCCAGCACCAGACGCTCCGGATTTTCCAGGCTCTCTTTGACCCGCACAAGGAACGTCACCGCTTCCTTGCCGTCGATGATGCGGTGATCGTAGGTGAGTGCGAGATACATCATCGGACGGATGACGATCTGCCCCGCAACGACAACCGGACGCTCCTGGATCTTGTGCATGCCCAAGATGCCGGACTGTGGCGCGTTGAGGATCGGCGTGCCCATCAGCGAGCCGTAGACGCCGCCATTGGAGATGGTGAAGGTGCCGCCCTGCATGTCGGACAGTTGCAGCTGGCCATCACGCGCCATTTTACCAAGACGCCCGATATCCTTCTCGACTTCGGCGATGGTCATCTTGTCGGCATTGCGCACCACCGGCACAACGAGGCCGCGGTCTGTGCCGACGGCGACGCCGATGTGGGCGTAGTTCTTGTAGATGATGTCCGTGCCGTCGATCTCGGCGTTGACCGCGGGAACTTCTTTCAACGCATAGGTGACCGCCTTGGTGAAGAAGCCCATGAAGCCGAGCTTGACGCCATGCTTCTTTTCAAACAGGTCCTTGTAGCGGTTGCGCAGATCCATTACCGCGCTCATGTCCACTTCGTTGAAGGTGGTGAGCGTGGCGGCGGTGTTCTGCGATTCTTTCAGTCGGCGGGCGATGGTCTGGCGCAGCTTGGTCATGCGCACGCGCTCTTCGCGCGAGGCATCGTCAGCGGCAGAGGCGGCGCGTGGCGCGGCAGGGATGACAGGGGCGGCGGCGGGTGCAGCGGCAGCGGGCGCCGGGCCTTTTGCGATGGCATCGATCACATCGCCCTTCAGCACCTGGCCGCGCTTGCCCGAACCGGCCTCAACGCTGACACCGCTGTCAGCCATCATCTTGGCTGCGGACGGCGCGGGCGGAACGGCGGCAGCCGGAGCGGCTGGGGCTGCAACAGCGGCTGGTGCGGCGGCCTTGACCGGGGCAGCAGGCGCAGCGCCCGCGCCTTCGGCAATCATGCCAAGCAAACCGCCGGGCGCGACCGTATCGCCTTCCTTGACGGTGATTTCGGACAGAACACCGGCGGCGGGTGACGGAACTTCAATGGAGACCTTGTCGGTTTCCAGCTCCAGCAGCACCTCGTCGGCCTTGACGGCATCGCCGGCCTTCTTCAGCCATTTGCCGATGGTCGCCTCGGAGACGGATTCGCCTAGGGTCGGAACGCGGATTTCAGTGGCCATTTTTCGTTTTCCAGATCGGTTTGTTTGATAGAAGTAAGCAGGTTCATCTCAGCTTCCCAAGGCATCTTCAAGCAGCGCCTGCAGCTGCGCCAGATGCTTGGACATCAGGCCGGTCGCCGTCGATGCAGAAGCAGGGCGGCCGGTATAGCGCACGCGCTGGTGCTTGGCGTCGATATGGGCGAGCACCCATTCGAGGTACGGGTCAATAAACGACCACGCGCCCATATTCTTCGGCTCTTCCTGACACCAGACCATCTCGGCATTCTTGAAGCGCGACAGTTCGGTGATCAATGCCTTGGCCGGGAACGGATAAAGCTGTTCGACCCGCAACAGATAGACGTCGTTGATGCCGCGCCTTTCGCGATCCTCGTAAAGATCATAATAGACCTTGCCTGAGCACAGTACGACCCTGCGGATCTTGGAATCCTTCACCAGCTGGATCGGCTGGTCCTTGAGATATTGCGCATCATCCCACAGCAGACGATGGAAGGTGGATTCGCCGGAGAGCTCGGCCAATGTCGAGACCGCGCGCTTGTGGCGCAGCAGCGACTTCGGTGTCATCAGGATCAGCGGCTTGCGGAAATCACGACGCATCTGGCGGCGAAGGATGTGGAAATAATTCGCCGGCGTTGTGACGTTGGCCACTTGCATATTGTCTTCCGCACACATTTGCAGGAAGCGTTCGAGACGGGCCGACGAATGCTCCGGCCCTTGTCCTTCGTAGCCATGCGGCAACAGGCAGACGAGGCCGGACATGCGCAGCCATTTGCGCTCGCCCGACGAGATGAACTGGTCGAACAGCACTTGCGCGCCATTGGCGAAATCGCCGAACTGCGCTTCCCACAGGGTCAGCGCGTTTGGGCGGGCGAGCGAATAGCCATACTCGAAGCCAAGCACCGCCTCTTCCGACAGCATCGAATTGATGACTTCAAACCGGGCTTGTGAAGGCGACAGTTCGGCCAGCGGTATGAAGCGGTCTTCGGTGTCCTGATCGTAAAGCACCGAATGGCGCTGCGAGAACGTGCCGCGTTCGCAATCCTGCCCCGAAAGGCGGATCTTGTGACCGTCAATACAGAGCGAGCCGAACGCCAGTGCCTCGCCCATCGCCCAGTCCAGGCCCTCGCCGCTTTCCATCATTTTGGCACGGGTTTCGAGAAGCCGCTGCACCGTCTTGTGCGCGTTGAAGCCCGCCGGCAGCGTTGTCAGAACCTTGCCGATTTCCTTGAGCTGCTTCAGCGGCACCGCCGTCTTGCCGCGGCGCGGATCATCGACCGCATCGGCCGAGCGCAGGCCCGACCAGACGCCGTCGAGCCAGTCAGCCTTGTTCGGCTTGTAGGCCTGGCCGGCCTCATATTCGATCTCGAGCTTGGCGCGCCAATCGGCCTTCATCTGCTCGAACTCGCCTTCAGTGATAACCCCTTCGGCAATCAGCTTGGCACTGTAGATCTGCACGGTGGTTTTATGCGCGCGGATGTTCTTGTACATGATCGGCTGGGTGAACGCCGGCTCATCGCCCTCATTGTGGCCGTAGCGGCGGTAGCAGAACATGTCGATGACGACCGGCTTGTGGAACTTCATCCGGTATTCGACGGCAATCTTGGTGGCGAACACCACCGCTTCCGGATCATCGCCATTGCAGTGGAAAATCGGCGCTTCGATCATCTTGGCGACATCGGACGGATACGGCGATGAGCGCGAGAAACGCGGATTCGTCGTAAAGCCGATCTGGTTGTTGATGATGAAATGCACGGTGCCGCCAACGCGGTGGCCGCGAAGGCCGGACAGGCCGAGGATTTCCGCCACCACGCCCTGACCGGCAAAGGCCGCATCACCATGCAGCAGCAGCGGCATGACTTTCACTCTTTCACGAAGCGGAATGATGTCGCCCTCCCAGACAGTCGCCATCTGGTCCTGCTTGGCGCGGGCTTTGCCCATGACGACGGGATTGACGATTTCCAGATGCGAGGGATTGGCGGTCAGCGACAGATGCACCTTGTTGCCGTCGAACTCACGGTCCGAGGAAGCGCCAAGATGATACTTCACGTCACCTGAGCCTTCGACCTCCTCCGGCGCGTAGGAGCCTCCCTTGAACTCGTGGAACACGGCGCGGTGCGGCTTGCCCATGAACTGGGTGAGCACATTGAGGCGGCAGCGATGGGCCATGCCGAGGATGATTTCCTTCAGGCCAAGATTGCCGCCGCGCTTGACGATCTGCTCCAGCGCCGGAATCAGCGCCTCGCCGCCATCAAGCCCGAAGCGTTTGGTGCCCTTGTATTTCACGTCGATGAACTGCTCGAACCCTTCCGCTTCGATCAGCTTTTGCAGGATGGCCTTCTTGCCCATCGCAGTGAATTCGATGGCCTTGTCCGGCCCTTCGATGCGCTGCTGGATCCAGCCCTTTTC
>JANPGC010000220.1:0-5485 GCA_031423755.1 Phyllobacteriaceae bacterium | reverse complement strand
TCGAGAACATGGGCGCGCAGATGCTGCGCGAAGTCGCGTCCAAGACCAATGACATCGCTGGCGATGGCACGACGACTGCCACCGTTCTCGCCCAGTCCATCGTTCAGGAAGGCGGCAAGGCTGTTGCCGCCGGCATGAACCCGATGGATCTGAAGCGCGGCATTGATCTGGCTGTTGCCGAGGTCGTTGCCGATCTCATCAAGAAGGCCAAGAAGATCAAGACATCGGAAGAAGTTGCCCAGGTTGGAACAATTTCGGCCAACGGCGAGACGACCATTGGCGAGATGATTGCCAAGGCAATGCAGAAGGTCGGCAACGAAGGCGTCATCACCGTTGAGGAAGCCAAGACCGCCGAGACCGAACTCGAAGTCGTCGAAGGCATGCAGTTTGACCGCGGCTACCTGTCGCCATACTTCGTGACCAACGCCGACAAGATGGTTGCTGATCTCGACGATGCCTACATCCTTCTCCACGAGAAGAAGCTGTCGAACCTTCAGGCCATGCTGCCGATCCTTGAAGCTGTGGTCCAGACCTCCAAGCCGCTCGTCATCATCTCAGAAGACGTCGAAGGCGAGGCTCTTGCCACGCTCGTTGTCAACAAGCTGCGTGGCGGCCTCAAGATTGCCGCTGTCAAGGCGCCGGGCTTTGGCGATCGCCGCAAGGCGATGCTTGAAGACATCGCGATCCTGACCGGCGGTCAGGTTATTTCCGAAGATATCGGCATCAAGCTCGAAAACGTGACGCTCGCCATGCTTGGCCGCGCCAAGAAGATTTCGATCTCGAAGGAAAACACCACCATCATCGACGGCGCTGGCAAGAAGGCGGAAATTACCGCCCGCGTTGCCCAGATCAAGGGCCAGATCGAAGAGACCACCTCTGACTACGACAAGGAAAAGCTGCAGGAACGTCTTGCCAAGCTTGCCGGCGGCGTTGCCGTCATCAAGGTCGGCGGTTCGACCGAAGTCGAAGTCAAGGAAAAGAAGGACCGCGTTGATGACGCGCTCAACGCAACCCGCGCTGCTGTCGAAGAAGGCATTGTCGCTGGCGGCGGTTCGGCTCTGCTGCGCTCGTCCGTCAACATCAAGGTCAAGGGCGCAAACGAAGACCAGGAAGCCGGCATCAACATCGTTCGCCGCGCTCTCCAGTCCCCGGCCCGCCAGATCGCAACGAACGCAGGCGCGGAAGCCTCGATTGTTGTCGGCAAGGTGCTTGAGAACAAGAACCCGAACTATGGCTACAACGCGCAGACCGGTGAATATGGCGACATGGTCGTCATGGGCATTGTCGATCCGGTCAAGGTTGTCCGCACTGCATTGCAGGATGCGGCCTCGGTTGCCGGTCTTCTCGTCACCACCGAAGCCATGATTGCCGAAGCTCCGAAGAAGGACTCCGGCGCTGGCGGCGGCGGCATGCCAGGCGGCATGGGCGGCATGGGCGGCGGCATGGACTTCTAAGTCCAAACGCTCATTTCTTACAATCGAGGGGCGGCAGCGATGCCGCCCTTTTTGTTCATTATCTGTTGACAATCTGTCTGGATTGTTCGCCTTTTATGTGCAATCCTATTTTGTTAGAGACATTTTCAGACTCAACACAAAGGTATTCCCAATGTCCAATTCCGTCCTCACCTTGCTGGCCCGCATTCTGCTCGCAATCGTTTTCATCCCCGCAGGCGTTTCCAAGTTTGGAGCCATCGAAGGCACTGCAGGCTACATTTCGGCCATGGGCCTGCCTGCAGGAACATTGCTGGCTTGGGCCGCTGCGATTTTTGAAGTCGTCGCCGGCATTGCCATTCTCGTCGGCTTCCAGACCAAATGGGCTGCCATTGCGCTGGCTGCGTTCTGCGTGTTCACCGGATTTGTTTTCCACTATGCCGGCGCTGCTGGCGATACCAGCGGCATGCAGATGATCATGTTCTTCAAGAACCTCGGCCTTGCAGGCGGCTTTCTCGCTTTGGCAGCTTCCGGTGCCGGTGCCTATTCGGTGGATGCAAAGCGCGCTTAACGCCGAAGCAAACATCTCTGATTTTCTGAAAAGCCCGCAGCCAGCCTGCGGGCTTTATTTTTGTCTTAACCGGGCCTGTTTATGGTGGTGAAAAAGGTCGCGAATCCATGTCCGAAAATGTGCAGATAAAACCGGCCCCATCCATCTGGCGCGCTGTCCGGCTGGATACGCCTTGGCACCGATTCCGCGTGAACACGCCGCTGCTAAGCGGCCAGGCGGCTTTTGTGCTTCTGACGCTGCTGTTCATCTCGTTTGGCGCAATGTTCCTGCCCAACCCAAGCCTCCTGACCGCGATAACGATCATCCAGCTTCTGTCTTTCAGCGGCCTGTCGATATGTTTTGCCCTCGTGGCGCACACGATTGCCAAATTTGCGCAGACGCGGTCAGCCTCGCAGACCATCGACTATATATTCCACGTGCTGATGAAGCGGCAGAACCTTGTCCGCGCCGTGCCGACTGTTTTGCTCGTCGGCGTGTTCATGTTCACCTTTCCGAGCTTCAAATCCAACATCCCGGCGATCAATCCCTTCGTTTGGG
The DNA here is from genome assembly GCA_031423755.1 of Phyllobacteriaceae bacterium. GTDB lineage: Bacteria > Pseudomonadota > Alphaproteobacteria > Rhizobiales > Rhizobiaceae > JANMEX01. Next base: position 2,947 of record JANPGC010000220.1, on the reverse strand, counting down.
ACGCCTCGATTGCAGATTTCGACCGGGCGATTCACTTCGGCCAGGCGCCATGGAAAATCATCGCTGCGTTCACCGGTTACGGCGACTTCACAGTCAAGATCGACCAGTTCTATTACCTCTGGTTCCCGGTCATCTTCACTTCGACCGCTGCAGTCGCGCTCATTCCCGGCCACAATGTCTGGCGTCACCGCTATCTGCTGTCTTTCATCATGGCATGGATCTTGATCGGCAGCGTTATGGCGGTCGCCTTCTCTTCGGCCGGGCCGATCTATTTCGACCGGCTTTACGGCGGCGTCTCGGAATTCACGCCGCTGGTTGCCCAGCTCGAGGCTGTCAATGCCCAAAGCGCACTCAGAACCATAATGATCCGCGATCAGCTCTGGGCAGCCTATATCGATTCGTCCGACGGTGTGATTTCCGGCATTTCTGCCATGCCTTCGATGCACAATGCCATCTGCGTGCTCATGTTTCTCGCCGCCCGCCACGCCGGCGCGGTGCTCAAATGGCTCGCCGCAGCTTATGCGCTGACCATCTTTATCGGCTCGGTCCATCTTGGCTGGCACTATGCAGCGGACGGCTACCTCTCGGCGCTGATCGTCATCGGCATCTGGAAATTTACCGGCTGGCACACCAAGCGCACGGCGAACCCGCTCTAGATTCCTCACCTGATCGCCTCAAGCACCCTTGATATCGACAGCATATCATCAGCGCTGCGATCTTTCCGCGACAGCACAAGACAGGCTTGCGATTTGAGGATCACACCATCTGACAGGACTTTCAGACTGTTGGCAGTCAGTGTCGAACCGGTCGATGTGATATCGACAATCAGATCGGCAAGACCGGCCGCGGGCGCGCCTTCCGTGGCGCCGAGGCTTTCGACAATCTGATAGACCTGAATGCCATGCAACTGACTGAAAAACCCTTGCGTCAGCCGCCAATATTTGGTGGCGATGCGCAGGCGTCGGCCGTGACGGTGGCGGAAGTCGGCAGCGACATCGTCAAGGTCGGCCATGGTTTCCACGTCATGCCAATGGTCGGGCACAGCCACTACAACATCTGCCAACCCAAAGCCAAGCCGCGCGCAAATCTCCATCTTGCCCGCCCAATTGGCAGAAGATTCCCGTATCAAATCTTCGCCCGTGACGCCGAAATCGATGGAACCTGCGACCAGTTCGCGGGCGATTTCGGAGGCAGATAAAAGGGCAATATCGATGTCGTCCCTGTCCTTTGCCTTGGTGCGGTAGGATCGCGCGTCCTTCGGCGGCAAAACCTCGAGACCGGCCTTGGCAAAGGCGGCGAGCGTGTCGTCTTTCATCCGGCCTTTGGACGGGATGGCGATAGTGATGGTCATGCCAGCGCCTCCAACCGGTCCAGCCACAGCGAAAAGCCAACGCCCGGGATCGGCTTTTCCGCGCCGAGCAGCGTCAACAATCTGTCATAGCGCCCGCCACCTGCGAGGGCCGGATTTTGCGCCCCGCCCTCAAGCTTGGTGCCCGGCTCGGCTGTGCCACGTTGGCGGATTTCGAAGACAAGGCCGGTGTAATAATCCAGCGGACGGCCAAAAGCGGCATCATAGGTCACATCGCTTGGCGGCAGGCCAAGCGTTGCCATGCGGTCCACGCGTCTGGTGAACGCTTCCAACGCCCCGTCCAGTTTGATGCCGGCAGCGGCCGAAAAGGCCTGCAAATGTTCGGCGGCAGTGTCCAGCGACTCGCGGATTGCAAGGAACTCGCTCAGCGCGGCAAATTGCTTTTTGCTCAGCTTCACAGCCGCCAGCTCGGTCTTTTCAATCAGCCGGAGCGCAATATCCTCGGGCGAGCGGCCAGCATGGGCGGGGAAGCCTATGCTTTGCATCTCGGCAGCGATGGCGGCGGCGAGCTTGGCTTGATCGCCCTTCGATGCGAGTCTTGCCATATCCGGCGTCAAATCCGGCAGCGGGCGCTCGCCGGAAAGAGCCGTCAGTGTCTCCTTCAAAAGCGCCGCATTTCCGAATGTCCGCGCCAGCCGCATGCGCCAGCCGCGCGGCAGGCCGAGCGCCTTCAACACCGCTTCGAAGATCGTCTGATCGCCAAGCAGGATTTCAAGTTGCGCATTGGGCGCCGCAAGCCGGACCATGGCAGCGGCTTCGCTCAACGAACGGGCGTCGGCACTGGCGATGTCCACGTCACCCAGATCCTCGATGCCCGCCTGATAGAACTCCGAGCCGCCCGCGCGGCGCTGTCGGAAGACTTCGCCAAGATAGGCATAGCGCGCGGGTGTGTGCGAGCCATTGGCAATGTGGTCAAGGCAGACCGGAATGGTGAACTCCGGCCGCAGGCACAGCGTTTCGCCCGTCTCGGATTCAGTGAGGAATATCCGGCGGCGCAGGTCCTCGCCTGCCATGTCCAGGAATGGAGCCGCAGGCTGGATGACGGGGATGGTCACCGCGCTTGTGTTGCGGGCGGCCATGTAGGTTTGCAGGGTGGAGGCGAAGGATGGGGCGCGGGTCATGGGCGCTCCGTAGCAGCGTCGGCCAAGCCTGCAACAGTGATGATGTGCTGGCAAACTCCGTCTATGTCTTTCAAGACGTCATCGTTCCAGAAACGGATGACAGTCCAGCCTAGTTTCTCAAGCGCCTGCGCTCTTTTCAGGTCAGCTTCAGCATTTTCGGGCACGCCGTGATGGGAGCCGTCAAGTTCAACGATCAGCTTCCCGGAAGGGCAGGCAAAATCCACGATGAAACCAGCGATGGGCATTTGCCTGCGAAAAGACAGGTCCATGAGCCGGTGCGCGCGCACCGCGTTCCAAAGTTTAAGCTCCGCATCTGTCATGTTTGACCGCATGGATTTTGCGATGCTCCGCGTACGCGGGGAGATGATCTTGTGGTTCATGGAGCAGCGGCTCTGGACACCACCGGGGCACCCCCTTCTGTCCTGTCGGACATCTTCCCCTCAAGGGGGAAGATCGG
>JANPGC010000219.1:0-8516 GCA_031423755.1 Phyllobacteriaceae bacterium | reverse complement strand
GTCCGCGATGATCTTTGGCTTGGCACCGGCGCCAGCCTCAACCGTGCTTTGGACCCCGCAAAGCGGAAGACGTCAAGAGTGGCTGCTTGCAACCATTTGCGGTTTCGGATGTTGCATGAGATCGGGTCGGCAATGCGTGTCTGCTTCAAATGCCATGGCTGCTTGTTGCAGGCGGTTCTTGCAACGCCTGAAAAAACGTGGAACGCTGGAAGTGGAAATGTCATGCAATTTTCGCGCGCTGTCGGTTTTGCCTGCTTTACGGTCATGTTTTGGCTTGCTGCGGTGACCGGCTTCCTGTTTGTGGCGCTCACGATCGCGCAGTATCTGCGCGCCGAGCCTATGGCCAATCCTGTGGCGACACTTGGCAGCGCCGCGGGTTGCGTGCTGTTTGCCTTGTTGATGCATCACCTGTCGAAGCGCATATCAGAGAACTTCTAGCGGGCGACGCGACGGTGTCGTTTTATTGTGACAAAACGCTGTCAGACTGAATCAACGCGCCCCAAACCGGCAGTTGAAAATGCCATGGTTCGGTGCCTATCATGTGCCGGGAGCGGCAAAGCATTTCCACTTTAACGGAGCGTGTCATGACCATCACCGGATTGTTCAAGAGATTTCTGATCAGCACAGCCGTCATCGGCCTTGCACTGGGCCTCGCCAAGGCGGAAACCGTGAAGATCACGCTGCTGGGCGTTGGCGACATCTATAAATTTGACGGCGGCAAGACGCGGGGCGGCGTGGCGCGGCTGAATGCCGTGGCGCGGGCGGAGCGGGCTGCCAACCCGAACACGCTGTATCTGTTTGACGGCGACATGTTCTCGCCTTCGCTGATGTCTGGTCTCGACAAGGGCGAGAACATGGTGAAGCTGACCGAAATCGTGCCGTTTGATCTTGCGGTGCCCGGCAATCATGAGTTTGATTTTGGGACGGAACTGTTTTCCGAACGGCTGAAGAGTGCCAAGTACCCCTGGGCCGCGATCAATGTGACCAAGGCTGACGGTTCGGCCATTGAGGGTCTTGGCGGGGTGATGGTGAAGGAGGTTGGCGGCGTCAAGCTGGCGATTATTCCCGTTGCGCAGGACACCTCGCCGCAAGTTTCATCGACTGGGGACTGGAAGTTCGGGCCGACCGCTGACAGCGCCATCGCTGCCGCCAAACAGGCGCGCAAGGATGGGGCGGAGATTGTCGTCGGGCTGGTGCAGGCGCCGCATTCGGACGACCAGAAAATGCTGGCCTCGAAGGCGTTTGACGTCATTTTGTCGGGCGATGATCATGATCTGGTGGTACAGTACAATGGCGTGACGGCCTATGTGGATACGTCGACCGATGCCAATTATCTTGTGCCGATTGATCTGAATGTCACGGTTGAGGAAAAGGACGGCAAGCGCTCGGTGAAATGGGAGCCGAATTTCCGGTTTATCGACACGGCATCTGTGACGCCTGATCCGGAGACGATGAAGGTTGTCGAGCAGTATCAGAAAGAGCTCGACAATGAGCTGAACGTGGTGATCGGCAAGACCACGGGCGGGCTGGACAGCCGCCGCAATGTGGTGCGCACGCAAGAAGCGGCGATTGGCAATCTGATTGCCGATGCAATGCGCGATGTGACGGGCGCGGACGTTGCGATCATGAATGGCGGCGGCATTCGCGCCGACAAGGAATATGCTGCGGGCGCGGATATCACGCGCAAGGATGTCTTGAGCGAGCTGCCGTTTGGCAACGTGACCGTGATGGTCGAGGTGACAGGCAAGCAATTGCGCGAGGCGCTGGAGAACAGCGTTTCCAAGCTTGAGGACGGGGCAGGGCGTTTTGCGCAGGTGTCGGGCATGAAGGTTGAAGTGGATGCGACCAAGCCTTCGGGTTCGCGCATTGCTTCTGCGATGGTTGGCGACAAGCCGCTGGACGATGCGGCGTCCTACAAGCTCGCCACCAATGATTTCGTGCTCGGCGGCGGCGACGGGTTCACCTCGCTTGCCGGTGGCAAGGTGCTGGTTGACGCGCGCGGCGGCAAGCTGGTGGCCAATGATGTGATGGTTTACGTCAAGAAGCTTGGCTCGGTGGACGCCAAGGTGGAGGGGCGGATCACGATCAAGCAGTGATGTGGGCACTCTGCAATGGTCAATGCGCGCCAACCCTGGAAGCGGTTTGGCGCGTGAACGGCAGATGAACCATCTGTTCAGAGAGGATAAAGCGGGGCATTCTTAGGCTTGTGTTCATCATTCAAACCAAAGGGAACACCGTCATGAACAAACTTCTTGCCTCCGCACTTGCCGCAACGATTGCCTTTGCCGCCCTCCCGGCGGCTGCATCCGCCTTCTGGCCTGGCACCGTTATCAACATCGCGCCTACCGATACGCTTAAAGTGCGCAAGTGGCCTGCCGCCACCTCGAAAATCATTGACGCATACGCGGCGAACGCCAACGTCTCAATGACTGGCAGATGCAAGAACATCGTCACCAATGTTTCGTTTCGCGTCGATGCGGGCGGTTCGGTGAACTGGAAATATTCGCGGATGAAGAAGCCCAATGTCTGGTGTCAGGTGATGACCGAGGACGCCAATCTCGGCTGGGCGAGGGGCAAGTTCATCTGGCCGCAATGAATGTCTGGCTGAAAACCCTACTGCGGCGGCCAACTGATGCGATTTACTGCGCTTCCGGTGCTCACGTACCTCTTTTGCCCCGCCCTTAAGCGGCAAGCCGCTGGCGGGGACCCCAGGCTTCTCGAAAATCACACCATTTGACTCGCCGCAGCGAGTTTTGACCCAGACATTAGGTCTCAGAATTGTGTGATGACGCTGATCCCCAGCCCGTCGAACTTGTCCATCGCCATCAGCGCGGCGGGGGCTTCATCCAGCGTGATGTGCTTGCCGATCAGCTTTTGTGGCGCGAGCTTTCCTGCGGCGATCATTGCCAGCATCGCGTCATAGCGGTGCGCCTGCATGCCGTGGGTACCGAGGACTTGCAACTCATGGGCGATGACTTTGGACATCGGGATTTTGGGGCTGGCGTGGTCGCCGGTCATCAATCCGGCCTGAACATGGCGGCCTCGGCGGCGAAGGCAGGCTATCGAGTTGAAGCAGGTGATTGGCGAGCCGAGCGCATCCATTGACACATGCGCGCCGCCTGATGTGATTTCGCGGATTGCGGCCACCAAGTCCGGCGCATCCTTCGCGTTGATGGCGGCAACTGCGCCGATTTCGCGGGCGAGGGCCAGTTTGCGCTCATCCAGATCCACCGCGATGACGTTTGCCCCGCAGGCGGCGGCGATCATGATGGCGGAGAGGCCGACGCCACCGGAGCCATGCACCGCCACCCATTCGCCGGGCTGGACTTTCGCCACATCGACAATGCCGCGAAAGGCGGTGGCAAAGCGGCAGCCGAGCGAGGCAGCGGTGACGGAGTCCATGCTTCCGGGGATGTGGATGAGGTTGGTGTCGGCGAAATCGACCGCGACATATTGCGCGAACGATCCCCAGGCGGTGAAGCCCGGCTGGAACTGGTTTTCGCAGACCTGATGGTTGCCGGTTGCGCACTCATGGCAGTGGCCGCAGCCGCCGACGAAGGGGACTGTGACGCGCTCACCCTCGCGGAAGCGCGAGACGTGTTTGCCGGTGGCGACAATGGTTCCGGCGAGTTCATGGCCGGGGACGTGCGGCAGGTGGATGTCTGAATCGTGGCCGAGCCAGCCGTGGTGGTCGGAGCGGCAGAGGCCGGTGGCTTCGACCTTGATGACCACGCCGCCATATGTTGGCTTGGGGTCGGGGAGGGTGGCGATGACGGGCGGCTGGCGAAATTGGGTGTAGTAGACGGCGCGCATGCAGATAGTCTCCCCGGACAGACGTTATTCATGCCCTGCTGCCCGGCCGGAAGCCAGTTCAACTTTGATCGCGGCGCGGAATTTCTGACATTCTAACGACACAATGGGCCGACCTGTTGCGCGGGAAAGATCGCGATTGAATGGAGACGGTTTTGAACGGCTGGCATTTTCGTTTTCTGTTGTCGTGGCTTGTGTTGAGCGGCGCGCAAGTCTTGACCGCTCATGCCGAAAGTGGCCCGCTGCCTGCGGATATCAAGGCTGATTACCAACTGGGCGGAGCTTATGCGCCGCCGGCCGGCGTCAATGTCGTTGTGCGCGACAGCACGGGACAGCCTGCGCCCGGCTTGTTCAACATCTGTTATATCAACGGCTTTCAGAGCCAGCCGGGAAATGTATGGCCGAAGACGCTGCTGCTGCTTGATGCAAAGGACAATCCGATTGCGGACGAGAATTGGCCGGACGAGAATATTCTGGATATTTCGACTGATGCCAAGCGCACGGCGATTTTGGGGCGGTTGGTTCCGGTGATAAAGGGCTGCGCGGCCAAGGGCTTCCGGGCTGTCGAGTTCGACAATCTGGACTCATACACGCGCACGGGTGGGCGCTTGACAGTTGGGGACTCTGTGGCGTTTGCCAAGATGCTGGTTTTTGCGGCGACGTCTGCGGGGATGGCGGCGGGGCAGAAGAATGCGGCTGAGCTGAGCGAGCGAGGGCGCAGTGAAATCGGGTTCACATTCGCGGTTTCAGAAGAATGCCACCGCTGGGACGAATGCCGGGCGTATACGGGTGTTTATGGCGCGCAGGTTATCGATATTGAGTATTCCGACGATTTGCGCGGGACGTTTGAGAAGGTTTGTAAGGACCCGCAGTCGCCGAAGGCCACCATATTGAGGGACCGGATGTTGGTGCCGAAGGGTGGTGCTGGGTATGTTTACCGGCGGTGCTGAGGTGGTGGGTGGGGATCAGTTCACCGCCTTGTGCAGGATTGAGTTGATCAGCGTCTGGTACGGCATGCCCTCGCGCAAGGCGCTGGCTTTGAGCTTGGAGATGAAAATGGTGACGCGTGCTGAACCATGAAGTGCGCAATAGGGCCAAAGCCTTGGGGATGGGCTATTCGTTTCTGTTTATGAAGCCAAGCGGCGAGCAACTGGCGCAGATTACCTCGCTCATAGAGGTGGGCCCTATCTGGCCTGTCGCCGATAAAATATACCCTTTCAGAAAATTTAAGTAAGGCGCAGGCCTATGTTGAAACAGGGCAAACCAACGGAAAAGCGGTTATTGCGGTTAAATAACTACTGCAGCAACTTACTGCCGCCTTCTCCCACAGCGCTGTCCGCTGTTATCTCCACCACCCGACGCTCGGGCAAATAGAGTTACTAATATTCTCAAAACATCTGAGCCGTCACCCATTTGGGTGATTTACTCTCCCGTTCATCAACGTAACGAACGCCGCAGGTTAAATATATCGACCACAATCTTATAACAAGCTGAACGGAGGATTTATAAATGCCAGCAGCATCTTACCAGCCGCCTTATCTAAAGTACTCCTCGAACAATCTGCAAATTCAGGCTGTTTTAAAGAAATATCGGATTAGCCATGGAAAACTAAATGAGTCTGTTGCATCTGGGGCCCTTCTTTCGACGGGAGCAGAAGCGATAGAAAATTCACCGACTTCAGGCGTTGACTCAATTTTGCAGGTCAACTGGGAGAAGACTGCTGAAAGCAGAGTTCAAAATGGACAGAGAGTGGCTTCATATGTCCAAAGGATGCGAAATACGAATTTGAAAGCGGCGTCAAATGCAGTTGAATTAAACATGGAAACGGCGGGACACCTTTCGCTCGGCGCGCACTGCAAGAAGTCAGTTTCCGGTAAGGTCACACCTGCTAACCAAAATCCGTCGGGTTGGTTCTCGCTCTATTTTTCGACGAGCCCTGCACTTTCTGGCAACTGGTCTCAAGAGATATTTTTGGGAACAATAAATTCGATAAGCTCAACTGGTGCCTTTACTTTTGAATTCGATATTGATTCTGATACATATGGCAGTCTTGTAATATCTGGGAAAAAATATTTCCGCGTTGTTTTTACAGAAATTAACATTTGGATGGGCAGTGGTTACACTTCATTTGATTGGTCGTCGGAAGTAATTGAACTAGATTTCAATAAACCTGCATGCAATTCTATCAACTCTGTCACTTTTTTGATTGCAGGTGCAAATGTTGGCACGACATGTGATCTGGAAGGTTCCAACAACGGCAGCGAGCCGACATTCGAAATTAATCTTGCCGCGCCTGCGCTCGCTGATCAAACAATTAGAGTTTCCACGGACAATGACAAATTAGGTTGGATTTCAGGAGGGCCGAATGCGGCATCTAATTTCTTCGACATCACAATTCCGACAGGCCAAACCAAAGGCGCGATAAGTTGGTTTCTAGGTACAAAGAACGTAGTTACAACCGGTAAGTCCTTTCACGTCGTTGCGACGCTAATGCAACCTGACGGTTCTGTCGGAAATTATGGATTGGGCAAGGTTTGCCTGTTGAAATAGTAAAACTTCTAACGCCGTCGTCCGCCCCGCCGCCCGCTGCTGCCATCCGCCGCCAGTTCCAGCACCTTGCGCTCCGGCAGCTTCACGGCCTTCGCCAACTCCGGAAACGCATCCACCTTGTTGGGCATTGCCATGGCGTGGACGAACAATTGCTGGAAATGTGGCTCGAGCGCGGTTTCGATTTTCTCGACTTTGGCGACCGTCGCCTCGATCTCGCGGCGGTGGGTGCGGTTGAGGAGGGCCATGCGCGCGCCTGTGCCTGCGGCGTTGCCGACTGCTTTGACGCGGGTGAGGTCGCAGTCGGGGATGAGGCCGAGGACCATGGCGTATTTTGGATCGATGAAGGAGCCGAAGGCGCCGGCGAAGCGGATTTCGTCGACGTGGGTTACTCCCAGCTTTTCCATCAGCAGCTTGATGCCGGCGTAGAGGGCGGCTTTGGCGAGCTGGATGGCGCGGACGTCGTTTTGGGTTACGGTGATGCGCTGTGCGCCGTCGTGCAGGAGGTATGAGAAGGTGCGACCGTTTTCGAGGATGCGCGGGCTTCTTGCGGCCATTGCGCCGTCGATGACGCCGTCTTCGGAGATGATGCCGGACAGGAACATTTCAGCGACGACTTCGATGATGGCCGAGCCGCAGATGCCGGTGATGCCGGTTTTGTCTGAACTCTCAACAAAGCCTTCTTCGTCGGACCATTGCTCGGTGCCGATGACTTTGAACTTGGGTTCGAGCGTGTCCGGGTCGATACGCACACGCTCGATGGCTCCCGGGGCGGCGCGTTGGCCTGAGGAGATTTCTGCGCCTTCAAACGCAGGACCGGTGGGCGAGGAGCAGGCGACGGTGCGCTTGCGGTTGCCGAGCACGATCTCGGCATTGGTCCCGACATCGACCAGCAGCATCATGTCGTCCTGACGGTCAGGGCCTTCGGAGAGCGTTGCTGCAGCGGCGTCCGCGCCGACGTGGCCGGCAATGCACGGCACAATGTAGAGACGCGCGCCCTCATTGAGCGGGATGCCCATGTCGGATGTCTTGCCCTTGACCGCGCCGGAGACGGCGAGCGCAAACGGTGCGCCGCCGAGTTCGGTCGGGTCGATGCCCAAAAAGAAATGGTGCATGACCGGATTGCCGACGAAGACGGCGTCGAGAATGTCGGTGCGCTTGACGTTGCCTGCCGTACAAACCTGATCGACAAGACTGTTGATCGCGTCACGCACCGCCTTGGTGATGGCGTCCGCGCCGCCCGGATTCATCATCACATACGAGACACGGCTCATCAAATCTTCGCCGAAGCGGATCTGCGGGTTTTGCATGCCGACGGAGGCGGCGACGCGGCCTGACAGCAGCGAGACGAGGTTCATGGCAATGGTCGTCGAGCCGATGTCGCAGGCGATGCCGTAGGCCTCATTGTGCAGGCCCGGCCACAACGCAATAATGCGTGGGGTCTCGGTTTCCTCGTCCTTGTGGATCGCTGCCGTGACGCCCCATTTGCCTTTGCGCAGTATGCTTTGCACTTGCGGCAACAGGTAGAAGTCGACGTCCAACTTCTTGTAACCCCAGTCTTTTTGCAGCGCGACGATCATCCGGTCCATATCGCCGAGCGGCTTGTGCATGTCGGGCTCCTCGACCTCGACATAGCAAAGATGAATGGAAGGATTGCGGGCGATGACGCGGTCGCCGACGGCTTTGCGGATGACCTGCGCGTTGACGACTGTGTCTTGCGGCACATCAATGACGAGATCGCCTTCGATGGTGGCCGAGCAAGAGAGGCGGCGGTTTGGCGCGATCTCGCGCACTTCGGCATAGCGCAACTCTTTCGGGCCTCGTACCGAGATATGGTCGTTGGACGAGACGATCTTGTGCTTGGCAAAATTGCCTTCCTGCACTTCAACCTGGCAACGCCCGCACGTCGCCCGCCCGCCGCAGACGCTTTCGACATAGACGCCAAGCTGGCGTGCGGCTTCGAGCACGGCGGTGCCTTTGGGGAAACGGCCGCGCTTGCCGGAGGGCATGAACAGGACGAGGGGGTCGGAGTTTATGGGAGAGGTCATGCTGCGGCTGCTCCGCGTGGGAAAGTTTCGTGCGAGGCACCCCCACCCCTAACTCCTCCACTCACGGGGGAGGGGAACAGGCGCGGAGATTCTCCTCCCCCTTGAGGGGAG
>JANPGC010000218.1:0-21333 GCA_031423755.1 Phyllobacteriaceae bacterium | reverse complement strand
GGCGTATTTGCGCAGCCATTCGTCCCATTTGGCAATGGCGAACACCGATGCAGGTCCGTTGGTTTCGCCGCCGCGCGAGACTGAGGCACCTGCCGGGTTGCACGAACCCTTTTCCATGCGGATGCCCCATTCGTCGATCGGGATGCCGTTTGGCTCGCCGGCAGAACCTGCGCCTGCCATCGAAAGCCAGGCATCGGTCATGCGCCAGCCAAGGTCAGGCGCGCGCTTGCCATAGTCCATGTGGCCATAGATCGGCACGCCATCGATTTCCTTGACATCGTCATGGAAGAACTGGGCAATGTCCTCATAAGCAGACCAGTTGACCGGCACGCCGAGCTCATAGCCATACTTTGCCTTGAACTTTTCCTTCAGCTCGGGCTTGTCGAACCAGTCCTTGCGGAACCAGTACAGGTTGGCAAATTGCTGGTCGGGCAGCTGATAAAGCTTGCCGTCCGGGCCGGTTGTGAAGCTAGTGCCCATGAAGTCGGCGAGGTCAAGACCCGGATTGGTCACATCCTTGCCTTCGCCAGCCATGAAATCTGTCAGGTTGACTGCAAGCTGAAGGCGCGAATGGGTGCCGATCAGATCGCTGTCGTTGACATAGATGTCGTAAAGATTGCGGTTGGTCTGCATCTGCGTCTGCACGGCCTGAACCACTTCACCCTCGCCGAGGATCTGGTGATTGACCTTGATGCCGGTGATTTCTTCAAACGCCTTGGTCAAGACGGTTGATTCATAGCCATGTGTCGGGATGCCTTCCGACAGGGCGTTGATTTCCATGCCCTTGAACGGTTCAGCGGCCTTGATGAACCACTGCATTTCTTTCAACTGGTCTTCCTTCGACAGGGTCGAAGGTTGGAATTCGCTGTCAATCCACTTTTGAGCTGCGGCCTCATCGGCCCACGCTGATCCGGTAGCAGCAAACAGCGCGATGGCTGCAGCTGACACCAAAAGGTGCCTTCTCATGGGGTACTCCTCCGTTGCGTATCTCGCCAGACTGGTTTCAGGCATTCTCCCGATGCCATCCGAATATTCCGGATGTTGAAACTTTGAAACGAAACCGAAAGAACGTCAAGTGAATATTTTCGCACGTTGTGCAATGCACTATTTTCGTTTTCACTTGCCATTTTCTATTTTTTTGACAAATATGAAAAAAAACGAAAATATTGACGGATTCATGCCTTGGAACCATTGCACCCCCGCTTGACAGACATCCTTGAACTGGCGCGCCAGCGCGGGCGTGTGGATGTGGAATCGCTGGCAGGGCATTTTGATGTCACGCCACAGACCATCCGCAAGGATCTGAACGATCTTTGCGACCGCCAGCTGCTGCACCGCGTGCATGGCGGGGCGGTCTATCAATCGGGTGTGACAAATTTTGCATATGACGCGAGGCGCATGCTGGCGGCAGACAGCAAACAAATGATCGGCCAAGCGGCAGCACAGCTTATACCCGATAATTCGTCGGTCATCCTCAACATCGGCACGACCACTGAGCAGGTGGCATTGGCGTTGCGCCGCCATCAGGGCTTGATGGTGATCACAAACAACATCAATGTTGCCAGCATTCTGCGTGACGCGCCGTCGGCTGAGGTGGTGATTGCAGGCGGGGTGGTGCGCCATTCGGATGGCGGCATCATGGGCGAGGCGACCGTTGATTTCGTCAAGCAGTTCAAGGTCGATTTCGCCGTTATCGGCGCTTCGGCAATCGACCGTGACGGAACGATCCTCGACTATGATTTCCGCGAAGTGAAGGTCAGCCAGGCGATCATCGCCCATGCCCGGAAGACGATTCTGGTCGCCGATAACCTCAAATTCGAACGCTCGGCACCGGTGCGTATCGCCGATTTGTCAATGATTGATGTGTTTGTCACCGATATGGAGCCGGCAAAAGAAATCATGGACATCTGCCGCAACAGCGGCGTTGAGCTGATCATTGCGGCTCAGGCTGCCGGGGTGCGCGCAGCATGAACGAGACAGTTTTCGACCTCTTCGTCATCGGCGGCGGCATTAATGGCTGCGGCATCGCCCGTGACGCACAGGGGCGCGGTTATTCAGTATTTCTGGCAGAGATGAACGATCTGGCGTCTGGCACCTCACGCGCAGCGACCAAGCTCATTCACGGCGGCCTGCGCTATCTCGAGCATTACGAATTCCGGCTGGTGCGCGAATCACTTATGGAACGCGAAGTGCTATGGGCCAATGCGCCACACATCATCTGGCCGCTGCGTTTTGTCCTTCCGCACCACAAGGGGCTGCGCCCCGCCTGGCTGCTACGGCTTGGACTTTTCATGTACGACCATCTTGGCGGCAGAAAACTTTTGCCGGCTACCAAGACGCTTGACATGCGCACCGATGTTTCTGGCAAGCCGCTGAAGCCGCTGTTTTCAAAAGGTTTTGAGTACTCCGACTGCTGGGTGGACGATGCACGCATGGTGGTGATGAACGCCATGGATGCGACGGCGCGCGGTGCCGTTGTCCGCACGCGCACGAAGGTGGTGAGCGCGCGGCGCGACGGCGGCATCTGGACAGTCACCACCGAGAGCGGCGGGCAACGGGAGGCGGTCAAGGCGCGGATGCTGGTCAATGCTGCCGGTCCCTGGGTCGATCAGGTAATCGGACAGGCGCTCGGAAAGAACAACGCCCACAATGTCCGTCTGGTGCAGGGCAGCCACATCATTGTGCCAAAGATTTTTGAGCATGACCGCTGCTACATTTTCCAGAATTCCGACAACCGCATCATCTTTGCGATCCCGTATGAGCGCGACTACACGCTGATTGGAACGACGGATCAAGACTATCCGGGCGATCCGGCCAATGTCGAAATCTCCAAGGCTGAAATCGATTATCTTTGCAGCGCGGCGTCGGAGTATTTTGCAAAACCGGTGTTGCCGTCCGATGTGGTGTGGACCTATTCGGGCGTGCGTCCGCTGTTTGATGACGGCGCGTCGAAGGCGCAGGAGGCCACGCGCGACTATGTTCTCAAGGTCGAGGGCACGGCGAGCGAGGGCGCGGTCCTCAATATATTCGGCGGCAAGATCACGACCTACCGGCGTCTTTCGGAACATGTTCTGGAAAAGATCGAAGAGGTGCTGGGTGCCAAACGCGGCTCGTGGACGCGCAATGCGACGCTTCCGGGCGGAGACTTTCCGGCGCAAGGGTTCAATGCCCTTGTCGGCGAAGTTCGGCGACAATATCCGTTCCTTGACTCGCGGCGGGCAACACGACTGGCGCGGCTTTACGGGACAAGGGCGCTGACGTTTCTTGGTGCGGCAAAGAGCCTTCCCGACATGGGGCCGATGTTCGGTCCTGACCTTACAGGTGTCGAAGTTGACTATCTCGTGCGGAACGAATGGGCGAAAACTGCCGACGATATTCTTTGGCGGCGCACCAAGGCTGGACTTGGCCTCAGTGCAGAGGACCAATCGAAACTGGCGGCCTATCTGGCTGAAAAGGCCTGACCTTAATCATCGACGTGCACCCGTGACTGTTTGCATTCGCGCCTTGTTTGACCTGCAAACGCCGTCGGCGGCTTTGTTGCGACGCCTTCCAAAGGATGGTAGCTAGCGCCGCAACAAGCCAAGCCGAACTCAAAACAGGCCTTTCATGAAAATCTCCGTGGTCATTCCGTGCAAAAACGAGGCGGAAAATCTTGCCTTTCTCCTCGATGAAGTCGACGCCGCTTTTGCAGGGCGCGACCATGAGGTGATCGTGGTCAATGATGGTTCGAGCGACCGCACCGGCGAAGTCTTGAACGCCCGGATGAAGGCCAATCCGAACCTTCGCCACATCCGCCATGACAAGAGCGCCGGACAGAGCGCGGCCGTGCGCTCCGGTGTGTTTGCCGCAAACGGCGGGATCATCTGCACCATGGACGGCGACGGACAGAATGATCCGGCCTATCTGCCGAAACTTGCCGACGCGCTTGTTGCTGCCGGTCCTGCCGCTGGCGTTGCCGCCGGTCAACGGCTGAAGCGAACCGACACCAAGCTCAAGCAATATTCCTCGCGCTTCGCCAACGGCCTCCGCCAGAAGATTCTGAAGGACGACACGCGTGATTCGGGCTGCGGCCTGAAAGCTGTCCATACTGACCTGTTCCGTTCGCTTCCGTTCTTCGACGGCTGGCACCGCTATATTCCGGCACTTGCCAAGCGCGAGGGCATGAATGTCATCCACCTTGACGTCACCGACCGCAGCCGCGTGCATGGCAAATCCAACTACGGCATTCTCGACCGGGGCCTGCGCGGCGTGCTCGATCTTTATGGCGTCTGGTGGCTGATCCGCCGACGCAAGGTGGTGCCGACTGTCACCGAAGAGAGGGGATGACGACCATGTTTGCAGAACTGGGCGCATGGCTGCACCACGTCTTCATTGAGCAGTTTGATGGCTGGATCGCGCTCGGATTTCTCGCGCAAGCGATGTTCACCATGCGCTTTGTCGTCCAGTGGCTCGCCTCGGAAAAGGCCGGCAAATCTGTGATGCCGATTGCCTTCTGGTTCTTCTCGATCGGCGGCGGCGTGCTGCTGTTGATTTATGCAATCCAGCGCAAGGACCCGGTGTTCATTGCCGGGCAAGGGCTTGGCCTGTTCATCTATGTGCGCAATCTGATGCTGATCTATGGCGGGAAAAGGGACTGACGCTTGGCCGACGCCTTGAGATCACTTCCCGTTTCAACGCGGCAAAATCTGCTGCTTGCCATTTTCTGCCTGTTCGCATTCCTGCCGGGCATTGTCTCGCTGCCGCCGATTGACCGCGACGAGGCGCGCTTCGTGCAGGCGACCAAGCAGATGATGGAAAGCGGCGACTACATAGACATCCGCTTCCAGGACGTGCACCGCTACAAGAAGCCGGCCGGGATCTATTGGCTTCAGGCAGCGGCTGTGAAGCTGACAGGTCAGGGCGTGCACGCGGATATCTGGGCTTACCGGCTGGTTTCGGTTGCCGCCGGAATCACCGCTGTCCTGACAATCGCTTCGCTTGCCAGCTTTCTGTTCGGGCCTGTCGCGGGACTAGCCGCCGGATTGATGATGGCTGGCATTTTCGGTCTCGGCTTTGAAGCGCGGCTGGCAAAGACCGACGCAACGCTTCTTGCTTTGACGCTGATTTCGCAGGCGGCTTTGGCGCGATTTTACATCAACGGCAAATCAGCCAAGCCAACCAGTCGGTTCTGGTGGTGGGCGTTCTGGATTGCCAATGGCGCCGGAATCCTCGTGAAAGGCCCAATCACGCCGCTGGTTGCCGGACTTACAATTGCAGGCGTGGCCTTGTTTGACCGCGAGCGTTCATGGATGGGCAGCCTGAAGGCGTTGCGGGGGACTGCGGTTCTTGCGGTCCTCGTGCTGCCCTGGTTCATTGCCATTTCGATGATATCCGGCGGTGCGTTCTGGGCTGAGGCTGTCGGCAAGGACATGCTGGGCAAGGTCGCGTCCGGCGCGGAATCACATGGCGCGCCGCCCGGCTACTATGTGCTGACCTATTCACTTTACATGTGGCCGTTCGCGCTGATTGCCATCAATGGCGGCGTGAAGGCGCTCAACCGGTTCCGCGAACCGAAGCTGCTGTTCCTACTGTCATGGTATGTTCCATTCTGGTTGATACTGGAGTTTACACCGACCAAACTGCCGCACTATCCGCTGCCCGCCTATCCCGCGCTGCTGCTGCTTGGAGCGTGGGCATTGTTCACTGACGATGGCAAATATGCGGAACTCAAACGCTGGCAGCTCTGGCTTTACCGGCTGACACTGGCTGGACTTGCGGTGATGACGCTCGGCTTTGCCGCAGTTGCCGCCTTCGGTGTGCCGTGGTTCACCGGGTCGATTTCCCTTACGGGCCTCATTGCGGCCCTGCTTGCTTTGGCAGCAGGTTGGCTTGCCTCTGGAATTCGCGTGGTGATGCCACCATTCCTGCAGATTTTTTGGTCGTCTGCGGCGGCGATTGCCTTCATGGGTCTGTTCACGTCGTCTGTCCTGCCGGCCATGACCCCATTGTGGATCAGCCCGCAGATCGTCTCGGCGTTCGCGGCAGCCAGGCCTTGCCCGGACTCTCAATTGGCATCCGTGGATTATCACGAGCCCAGCCTTGTGTTCCTCGCTGGAACCATCACCAAGTTGACAGATGTCAACGGCGCTGCGGCGCATCTGATGGCGGCGCCGAAATGCAATGTCGCAGTGCTGCCAATCGCGATGCGCAGCGAACTTCAGACACAACTGCCTGCAGGAATGGCGCTCTTCGATATCGGTACGGTTGAGGGTATCAACTATTCCAAGGGCGATGAGAAGAAACTCGTTCTGGTGCGCCTCGCGCCCTGATTTGCAAGACAATCGCCCGGCATCTCAACCATCTCAATTTTCATGCTCGGTTAAAGCGCGGCGAAGCCGGCGGATGACAGTCTGGCGGCCACGTTCGTCGGCTTGCTTTGAGATGGTGTCATTGATGTCCAGCAGGAGCTTTGACAAGGCATTGTGCCAGTCAAGATGCGCGATCTTTTCCTGCGGCAATCGGGGTGTCGTGCCTTCCTCGGCGTGGTGCGCGCCGTGCTCACCAAGGTCGAACCCCTCGTCAAGCAGTGGCATCACTATCCGGTCCGCCGCAACGAGCGTGCCCAGCCGCGCCTTCAACGCGCCCATGGCCTGCGGCTCGCCATGCGTCAGAAAAATTCCGCGCGAGACCGGCATCCGCTCTTGGACCCAATCCACAAGTTCAGTGGCATCGGCATGGCCGGAATAGAGATCAAGCTGGCGGATTGTGGCCTTGACCTGGATTTCCTCGCCCTGGATGCGCACGCG
Organism: Phyllobacteriaceae bacterium; assembly: GCA_031423755.1. Classification (GTDB taxonomy): domain Bacteria; phylum Pseudomonadota; class Alphaproteobacteria; order Rhizobiales; family Rhizobiaceae; genus JANMEX01. Next base: position 14,548 of record JANPGC010000218.1, on the reverse strand, counting down.
CTCGGCTCCGTCAAGCAGGATGCGACCCAGGGAGCCTTGCGCCTGAAAGCCGACCATCAAGATGGTGGCGTTGCGCCGCCAGAGATTGTTTTTCAGATGGTGGCGGATACGGCCTGCGTCGCACATGCCCGAGGCGGCGATGATGATGAGGTAGCCGGTCAATTTGTTGATGGCCTTGGATTGCTCAACGGTCTCAGTGAAGCGAATGTCGCCGGAGTTCAGCGCTTTGACCAAGGCTCCACCCTCGTCAATTTCGCTCGCATGCCGCTCGAATATTGCGCTGGCGCGGGTGGCAAGCGGTGAATCAACGATGATTGGCGCAGGCGGTAGCGCGCCGGACAGCATCATCCTGTGCAGGTCAACGAGAAGTTCCTGTGTCCGCTCGACGGCGAAGGACGGGATGATCAAAGGTCCGCGCAAATCGGCGGCACGCTTGACTTCGGCTTTCAGCAGGGCCCTGCGGCTGTCCGGCGTCACTTCGCCGCGCTCACGGTCGCCGTAGGTGGATTCGCAGATCAGGTAATCGAGATCGGCAGGCGCGCGCGGATCGGGTTGCAGCAGCTTGTGCTGTGGGCCGAGGTCCCCGGAAAAGAGCAGGCGCATCGGCCTGGTGGCATTCATGTTGCCGATTTCAAGCTCGACTGACGCCGACCCCAGAAGATGCCCGGCATTCCAGAAGCGGGCGCGTATATCATCGGACACCTTGAACCATTCATCATAGTCCGATGCGCGGAAGAGCAACATGCAGGCGGCGGCGTCATCCTTTGTGTAAATCGGCTCAACGAGATCTCGGCCGCGCTGTGCATTGCGGCGGTTGAGGTTTTCGACTTCCATTTCCTGAATATGCGCCGAATCCGGCAGCATTACCGAGCAGAGATCCACCGTTGCCGCGGTGGCGTGGATCGGGCCTGAAAAACCGTGCTTGACGAGTTTGGGCAGAAGGCCGCTGTGATCGATGTGGGCATGGCTAAGGACGACAGAGTCGATCCGGTCGGGCGGGAACGGGAACGCGCCATAGTTCAATTCGCGCTCGGATTTGGAGCCCTGGAACATGCCGCAATCAATCAGGATGCGCGACTTTTCTGTTTCTATCTCGAAACAGGAGCCGGTAACAGACTGGGCCGCTCCGTGAAACCGTAAACGCGGTGCCTTCATGACATTTGACTTTCCTGCCAACGCGGCAATTGAGCGCCCGGCGGTCCTGTCTCGTCAAGGAGAATGTGCGTTTGCGTTCGCCTGACCAGTGGCTCAGGTTGTAGTGTACTGGCTGGCGGAAAACAAATGGTGGTGGACTTTGCCAGTGAACATTTTCAACAGTTCGCCTGTCACCTCGCGGCTCTGGAGCCGCACATCTGATCGCAGAGCCTTGTCAACAGCAGCCATGTCCGGATAGCGGATGGCAAGCGCCATGGCGTAAACCGGCGCGCCTTCGTCGCGGTCCATGCCATCCAGTACCCGCACCTCCTCAGCGCCGGGGAACTGTGTCCACAAAGGCACGAGGCGTTCCTTCACAAAGGCGCGAAACTCAGACTCGCGCCCTTCGTGAATTGTGCCTTCAAACAGGGCATAGCGAATGATCATGGCCAGACTTTCGACACGAGTGATACGTTCCGGCAGCACATTTTGCTGCCGGAGTTGAGTTTGTCTTGTTCACGCTCAATGCGAGAATTTGGTTTGGCGAGTCAGATAGCGGTGACTTGCGAGCACCGGAGCGGAATGGACTTTAAGTCCATGAGCACCGGCGCACAGCAAGACGCCGCTAGATGGCCGCCAAGGCAAATTCTCATTTGGCCCAGATTTTTTTGTATTCGTCGCGATACCCATTGCCCGGATCAAAGCCGTTGTTCGGGCCGCCGTCGAACTCGACATTGTCAGCCGTCACAACATGGAGCGGCGAGAGGTAGCCGGACCATTTTTCACCGGCCATGCCGCGGTTGAGCTCGTCAACAAGCTGCCAGCCCTGCAGATTCAAGGGCTCGGCCACCGTGACCTTCTGGAACTCTCCCTTGCGGATACGCTGGTAAGCGGATTCCGAACCGTCACCGGCGGCAACGTTGATCGGTGCATCGGTGCCTTTCTTGCCGGCAGCAGCGAGCGATGGGCCCATGAAGTCATAGTAGAGATCGTTGATGGCCAGCGAATGGGTCCAGGCGTCGCCGTATTTCTGCAGCAGCGAGGTGGTCAGCTGCGGCATGCGCTGCGAAGTCTCGGCAATCGGGGTATCGACATACTCGAGCACGGTGCCGCCGAGATCTTCGATTTCCTTCTTCATGCGGTCGGCCTTGGCGATGGCAATGGCATAGGTCGAATCGGTAAAGATGATGACCCCCGGCTTGCCCTTGGCGTCAATGTAGGCCCAGTCAGCAGCGGCCTTGGAGACTTCCATTGCATCCGTGCCGACGTTGGCCATCACGCCGACCTCGTCAATCGGGCCGACGCCGGGACCTGCGTGCCAGGAGACCATCGGGATCTTTGCAGCCATCGCCGCTTCCATCGCCGGCTTCTGCTCGACGGCGTCAAAGCCGTTGATGATGATGCCGTCCGGCTTCAGCGCCATGGCCTGGCCGAAAGCAGCCGTGCGACCGCCGATAGAGCCTGCGCCATCAAGCGTCTTGACCGTCCAGCCAAGTGCGGCTGCGGCCTCTTCGACGCCCTTGGACACGCCAAGGATGCCGCCGTTCTTCAGGTCAGCGGCAAGGATGACGATGGTTTTGCCTTCGGCGCCCTTGGGGCCGGTGGTCGGGCCGTCCCACTTGTCAACCTTGCTGGCGTACTTGTCGACGACGGCCTGCGCATCGGCCATCGCGTCAGCGAAGGCTGGCGTGGCCATTGTCAATGCAATGGCGGCGACGCCGTATTTCAAAATATCTCTGCGGATCATGGTAGTCCTCCCGTTGTGGTCGTTTGAAGTCAGCCCCGACCGGCGGTGTCACCGGACGGGGATTGCGTTGGGCGGGGCAGCTTGATGACAGCCCCGCGTTTTCGTTGGGCATAGCCTGCAATACCGATGGCAACGAGCAGGGTGACGCCGTTGAACAGCGGCTCGACAAAGAACGAGCCGCCGAATTGCTGGATGCCGGAAATGCCGACGGCGAGAATGATGACGCCAATCATTGTGCCCCAGACGTTGACCCGTCCGGGCTTGATGGTGGTCGAGCCAAGGAAGGCCCCGACGAGCGCGGGCAACAGGTATTCGAGGCCGACGCTGGCCTGCCCGATGCGCAGTTTGGAGGCGAGCAGCACGCCGGTGAGCGCGGCCAGAAGGCCGGAGGTGATGAACGCGCCCATGACAAATTTCTGCACGGGGATGCCATTGAGCGCCGCCGCCTTCGGATTTGCGCCGATGGCGTAGAGGTAGCGGCCTACCGGCGTGTACTCGAGAATGAGCCACATGGCGAAGGCGATAATCAGCACGTAAAAGCCGGTAATGGGCAGGCCAAACAGCATGGTGCCGTTCAAGGCCAGAAAGCCATCTTGAAGTTCGCCGACAACCTGTCGACCTCCCGTATACCAAAGTGCCAGCGCATAGAGGACTGTGCCGGTGCCGAGCGTGGCGATGAAGCTGTCGATCTTGGCCACTTCCACCAAAAGGCCGTTGAGAAAGCCGGTAAACGCACCAAGAACCAGAACAATCAGCACAGCGAAAGGCCATGGCAGACCGTAAGCTGTCTGCAGGCTTATGGCCAGGATGTGCCATAGCACGATGCCGTAGCCGACGGTCAGGTCAATGCGGCCTGACGCCATCGGTATCATCGCTGCCAGCGACAGGAGCGCGATGATGGCCTTGTCGGAGATGATGGAACGCAGATTGAGCAACGTCGGGAATGTGTTGGGCAGCATAAGCGAAAACAGGATGATCAAAAACGCGGTCAGAATCACCAGACCATAGACCGGAATGAGCCGCCCGAGCTTCTGGCCAAAGGTCAGCCCTGCAAGCTCGCTTTTGGTGGGCTCAAGCGCTGTGGATTGGATCGAATTCATCTGGCGTTTCCGTTCTTCATGCAGCTTCAGAGGCCGAGGCCGCGTGGATCAGCGAGGCAGTGGTCAGCGTCTGCCCTTCAAGCTCCTGCACAATGCGCCCGCGCGAGAAGACCAGCGCGCGATGGCAAATGTGGGCGACCTCCTCAAAGTCTGTCGAGACCACAATGACCGCGAGGCCCGCTTCAAGCGCACCTGCAATGAGCTTGTAGATTTCCGCCTTGGCGCCAACATCGACTCCGGCGGTCGGGTCTTCAGCGATCAGCAGTTTGCGGCCCGTCAGCACCCAGCGGCCCACGACCACCTTTTGCTGATTGCCGCCTGACAGCGCTTCAATCGGCAGGGACGGGTCATTGGGGCGAAGGCCCAGCGTTGCGCCCGCGATTCTTGTGTGCTCCGCCTCAACGCGCGGCGACATGAACGACAGCAAGCTGCGCCCGGATGCGCCGGGATTCATGTACATGTTCTCGCGGATCGACAGGGACAGCGCCACGGACTCTTCGGTGCGGTCGCGGGCGATCAGGCCGACGCCGGATTTCATGGCGGCGATTGTTGAAGACAGGTCCGGCGTCTGGCCATTCAGTTTGACTGAGCCGGTGAAGCGTTCCGCCCCGAACAGCGCCCGGCCGACCGTTTCCTGCCCTGCTCCGCGCAAACCGACGAGCCCCAACAACTCGCCCTCGCGCAGCTCGAACGAGACCGGACCGGCGTCACCAGTTTTCAAAGCGGATACGGCGAGGCGGACGGCACCGGCGCTGGTCTTGGCTTTGACGAAGAGCTCTGAAGCGGCGCGACCGACAATCATCTCCACCAGATCGCGCGACGAGGTTTCGCTGACCGGCTTTGCCCCAACAAGTTTGCCATCGCGCAGGACCGCGACACGGTCGGCAATCTTGAAAATCTCATCCAGACGATGCGAGACGTAAATCATGCCGACGCCCCGCGCTTTGAGCGGACGCAGCGCCGCGAACAGCCGCTCGACCTCGTCTGCCGGAAGGCTTGCGGTCGGCTCGTCCAGCACCAGAACATCGGCTTCGACGGCGAGCGCACGGGCGATGGCAACCAGTGATTTCTCGGTGCGGCTCAAGTCCTGCACGCGGGTGGTCGGATCAAAATCGCAGCCGACCAATTCCAGCGCCGCCTTGGCGCGCATCTCGGTACCACGCCAGTCTATCAATCTGTTTTTGAGTGAAAAGCCCTGCGCCAGACCGACATTTTCGGCCACGGTCATCCATTCGATCAGGCCGAGATCCTGATGGATGAAGGCGACTTTCTGGCGCTGGTTCGGCTTGGGCGGGCGGTGCGCATAAGGCTCACCGCGAAACAGGATCTCGCCTTCGTCGGCCTTGTGGATGCCTGCCAGCGTCTTGATAAGCGTCGATTTTCCAGCGCCGTTTTCACCGAGCAGCGCGAGGATTTCGCCCTGTTTCAGATCAAGCGAAACATCGCTCAGCGCCTTGGTCCCGCCAAAACGCTTGGTGATATTCCTGAACTGGATCAGGTTTTCCTGCAATGCGCCTCATCCTCCCAAAGACCGGCTCACCGGCGTCTAAACGCCGTTATCGATAACATGTTAGCGATAACATTTGCGGAGAGTCAACAGCGAATATAGAAGCATCCGAACTAAATCGATTGGATCAGGACAGGTCGCCGTCGAGCAGGCGCATCATTTCGGCGGAGTCTTTCGCACCCAATCCGGCCGCACACAGCAGCCGGTGGATTTCGACCAGCTGCCCGGTCATCGGCAGCGGTGTGCGGGTGGACAGGGCGAAAGACTGCAGCGAGTCCAAGTCCTTCATCATGTTGTCGATGCGTCCTGTCGGCGTGTAATCGCGCCGGGCAAACTTGGCCATGAATTCCTGCATGATGGCTGAATCCGCCCGTCCGCCTTTGAGCGCGGCTGGAATGCCAGCGGCGTCGACGCCGCCTGCTTCAGCCAGTTTCACAGCTTCCGCAACAGCCTGAAACTGCACGGCGCAGAAAAGTTGATTGATCAGTTTGACGGTTTGGCCAGCGCCGTTCGGACCCATCAATGTGTAGTTGGCGGCCAGATGCTGCATGACGGTGCGGGCGCGCTCGAAGTCAGTCAGATCGCCTCCGGCCATGATGGTCAATCGTCCGGCAAGAGCACCCGGCATGCCTCCGGACAGCGGGCAATCGACCCATTTCATTCCAGTTTCCGCGTGCAGTTTCTCCGCCATCTTGCGCGTGTCGACGGGATCAATCGAGCTCATGTCGATGAGGAGTTTTTCTGGCGCGGCCGCTTTTGAAACTCCGTCTGCGCCAAACACAACGGCGCGGACGATGTTGGCGTGGTTGAGGCTGAGGATGATGAAACTGCTGTCCCGCGTTGCGTCCGCCACGGTCGGCGAAGACAGCGCGCCCTTCGCCGCTAGAACTGCAACCTTGTCCGGATCGAGGTCAAAAACCCGAACTTCCAGACCACACTCGATCAGCCGCGTGGCGATGGCACTGCCCATGATGCCTGCACCGATGACGGCGACGGAAACCTTGCTGTCGGCCATCTCAGGATCCTTGTTCCAGCTTTGCAAAAATCGACTGTATCACCGCGTTGAACGGAAGGTTGCCATCAATGATTATGGCGCGCGCTTCGTCAAACGGCGGCTCGAGCGTTGCCAGCTGACTGTCGAGCAAGGACGGCGGCATGAAGTGGCCTTTTCTTGCAGATTGGTTGCGCTCCAGCGTTTCGCGGCTGCAATCGAGGAAAATGAAGCGTGTTTGCGGGCCGGAACCTGCTTGCAGCCGATCGCGGTAGGACTTTTTCAGTGACGAACAACTGGCAATCGCGCCGCCATATTTTGCAGCCTGCGCCTTCAACCGTGCTGACAAGGCATCCAGCCAAGGCCAACGGTCCTCATCATTCAGCGGTGTTCCAGCGCTCATCTTTGCGATGTTGGCAGGCGGATGCATGGCGTCGCCCTCAATGTAAGGCACGGCAAAACGCGCAGCCAGAGCCTCGCCGACACTCGACTTCCCGCATCCCGAAACGCCCATGACAATGAGCGGCGGGATCTTAAAGCGAGGCTGTGATGCCGCCGTCGACATAGAGCACATGTCCATTCACAAAGGTCGAAGCATCGGAGGCAAGAAACACCGCCGCGCCGATCAGCTCATCGACATTGCCCCAGCGTCCGGCAGGCGTGCGCTTTTCGAGCCATGCGGAAAACTCGGGATTATCCACCAGCGCCTGATTGAGCGGGGTTTTGAAATAGCCCGGCGCGATCGCATTGATGTTGAGACCATGTTTCGCCCAGTCGGTCGCCATGCCCTTGGTGAGGTTGCGCACTGCGCCCTTGGTGGCCGTGTAGGGCGCAATATTCGGTCGGGCGAGTTCGCTTTGCACCGAGGCAATGTTGATGATCTTGCCGCGCCCGCGCTTGATCATGTGCCGCGCAACCGCCTGACCGGTGAAGAAGACGCTGGAGATGTTGGTCTGCAACAGCTGCTGCCACTTATCCGCCGGAAAGTCTTCCAGCGGCGCCCGGAACTGCATGCCGGCGTTGTTGATCAGAATGTCGATGGGGCCGAGCGTGGATTCGATTTGGTCAACCGCCTCGGCGACTGCATCGCCATCGGTCACGTCGAACAAGGCTGAAGAAACCTTGATGCCTGATTTTGCCAGGCGTTCAACGGCGTCCCCGACCGGTCCGGCTGTTCGGCCATTCAAGACGATTTCGGCGCCATGGGCGGCAAGGCCCTCAGCCAGTGCCAGACCGATGCCCTGCCCGGAGCCGGTGATCAAGGCGCGCTTGCCGGTCAGATCAAACAGTTTGCTCATCAATTTTCCCTGAAACCACATTGAGACTTTACCACAGGCGAATTGGCTTGACATAAATGTTAGCGATAACATAATCAACAGCAAAGTGTTGGGGAGGCATCATGTCCAGTACAAGCGCGCGACCAGCGGTCCTGATGACCGGGGCCTATCCGCAATGGGACATGGATGCGCTGGCCAAAGAGTATGAGCTGCTGTGCCTGTTCGATGTTGCCCACAAGGACGCATTCATCGCTGAAAACGCCGCCAACATCCGCGCAATTGCCACGCGCGGCGATCTGGGTGCGAGCGCGGAATTGATGGGAGCCTTGCCCAAGCTGGAGATCGTTTCGGTGTTTGGTGTCGGCACCGACAGCGTCGATTTGGCCTGTGCCCGCTCGCGCGGCATCAAGGTGACCAACACACCGGATGTTCTGACGGATGATGTCGCTGACCTTGGCGTGGCTTTGCTGTTGGCAACAGCCCGCCATGTGCCGCAAGGCGACCGATTTGTGCGCAATGGTTCCTGGCCGCAGGGCGGGTTGCCCTTGGTCACGCGCGTGTCCGGCAAGAAAGTTGGCATTGTCGGCATGGGCCGGATTGGTGTTGCTGTCGCCAAACGTCTAAGGGGGTTTGACTGCGAGATTTCCTATTTCGCCCGTTCTGAAAAGGATGGAATGCCGTTCCGGTTTGAGCCGGACCTTTTGGCCTTGGCGCGCGACAGTGAGTTCCTGATTGTCACGCTCTCTGGCGGCGAGTCGACGAAGAACATGATCAATGCCGAGGTGCTTCAAGCGCTTGGGCCGGACGGCATTCTGGTCAATGTCTCGCGCGGTACAACAGTCGATGAACTGGCGCTGATCAAGGCGTTGGAGGACAAGGCCATCAAGGGCGCGGGGCTGGATGTGTTCTGGAACGAGCCGAATATCAATCCGGCTTTTTTCACGCTCGACAATGCCGTTTTGCAGCCGCACCATGCTTCGGGCACTGTGGAAACCCGCAAGGCGATGGGCCAGTTGGTGCGTGACAATCTTGTCGCACACTTTGCGGGCAAGCCGCTTTTGACCCCTGTTGAATGAGGGAGTGATCCGATGAAAGCCGTCGTCATTCATGGGGCCGGGGATTTGCGCGTTGAAGAACGCGAACCCGCCGTTGCCGGTCCCGGCGAGGTCGAGATTGCCATAAAGGTCGGCGGCATCTGCGGCTCGGATTTGCATTATTACAATCACGGCGGCTTCGGCGCGATCCGGCTGAAAGAGCCGATGATTTTGGGCCACGAAATTGCGGGCACCATCACGGCTCTGGGCGCTGGTGTGTCCAGTTTTGCCATTGGAGACCGTGTGGCAGTGTCGCCGTCCAAGCCTTGCAATAAATGCCTCTATTGCCTCAAGGGCCAGCAGAACCAATGCCTCGACATGCGATTCTACGGCAGCGCCATGCGTATGCCGCATATCCAAGGCGCGTTCTCGCAAGCGCTCGTGGCGAACCATTGGCAGTGCCACAAGGTCGCGGATGACGTGTCGATCAACGAGGCGGCGTTTGCCGAGCCTTTTGCGGTGACCTTGCACGCGGTCAACCGCGCCGGGTCGCTGCTTGGCAAGCGCGTGCTGGTTACCGGCTGCGGTCCCATCGGCACACTGTGCATCGTCGCCGCGCGGGCGCACGGGGCGCAGGAAATTGTGGCGACCGATGTGATGGACGGTGTTTTGAAGATGGCACTCAAGGCCGGAGCGGACCGTGTCATCAACGTCGCGGAACACCCTGAAGAGCTGGCCGCTTACAGTGCCAACAAGGGTTCGTTCGACGTGATGTTTGAGGCATCAGGCAATGAGCGCGGCCTTCGCGCAGGCATCGACGTGCTGAAGCCGCGCGGCATTCTCATGCAGCTCGGGCTTGGCGGCGATGTTTCGATTCCGCAGAATCTCATTGTTTCCAAGGAGTTGGAAATCCGCGGCTCGTTCCGCTTCCACGAGGAGTTTGCGCTTGCCGTTGATCTCATCAACAGAAAGCGCGTGGATTTGAAGCCGCTGCTGACAGGGGTCTACCCGATGGCGGATGCGGTTGCGGCGTTCGAGGCGGCGAATGACCGGTCGAAATCGATGAAGGTGCAGCTGGATTTCAGCTAGGATTGATCCGCCCCGACCGCCGCCAACGCTGCCCTTGCCACTTCAACATCCTCATCACCCGTGCCCGAGCCGACGCCTATCCCGCCTGCGAGCTTGCCGCCGAATCTTATCGGCAAGCCGCCCTTGAGCAGGGTCATGCCGCCCTTCGAGGAAATTGACGCCGCCATTGCCGCCTCGTTGCCCAATGCGCCTGTGGCATTGTTGGAGGATGCGGCAGTGCGGGCCTTGGCGTGGGCGGTGCGCAGGCTCAAGAACTTGGCACCGTCCATGCGCACGCTGGCGAGCACCTCGCCTGAGGCATCGACCACGATGATGCATTGCGGCACGCCCATGGCGGCGGCCTTGACGATTCCCGCATGGATCATCGCCAGCGCGCCTTCGTGGGTCAACTTGATCGCTTCGGCTGTGTAGGCGCTCATGTGCTTTCTCGCTCAACAACGCGGATGTTTGTCAGCACGAGTTCGCGGCGATTGGCGTGGTCGGGATCTTGTATGGTTGCGAACAGTTTGCGCGCCGCAAGACGGCCGATCTCGTAGCATTCAATATCCACAGACGTGATGCGCGGATGGCAGCAGGCGGCGATTTCATAGTTGCCGAAACCGGCGATGGCGATGTCTTTGGGCACGCTCAGCCCCCGCCTTTGGCACTCCATCAGTGCGCCAAATGCGGAAAGGTCGGAGACACAAATGACGACTTCGGTGTCCGGCCATTGCGACAGCACGCCGCCAAGCGCCTGCGCACCCTGCTCCATGGAAATCGGCGGTACGCCGAAAGAAACAACGCGGCCTTCGGGTAAGCCAAGTCCTGCTACCGCAGACTGAAAGCCTGTCCGGCGTTGATTGCCGCGCGTGTCGCGCTCGGTGGTGCCGCCGATGTAGGCGAAATTGCGGTAACCCTTGGCGGCCAATGTCCTGACCAGCAAAGACATGGCGTCGGCGTTGGAGAATCCAACCACCTGATCGATGGGATTGGCGGGCAAATCCCATGTCTCGACCACGGGAATGCCTGCATTTTCAAGCATCCGTCGGGCGCGGTCGGTGTGGATGCCGCCGGTCAGGATGATGCCCTCCGGGCGGCGGCGCAGCATCGCTTCGATCAGGCGTTCTTCGCGCTCGACGGAATAATCATTGTAGGCAAGGAGCAACTGCAGACCGGTATTTTCGAGTTCATCGGTGATGCCGCGCGCAGTATCAGAAAAGTTTGAATTGTTGATCGACGGCACGATGGCGGCAACGAAGCCGGTGCGTTTGGACGACAGGCTTCCGGCGGAGAGGTCGAGCACATAGCCGAGTTCCTCAATCGCCTTGAAGATGCGATCTCGGGTCGTTTGCGAAACCAGATCGGAGTTTTTGAGCGCGCGGGAGACCGACATGGATGACACCCCGGCGTGGCGGGCGACATCGGCCATGGTCGGCATCTGGCCGTCCGGATTTCGGGGCTGCTCGGGCTTGTTCATGTGCATTTTCGGGTTCGGTTCGAGCGTTTGATGTTAGCGATACCAGACCGATTGCTCAAGTGCGCATTCGGACTCCAAATCCAGCGAAAGCCGCTCGAACCGCTTGCAGCGCAGGGCGCGCGTGCTAATGATAGCGATAACATGAAACGCTGCTTTTTGGCGGTGCTAAGACGGAGATATTTTCGATGTTCGGCGATGTGGAAGGTGCAGGATTTGAGGTTCTGGACGGGCGGTTCAACAGCTGCTTTGTCGGGCATGTCGCCGTCGAGCGGCTGTGGACCGGCGCGCGGTGGCTGGAAGGTCCGGCATGGTTCGGCGCGGGGCGCTACCTTGTGTTCTCCGACATTCCCAACAACCGGCTGATGCGGTTTGACGAGACGGACGGATCAGTTTCCGTGTTCCGCAATCCCTCGAACAATTGCAATGGCAACACGGTGGACAATGACGGGCGGCTGGTGACGTGCGAGCATCTTTCCCGGCGCGTGACCCGCACGGAGCATGACGGCTCGATCACCGTGATTGCGGACTCTTACAACGGCATGCGGCTCAATTCGCCGAATGACGTGGTGGTGCGCAGGGGCGGGACGATCTGGTTCACCGATCCGAGCTACGGCATCATGACGGACTATGAGGGCGACAGGGCGGCGATGGAGCAGGATGGCTGCCATGTCTATTGCGTTGATCCCGCGAGCGGTGAAATCGTCCGTGTGACCACAGATTTTGACAAGCCGAACGGGCTGGCGTTCTCGCCGGACGAGAAGACGCTCTATGTCGCCGACAGCGGCGCGCCGAAGCATATGCGCAAATTTGGCGTGAGCGGGACATCACTGACAGACCAAGGCGTGTTTGCCACCTGCACCGCAGGCCTGTTCGACGGGTTCCGCGTGGACAGGAACGGCAATGTCTGGTCAAGCGCGGCGGACGGGGTGCACTGCCTTGCTCCGGACGGCACACTGATCGGCAAGATACGAATTCCGGAACTTGTGTCGAATGTCTGTTTCGGGGGGCCGAAGCGCAACCGGCTGTTCATCACCGGGCGCACGTCGCTCTATTCGGTGTTTGTTGTTGCCAACGGGGCGACCGCAGGATGAGCGCGCAGCCGTTGAAGATCGCCTTTCTTGGAATAGGGCTGATGGGCTTTCCCATGGCCCGTAATCTGCTGCAGGCCGGGTTTGATGTGACCGCTTGGAACCGCTCGCCGGACAAAGCGAGGGCGCTGGAGGCTTTCGGCGGCAAGGTCAGTTTGTCGGCTAAGGATACCGTTCGCGATGCGGATATTGTGATCACCATGCTGTCTGATGGACAGGCAGTGGCGGAGATGTTGTTGGCGCAAGGCGTGGCTGAGGCGATGACACGCGGCACCGTGTTTATCGACATGAGCTCAATCAAGCCGGACGAAGCGCGGGATCACGCAGCGCGACTGGCCGTATTGGGCATTGCCGCGCTGGATGCGCCGGTGTCCGGCGGCACCAAAGGCGCGGACGCGGGCACGTTGGCGATCATGGCGGGCGGCAATGCGGAGGCGTTTGCCAAGGCCGAACCGGTGCTCAAGGCGATGGGGCGGCCCACTCATGTCGGGCCGTCGGGCTGCGGGCAGATTGCCAAGCTGGCCAATCAGGGCATTGTCGCGGTGACAATCGGTGTGGTCGCCGAGGCGATACTGCTTGCCGAGAAGGCCGGACTGTCGAAGGGCGCGCTGCGGCAGGCGCTGGCGGGCGGGTTTGCGGATTCGGTCATCCTGCAGCAGCATGGCGGGCGGATGGAGGAGCGGAATTTTGTGCCGGGCGGGCCTTCGGCATATCAGTTGAAGGACCTCAACAATCTGCTTGGCGCCGGGAATGACCTCGGTTTGACGCTGCCGCTGGCGACCGCTTTGCGTGACCGGTTTGCCGCACTGGTCAATGAGATGGACGGCGCGATGCTGGATCATTCGGCGTTGTTTCTTGAATTGCAAGAGCGGCAAAAGGACAGCGTTTAGAGTCGCGCACCGCCATGTGTTCCGTCGTTGCACGATTTTATGGAACAAAATACGGCGACTAACTGTTGACGTGCAAGCGCGGGACTTGCCGTCCTGCTCATGCCGGAGACACAAGTGATGCTGTTGATTGACGCGGTATTCGCGAGGACTCACATCGCGGAGTGGGATTTGGCGCTGCGCCTGCTGGTCGCCGTTTTTCTGGGCGGGGTTATCGGGTGGGAACGGGAGGCCAAAAACCGTCCGGCAGGTCTGAAAACCCATATGCTGACATCACTGGCCGCCGCGGTGTTTTCGGTGGTTGCGCTCGAGCTTGTGCATTGGGCGCAGAAGAACGGAACGACAGCAGATCCGATCCGCGCCATTGAAGCCGTAACCGCCGGAGTCGCTTTTCTTGCCGCGGGCACGATTATCCAGTCGCGCGGCAAAGTGACTGGCCTGACGACAGGCGCGGGCATGTGGCTTGCAGGCGCAATTGGTGTTGCGGCAGGCACCGGGCTTTACTCAATTGCGATCTATGTCGCGGTGCTGGCGTTTATCATTCTCGCAGGTCTCAACCGGCTTTCGCAGAACATCAATCCAGAGGATAACAATTGACGAATGAGGAACCTGTGGAGCCTCAAATGACATGCCCGTCCGCACCGAACATGTGAGCGCGCGTTGCGTCGAGGCAGAGGCCTATCTTGTCGTTTGGTGCGATCGCGATGCCGCCGTCTCCTTCGATGACCAGTGGGCCAACGGGTGTATCGACATAGGCGATGGTCGAATTGCCGAGCTGTTCGACAATCTGGACCACGCCAGTGGTGGTCGCAGATTTGTCGTCGTGCGACACAAGACTGATGTGCTCAGGGCGGATGCCGACTTCGAGCGGGCTGCTTGGCGTTGCTGAATTGGGATGACGGCGGCGGATCGAGATTTGCGCGCCGCCTTTCATTTCCACGGTGACAGCGTTGCCATCCGCGCTTTTCACACTGCCGGGGATGAAATTCATCGCGGGCGAGCCGATGAAGGAAGCGACGAATTTGTTGGCAGGACTGTTGTAGAGTTCGAGCGGTGCGCCGGCCTGCGAGATGCGGCCCTTGTCGAGGACAACGATCTTGTCGGCGAGCGTCATGGCCTCGACTTGATCGTGGGTGACATAGATCATGGTCGTCTTGAGGTTCTGGTGAAGTTTTGCCAGTTCAAGCCGCATCTGGACGCGCAGCAGTGCGTCAAGGTTGGACAGCGGTTCGTCAAAC
>JANPGC010000217.1:0-1902 GCA_031423755.1 Phyllobacteriaceae bacterium | reverse complement strand
ACGATCACGTTCTTGCGGTTCAGGAACACGCCGAACACGCCGAGCGTGAACAAAATGGCCGACACGGCGAGATAATGGGAAATACCGATGGTCATGGTCAGAGCCCCTTGCCCGACTGGACTTTTTTGATTTCGATGGCGGTGGCCGGGGTGCGTCCGACCTGTTGCGCAATGTTCTGGCGCTTGACGCCGACCTTGTGCTGCAGCGTCAAAACAATCGCGCCGATCATGGCGACCAGAAGCACGAGACCGGCGATCTGGAAGTAGAAGGCATAGTCCGTGTAGAGCACATTTCCGAGCGCAGCGGTGTTGGTAGTGGTCGCGATGTCCGGAATTGGCTCGGCGGCGGTGGCCGGCAGGCTCGGCGTAAAGATAGAGCCACCAAGAACGGCAATCAATTCGGCGGCCAGAATGATGCCGACCAGCGCGCCGACCGGCGCATATTGCAGCGCGCCCTTTTTCAGCTCGGCGAAGTCCACATCCAGCATCATGACGACGAACAGGAACAGCACCGCAACCGCGCCGACATAGACGACGAGCAGGATCATGGCGAGGAATTCAGCGCCGGTGAGCAAGAACAGCGCTGCGGCGTTGAAGAAGGTGAGGATCAGGAACAGCACCGAATGCACAGGGTTGCGCGCCGCGATCACCATGAAGGCGCTCGCAATCGCAACGAAGGCGAAGAGGTAGAAAAAGATCGCCTGCAGACCTGTCAGCATGGGTTCCCCCGGTTCCTTGTCTTTGCCAGAGCATCCCCGCCCCGGCTTTGGCCGATGCGACTCCCTGTCGCTTTGGCCGCGTGTCTCTTAAGACGGGGCGCTTACCCCGTCCACCCTCAAAACCATTACCGGTATGGCGAATCCAGCGCGATGTTTTGCGCGATCTCGCGTTCCCAGCGGTCGCCGTTGGCGAGCAGCTTGTCCTTGTCATAGTAAAGCTCTTCGCGCGTCTCGGTCGCGAATTCGAAATTCGGTCCTTCGACGATGGCGTCAACCGGACAGGCTTCCTGACAGAAGCCGCAATAGATGCACTTCACCATGTCAATGTCGTAGCGCACCGTGCGGCGCGTGCCGTCGTTGCGGCGCGGGCCGGCCTCGATGGTGATGGCCTGCGCCGGGCAGATTGCCTCGCACAATTTGCAGGCGATGCAGCGCTCTTCGCCGTTCGGATAGCGGCGCAGCGCGTGTTCGCCGCGGAAGCGCGGAGAGATCGGGCCTTTTTCGTTCGGATAGTTCAGCGTGTATTTCGGCGCAAAAAACTGGCGCATCGACAGGAAGAAGGCCCCGACGAACTCGGAGAGCAGGAGCGATTTTGCAGCTTGCGAAAAGGCGGACATTTTTCTCTCCTTACGCCGACATGCCGGTAAATTTTAGAAACGCCGCCGTCGCGACAACCATGAAAAGCGAGATCGGCAGGAACACTTTCCAGCCAAGCCGCATCAGTTGGTCATAGCGGTAGCGCGGCACGAAGGCTTTCACCATCGAGATCATGAAGAAGACCAGCGAGACTTTAAGCACAAACCAGATGATGCCCGGCACCCATGTGAAGGGCGCAAAATCAAACGGGGGCAGCCAGCCGCCGAGGAACAGGATCGTCATCAGCGCGCACATCAAAACGATGGCAACATATTCGCCCAAGAAAAACAGCAGGAACGGCGTCGAGGAATATTCAATCATGTGACCGGCGACGAGTTCGGATTCTGCTTCCACAAGATCAAAGGGCGGACGGTTGGTTTCCGCCAGCGCCGAGATGAAGAAGATGACGAACATCGGGAACAGCGACAGCCAGTGCCAGTCGAGCAGCGAGTTCGGCAGGCCAAGGCGCGTGCCGAGGCCATCCTTCTGCGCAAGCACGATGTCCGTCAGGTTCAGCGAACCGACGCAGAGCAGCACAGTCACGATGA
>JANPGC010000216.1:0-10926 GCA_031423755.1 Phyllobacteriaceae bacterium | reverse complement strand
ATTTAAGATCTCAGATTTCAGACTTTTCACTAGAGTCATAGCGTCAAAAATCCTTTTTAAGCAGCAGCTTGGCTCATATAGCTGACAAAGTAACGGTCAGCCCGTCAAATCCCGGCTCTACTCCAACAGGCAGCGCTGCAGCGACGGCATCGTAGTCGAGCGGCGTGTGCATATGCGTCAGAATTGCCTGCTTCGGTGTGAGGCGTTCAATCCACGCCAGCGATTCATCCAGAGACAAATGACTCGGATGCGGACGGTATTGCAGCGCATCGATGACCAGAGCATCCAAATTCCTCAGTTCATCAACAGTCGCTGGCGGAAAGTCTGAAACGTCAGAGCAATAAGCAAAATTGCCGATGCGAAATCCCAGCGACAGGATGGAGCCATGAATTTGCGTGAGTGGTTGAAACCTGATCGTCCCGCCGTTGCCGGATAGTTCGAACGCCTCGCCATGCGTGATCTCGTGTGCCAGGACGATTGCCGGATATGCACTATCTGCAGGTTTTTCAAAGCAGTAGCCGAAACTCTCGCGGAGTCGCTGCAACGAGAACGCATCTGCATAGACATCAATCCGGCGCTTCTGCTCGAGCCAGAAGCCGCGCAGATCATCGATGCCGTGAATGTGGTCCGCATGTGAATGCGTGTAAACCACGCCGTCCAATTGCCTGACGTTGGATGTGATCATCTGGTCGCGAAAGTCCGGCCCAGTGTCGATGACGACAGTCGTTTTGCCGCCATCCTCGGCGATGCGCTCGACAAGCAACGATGCGCGCCGACGGCGGTTTTTGGGGTTCGCCGGATCGCACGCGCCCCAATCGCCGGTAATGCGCGGAACGCCCGGAGAGGAGCCGCAGCCAAGGATTGTGAAGCGCATAATGTCCGGCATGGCTAGGCCGCATACGGATTGAGGTTCGCCGGAACCTTTGAAAACAGGCGGAAGAAATTACCGGTGGTGAGCCGGGCGATTTCGTCCGTATCGACGCCAATCACATCAGCTAAAACCCTTGCCGTTTCAGCCACATACGACGGTTCGTTGCGCTTGCCTCTATGGCTCTGCGGCGCAAGATATGGCGCGTCTGTTTCGACCAACAGTCGGCCATGCGGCACCTTCTTGGCAATCGCGCGAATTTCCTCAGAGCGTTTGAACGTCAAAATTCCAGAGAAAGATACATAGCCGCCCAGCTCAACACCGGCGTCAGCCAGGCGTTGGCCCGACGAGAAGCAATGCAGCAGGAAAGGGAAGGCCCCCTTCCCTGTTTCTTCTGTCAGTATGGCTTCCATATCGGCATCCGCGTCACGGGCATGAATGACCAGCGGCAGGCCAGTCGCACGGGCTGCCGCTATGTGGATGCGCAAGCCTTCCGCCTGCGCATCGCGCGGTGCCTTGTCATAGTAGTAGTCTAGACCCGCTTCGCCGATGGCCACACATTTGGGATGAACAGACAGATCGATGATGTCCGAGGCGGGAATACCGCGCTCTTCGCCTGCGCCGTGCGGGTGGGTTCCGACCGAATGAAATACGTTCGGATAGCGCTCGCATAACGCTCGAATATCGTCAATCTTCCGCACGCGCGTACAGATCGAAACCATCAACCCGACACCAGCCTCGCCCGCGCGCGCAACGATGGTGTCGCGCTCTTCGGCGAAGTCGGGGAAGTCGAGATGGCAGTGGCTGTCGACAAGCATCAGGCCCCGCCTTCCGCCTCGACATAGCGCGGGAAAACGCCGGTGGGCGCGGGCAGCGGCGTGCTGGCGACGAGCGCACCGGAAGCGCCCGCATGTGCAAACGTCCGCTGGTCTTCGGGAACTGCAACCAGATCAAGCAGCTTGGCAGCAGACTGCGGAATGACGGCTTGACACTGGATCGCAATGCGGCGGATGACTTCGGCTGTCGTATAGAGAACTGTCGCCATTCGGGCCGGGTCTGTTTTCTTCAGTGCCCAAGGCTCTTGGCCAGCAAAATAGCGATTGGCCTCAGCGACCACTGCAAAGGTCGCAGCAACCGCCGTATGGATCGACTGTTCGGCCATCGAGGCGCGGGCCGCAATCAGTGCGGCGTCGGCCATATCGAGGATCGCCAGATCGTCAGCGTTCAAGGCGCCGGGCTCAGGCACTTTGCCGTCGCAATTCTTGCCGATCATTGACAGCGAGCGCTGGGCGAGATTGCCGA
Source organism: Phyllobacteriaceae bacterium (assembly GCA_031423755.1). GTDB lineage: Bacteria > Pseudomonadota > Alphaproteobacteria > Rhizobiales > Rhizobiaceae > JANMEX01. The sequence continues at coordinate 8,756 of JANPGC010000216.1, read as the reverse complement.
GATCATTGGCGAGATCCGCATTGGTGCGGTTGACGATGGCGTCGTGGCTGTAGGAGCCATCCTGGCCGAACGGCACCTCGCGCATGAAGAAGTAGCGCACCTGATCGAGGCCGTAGTGTTCGACCATCGAGAACGGATCAATGACGTTGCCGACCGATTTCGACATTTTCTCGCCGCGGTTATAAAGGAACCCGTGCGCGAACACGCGCTTGGGAAGCTCAATCCCTGCAGACATCAGGAACGCGGGCCAATAGACCGCGTGGAAGCGGACAATGTCCTTGCCGATGATGTGAGTGGCTGGCCACCAGGCCCACCGTGGGTTGTCTGTGTCGGGATAGCCTGCGGCAGTGATGTAGTTGGTCAGCGCATCGACCCAGACATACATCACATGCCCGTCATTGCCCGGAACTTTGATGCCCCAGTCGAACGTGGTGCGCGACACGGAAAGATCGCGCAACCCTGATTTCACAAAGCTGGCAACCTCGTTGAGGCGCTCGTTCGGTCCGACGAAACCCGGATTGCTTTCATAGAGCGCCAAGAGCTTGTCACCATACGCGGACAGGCGGAAATAATAGCTCTCCTCCTCGACCCATTCGACCGGCGAGCCGAGCGGCTCGCGGCGCACGCCGTCTTCGCCGAGCGTTGTTTCGCCCTCATCAAAATACGCTTCCTGACGCACCGAATACCAGCCGCCGTAGGTATCAAGATAGATATCGCCATTGGCAACCATCTTGTCCCAAAGGTGCTGACAGGCGATGCGGTGCCGGTCCTCGGTGGTGCGGATGAAATCGTCATTGGAGCAATTGAGCACCTCGAGCATCTTGCGAAAGACAGCAGAGTTGCGGTCGGCAAGCTCGATAGGCGTGATGCCTTCCTTGACCGCCGTTTGTTGCATCTTCTGGCCGTGCTCGTCTGTGCCTGAAAGGAAAAACACATCCTTGCCGTCTAGCCGCTGGAAACGCGCCAAGACATCGGTCGCGATGGCCGTATAGGCGTGGCCGATGTGCGGAACGCCGTTCGGATAGAAAATCGGGGTGGTAATGTAAAACTTCTCGCGCATGTAAGGTCCGTAGAGTTCTGCTGTTGCGGGACAGATAGAGCATGGACGGCTGTAATGCTATCCCGGCATTCGCCCGGCCATCGTCGCATGCAAGCTTTGCAGCACCTCAGTCAGTGTCTCGCGGCGGTCAAGATTGAAGCGCAGGCCCTCGGAAATCTTGGCGGACAAGGAAGCGTGCAACGAGGAAAGTGATGCCGCGTGAGAGGAGCCACACATCGCAGCCTCACTTGCCAGTCTTGCAGTCAGGCTCAGCAGATGGTCAGTGAGCAGGAGATAAAGCGGCTCGCCATCGCGCGTAGACAGCGCTTCGCCAATTTTCAGGGCTCCGGAGGCGTCAAAGCGCGCACCTGATATCACCTTGTCTGCGGCGTCGAGAATTTCCAGCCCGCCGCCTTCCGACAGCATCGCCGCAACGCGGGGCGACCCGCCGGATTGGGCCACAAGCCTGTCAAGATCGGCACCGCTTCGCTTATTGGATATCCCCAGATGCTCAAGCGCCTCGCGCATCTCGGCGTCATTCAACGGTGAAAAGCGCAATTGCAGGCAGCGAGAACGAATTGTAGGCAACAGCCGACCTGACGAATGCGCAATAAGAATGAAAAGCGTGCGGGGTGTCGGCTCTTCAAGATTCTTGAGCAACGCGTTGGCAGCATTGGCATTCATGTCATTGACCGGATCTATGATCACAATCTTGCGGCCATTCCCCGGAACGGTCAGCGACAGGAAATGGTTTATCCTGCGGGTCTCATCGATGGTAACCTGCGTCTTGAACTTGCCGGTCTTTGCATCGGTCGGCCGGGTCAGGCACAGCACCTGATTGTGCGACCCCATCGCGATCTGGTGCGCAAGCCCGCTGTCCAAATTGCGGTCAAGACGTTCCGGCGCATTGGACCAGTCCGGGTTGGAAATGATGTGCCGGGCAAAAAGAAACGCCAGCGAAGCCTTGCCGATGCCCGGAGCGCCGTCGAACAACAACGCGTGGTGCAGCTTCCCGGAACTGTAGGCGCTTGCAAGGAAGCGCGATTGTTCGTCATGCCCGAAGACAGTCTCGGCTTCCGCAGGCTCTGGAAAGCCTGGAATGCTGTCGTGGCTTCCGGGAATATCTCCAACGCTCATGGTGATGCCTTGGCGGGCTTGAGCAAGGCTGTCACGCTGGCGAGGATCACAGCAGCGACCCCCTCAGGATCGGCGCTTGCGTCTATGACTTTGCAGCGCTTTGGCTCGCGCTTGGCTATCTCGAGAAACGCCTCGCGCCTTCTTCTGTGCAAAGCCACCGTCTCTTTCTCATAGCGGTCAGCAGGTCCAGTCCGGCGCTTGGCAGCACGCGCGAGGCCGATGACCGGGTCTATGTCCAGGATCAAGGTGAGGTCCGGCATCATCCCATTGATGGCAACTTCCTCCAGTTGGCGCATGAACTCTGCGTCAAGCCCGCCGGTGACGCCTTGGTAAACACGGCTGGAGTCCATAAAGCGGTCGCAGAGCACGATCTTGCCGGCCTCCACCGCAGGGCGGATGACTTGCTCGACGTGATCGCTTCGCGCAGAGGCAAACAGTATGGCTTCCATCTCCGGACCGAACTTCTCGGCGGAACCGGACAAAAGCACGTGGCGGACTGCTTCCGCGCCCGGAGAGCCGCCGGGTTCACGAGTAACCAGAATTTCAAAGCCTCGCGCCTTCAGCACCTCGGCAAGCCGGGTGATCTGCGTTGACTTGCCCGCGCCCTCCCCGCCCTCAAATGTGATGAAATGTCCGCGCACGCCTGATCCGCTTGTCAATTTGCGCCCCGAAAGGGCCTGATGGGTCTTAAGCGGCGGTCGGAAGCTTTGCAACGATTCGCTCTGCCAGTCGCGCTACAGTCCTCGTGTCCAGCCAGTCGCCAATTCTTTGACTGCGCTCAGCGCGCGGTCCGTCAGACTGCCGACACCGACATCGCCAAGCGCCAGAACCGGCGTCACCTGTATCAGTGTGTCTCCTGAATAAACGTTCAATTGCCCGATTTCCTGACCCTTTTGCACAGGTGCAATCACCGGACCCAGGTAGGAAACGTGCGCTTTCAGCCGCAGCCGGTTTTGCGTGGCGATGAGAATGGACACAGGCTTTTCCGAGCCGACTGCAACGCTCAATACCGTCCCGCCGAACACGCTGGCCTCGCCCATGATCTCGCCGGCCTCAAACAGGGAAACCTTTGTAAAAGCCGACTGCCCCCATTCGAGCATCTTGCGCGCTTCTTCGGCGCGCTCCTTGTCAGTGGCAAGGCCGCTCATCGCCATGAACAGACGGACGCCGTTACGCTCCGCCGAGCCAACGATCGCGTAACCCGATTCTTCCGTGAAGCCGGTCTTCATGCCATCCGCGCCGATATTCAAGGCTAGCAGCGGATTGCGGTTGCGTTGCGTGATCTTGTTCCACGTAAACTCGCGCTCGGCGTATATTTTGTAATAGTCCGGATATTCCCGCCAGATATGGCTGCCGAGCGTGACAAGATCGCGCATCGTCACTTTTTGATCTGGATCCGGAAGGCCGCTGGCGTTGCGGAAAATGGATTTGGTCAACCCGAGCAACTGCGCACGTTCGTTCATCATCGTGGCAAATGCAGACTCACTTCCAGCGAAGCCTTCGGCAATGATGATGCAGGCGTCATTGGCGGACTGAATGATTGTCCCGCGGATCAGATCCCCAAGCGGGATTGATGATTTCAACGCAGCAAACATCGTGGACGTGCCAGAGGGAGCACCGCCGGTCCGCCACGCGTTTTCACTGACCGGAAACACTTCATTGATGGTGCGGCGGCCGGTTTTCAGCGCGTGAAAGACGACCTCCATGGTCATCAGCTTTGCCAGAGACGCGGGCGGCACCAGCGTGTCTGCGTCCTTCTCGAACAGCACCGTGCCGGTAATGGCATCAATCATGAAGGCCTGCTTCGCCTTGGTGTCGAGAAGCTGCGCCTGCGCGGACGATGCGGCAAGAATTATCAGGCAAAACAGAATGTGTCTCAAGCCAACCATCTGGCGAGAACTAAGCCAGCGTCGGCGGATGTTCAATGAGAATTGACAGCCATGTCTCAGCGCACAACGAACGAATCGTCAAAGCCATGGTCCCACAACGACCTCAGGACGCCATCAACCGAACCCCCTTTCTTTGGCAGGGCATAAACCGATATTGCGCCGTCGGCATCGGTCTCGGTGTTGATGGTCGCAAGCCGCGCCAGTTTCTGCGTGACACCCTTGATCGTGTTCCGGTCATAGACGCCGACAAGAATGCGCTCAGGTTCAGTGGATGCAGATGAGCCGTTGCTGTTATCTTGCAGCCCCATGACTGAAAAAGCTTGGGAAGCCGCATGGCTCTTTGCAACGCGTTCGTCAGCGTAGCCCGAAAGCAAGGCAACCGACGATCCGTCCTGACAGGAGGCACCGTCAAAGCAAGTTTCCGGCCGTGCCGACGGCAACGGGACCGCTGATGGAAACGGCATCGCATCGACAGACATGGGCTCAAAAGGATCATATGGCTGCTGCGCTGAACCCACGATCACCGGTGCTGGCGCAGGCTGTGTGTCTGTGAGAGCCAATGCTGCCGTCGAATAATCCTGATTGCCATTGTTCATGGCGACCATCACGCCGGGGCTCAGCTCTGCCGGATTGCCATTGCCTGGCCGGTACGACGCCATCAGATATTCATCGTCCGCGCCATCGACCGGCGCGCGCCCGACATATTCGACGACCACCTGCGCAGTGCCTGACGATGTGTAGTCCAAGAGCTGCGCCGCCCGTTTCGATAAGTCTATCAGACGATCATGGGCGTATGGACCGCGGTCATTGATACGAACGATCACCGAATTGCCGTTCTTCTTGTTGGTCACGCGCGCGTAGCTTGGCAGCGGCATTGTCGGGTGGGCGGCCGACAGATGGTTCATGTCATAGATTTCGCCATTGGCCGTCAGCCGGCCATGGAAGGCGTCGCCGTACCATGATGCCGTGCCAGCCGCTTTGTAATCCAACACTTCCTTCGGGTAGTACCACTTGCCCTTGACCTTGTAGGGCTTGCCGATCTGATCCCTGCCCCCGCCGCGCGGCAGCCGCTTCATCTTCATGCCGGGGATCGACGCCATCGCGACATTGACGACACGCGGGCTGGCTTTGACGCCATAATCCTTCTCGGAGAAATATTCTTTTGATTTGGTCTTCTGGACCATGGTCACTTTGGGGCCGGTCGAATTGCAGGCCGATAAGGCAATGGCGCTGGCGCACAAAATCCATAGGCCGCGCATTTTGGAGCGCGTAGCGGAAGTAGCACCAGTGCGTGATGTCATGCGTTGTCAAATCCCAGTGAGACAGTCGTCGCCATAACGCCCCCGCATGACATACGACTCCTTGCGCAACACCCACATGCGCAAGTAATGTTTTACACTGGATTAAACAATTGTGGCAGCACCGCGACATTGTTGCGGCAAAGTGTCAAATCGGCGCAAAATTCAGCCCCCTATCCACGCTTTCCCGGTGAAACCGTCATCGCGCTCCCACTTGAGCTGTTTGGCGTCCACTTTTTCTAGCTTGAAGCACCAGGTCTTGCCGTCGTACCAAGTGGGGAATTTCTGGCACAGCCGGTCATTTTCCACCCACCATTGGCCGGTTTCCTTGGGCGCAAAAAATTTGGCCAGCCCCGCTTTGGTGCCGTCGCCAGTCACACTGCCGCCTTCGGCATACACCAGCGGGAACTCGAAGCCCATGGTCGACAGCACGACGTTGCGGCCGGAGATCGTCTCGCGGATGGTGTCGTTTTGCAGATCCTCGGCAAATGAGTTTGCTGGCTGGACGGCAAACAGCAGCACTGCGGCAACAAGTCTTATCGAAAACATCGGCGGGGCTCCAAGTTTTGTTTGCTTTACGCGACAAACAGGCAATCGGATTTGGCACGGCGATGTAATCAATGATCCGTCCAACGCGCATCGCGGCTATGGCGGGGCATTTGCCTCAGTGTGTCCGGGCTGCGCGGACTTGCCGGGTGATCTGGCCAATGTGCCGGCCGTCAGTTCCGCAGCAGCCTCCCCAGACGTTCACATGCGCAAATCTCGTGGCAAGCGCGGCCATCTGGCCACCGAGTTCCTCGGGATCGCCATCTTCCAGATGTCCGAGTTTGCAAAGATCCAGGGTCTCCATCGCCACGGCGTTCGGCATGAAACCGCCCAGCCTGAGTGTCCAGTCGCCATCCGTCAGACCAGGTTCGAACTCTGTCGGGTGCGTGCAGTTGATCATGTAGTAAGCCGGTACGCTTCCGGTCGCAGCATCAACCTGCGTGATCGCCTGTTCCAGAGTTTCTCCGCCTTTGAGTTTCCCGCCCCTTGTGACGAAAAATGACACGACTACCGGCAGGCCCGCCGATTTCGCCGCGCGCGCAAGTCCGATGGCCTCATCCACACTGGAAAAAGTCATGGCCGTTACATGATCTACAGCGGCCTTCTTGAATGTCAGGATCTGCTCGGAGTGATAGTCCTCAGCCTCTGCAGCATCGGGCATCCGCCCCGTAGCATAGGCATCGCCCTTTGGACCGATGGCACCGCCTACCAGCATCGGCGTTTCGGGGCTTTGGTATTCCCGCGCAAAATCCTTGTAGAACTCGATCCCGCGAAGGTTGATTTCTTCCAAACCCTCACGGGTAAACCCGGTCAACTGGCCCCAATCGCGGCTTGCCCGGTAGTGCAGTCCCTCGTTGATGACGCCAAACCCGTTTGCGACCGCAGCCTCCACCAGCTTGCGATGATAATCGCGCAGGCATGAGACACCCCGCGGATCGTTCAGCAGTTCGAAACCGCAGAAATGGCGCAGCTGGAACCCGTCAACATACTGCATCCATGTTTCAAAGCCGCCACCACATGTCATGAGATGGCCGGACTGTTGTGGAAGTTTGGTTGTCTGCATAACAACTGCCCCCAAAATATACTCGACGCGCGTTGGACGCCAGCTCACAATGGCGACCCCTGCTGACATGGCATATCACGACAAGGGTGCGGATGCATGTGCTCGATGAGTGGCCAATATCCCAACGTCAATATTGAATTTGACAGCAGATCTCAGCGTCATCAGTTGGCGGAAGGAACGCGACTGCGGTCGAACCTTCTCTGGGCTCTTCGCCCCAGAAGAAGGAAACGTCACTTAACGTCGAAGCCGTATCGCACCGATCCAGTCCGGATAACCCTGTATCGGTTGCGAGTGGCCTCTCCAGCCGGATTGGCCAGAGTCAAAACCCGCCATCGATCTGGATCAAAAACAAAAGGCACGTAAAGGAGGCGGTAGCGCCTCTTTCCGTCAGCCGCAGCGCTTCCGGCCACTTCTAACTCCCTGGCCGTCAGTTCAAACTCACCACCGGCGTCCAACGCAGACTTGACCTCATAGAGCATTTCATTCCGCGCTGTGACCACTCGAAAATCATATCCAAGGCTATCGTCACCTTTCTCTCCGTCCGGGCAAAACGCTTCGCGATTTCTAGACACCCAGCATCTATCGCTCATCTCTTTAGGATGGCGCTTCATCAAGTAATCGCGCGCAAGATACTCACTTGCAACTCCCATCGCGCGGAGAACGTGATCTGGGGGCTGGTCACGTCGAACACCCCCCTTTGCGTCGCCACCTCTGCCTTTCCGCTTGTCTCTTCCTGGTTCGGGTTGTTCCTGAAGCTCAAGTCGTGCCGGGCGGCTTCGTGCGAACCATTCCGCGCTGGCAGACAGGGCATTTTCCGCCAGTTCAGCGAAAACTTGGGAGAAGTCGGTAGAACCAGTGTCAAGAGCTTTTCCACCAAATGTGATGGAACGCCGCGCCACCTCAGAGCGGCGGCGCGCTTCGCGAGCCTCCCTCTCTTCGAAGTCAATATCTGCATCGTCAAGGGAAAGCTTGATCGGATCCAACGTCTGAGGCATTCCGCCTGGCCACGCGTCTATCTTGCTGCAGACCGACGGCAACTGATCAGGTAGGAACCGCTCGAAGTCTAGAAGGCCCGACCGTTCCAACGCCCTAACGAACGGTTGCGCGTCTGATGGATCCATCATCTGGGGCCTTTCGACTGCGTTCTTTCGACACCAAGCCCGCACGAGGCTAGCCATTCTTGGATGGGCGGCCTGCGCCGTTTTCTGGTTGGCAGAGGTTAGTCTCTTGATTTCGTCCAAATCACCTGCGTCCTGGTCCGGGCCAAGTTCTAAATCTGCACGGCTATTGACATAGCGCTCCACAAAGCTGCGATCGAGTTCTTCCAAGGTCACTACCCAATTGGAATCGAACGCAATGAAATCCAGAGACTTGTGCTCGAGGTACTGTTTCAAGCTATCTCCGCGGCGATAGGCAGCCAGATGTCGCCTCCTAATCCTATCGAGTAACTGAGGGCGCAACTCGTTCAGGTAAACTTCAAACAGCCGCCTGAGATCATCCTCATTGTTGAGCGGCGGGTAACCGAGTTTCTTCAGCGCTGCGTTGTAATCGGCGAAACTGATCCCAAGGCGCTTCATCACGACAGCTTGATCTTCGGTGTCGGTTATTGCAGCCCATACGTTTTCTGCGAGTTCTTCCCCGATTTCACGAGCAAGCCAGTCCCGCAGTTGAAGAGATGGCCCTAGTCTCGAGTGCGCCTCCGAAAGCCGATCAACCGCGGCGTCACCAGCAAGACATAAGATCGCAGGAAGCAAGAACCGAACACGTCGTTCGACGCCGCCTTT
>JANPGC010000215.1:0-17467 GCA_031423755.1 Phyllobacteriaceae bacterium | reverse complement strand
TGTTTGATGCAGCCGCCTATGCGTGACACCGCTTATGGTGCAGTGCAACAAGAAAATTGGAGAAAGGTGGAATATTGCCCAAAATTGAGCCGTTCACAGCTGTTTGAGACGAGATGTGAGCCTGCCCTGCACGGCAATCGGCAAATCCATGCTCACAGGCTGGCTGAGCACCCGCACTGCAATGGCCATGCAAAACACGCGGTTCATGCGGAGCAACCATCGATGAGATTGCAGGACCGGCAAATGTCCTGATCGCCGAAAAGGCGGTCACCAGCGGTGTTTTCGACAAAAGCAGGCGCTGCTTCTGACAAGCGGTACGCCAGACCCGGGTGTAATAATTCAACCAGTGGAACGAGAGAAATCAGGCCCACTTGACGGCGGAAGCGGCGGCGAGCGCTGCGACGCTGTGCAAAAACAACCTAGAAACCTTGAGAAGGAATTCAAATGAAACGCTCAATAGCAACTCTCGTGTTCGGCGCGATGCTGTCAATCTCTGGACAGTCATTTGCAGGGGGCGCACTGGACGCTTACATGCCCGGCGAAATGATTGGCATGAAGATGTCCCAGAAAGTCTTTGACGCCTTCTTTGCCGACAAGGAAGCCAAGACGATGCGTTCGACCGATGAATTCATGGCGGCTTGGGAGACAATGGACGCCAATGACAGGATGGTCGTCCGCATTGCCTGTTCCGTGATGGATAAGGAACGCCAAGGATTTTCGGACCGGATATCCTCGTCGTGCAAGGCTGCAGGCTTCAGATGATTTTCCCGGCTTGACCAGATCGAAACCTGCGCGGCTTATGCGGCCGGGCAGGTGTCTTTCAGGTTCGGAAAATGTACAAGGCAAACATGGCCGGGCAATTTCGGCAGGCTGACAACGGCCACCTGCGTCTTCGGTGAGGCGCGGGTGGATTTTTGATCGGCGTGATACAGTCTGGCAGTTCTCTGCAGTGTTTCCAGATAGCATTTGAACATTTTGTGCGCGGGATATAAAATGTATTCAAGTGCCTGTGAGAAAATTGCTTGCGGTGGTAAAAAAAGTTTTTGATTTCCCGCAGAAGTTCGCCGGAACTGTTCATTTGTATGTTTTGGATTGAAATTTAAAATCTGCGCTCACAGCACAAGGGATTGATTGTGAGCGAGCATTTCAAATCCAGCATCGATTATTTCGAGCAAGTCGCCGCAGAGCGCAGCAACCCGTCCGAGTGGAACGGGCTGCGGATATTCCGCTCGATTGAAACGTCCAATGACGTCACATTTGAAAACACCACCAGCCACTCACTGACGCTCGACCATACCGGAACCGCCCGCCATCTGTCGCGGATGGATGGTATCAATTTCAACCGGCCAACTCATCCTGGCGAAATTTGCCAAATTCCCGCCGGGCTCAGCGCCCGGTTCGCGTGGGAGGTGGCTGGCGACGTGCAACACTCCTCCATGATCATTTTCGACAGCTGCATTTTCAAAGCCTATTGCCCGGAAATTGCATCGTGCGCATTTCTCGATGGCCATTTGCTTCCAAGAGACTTCGCACCCGATCCGGCGCTTTCGATGCTTGTGCAGTTGTTGGAAGGTGAGCTTGACCAAAGCAGCGCCAGGGGATTGCTCTATGCGCAAACGATCATCAGGCTTCTTGCTCTGGAAATTGCGGCAAACCAATGGTCGAGGAAGCCGGAACCCCGCCGCGTCGATACGGCAACGGATCCGCGCGTCAGTAAAGCTGTGGAGTTCATCCACGAAAACCTGTCCGGCAGCCTGTCACTGGTCGATTTGGCAGCGGCGTCCGGGCTGAGACCAACGCGCCTGACCGAGATCTTCAAGAAGACAGTGGGCAAATGCCCATACGAATACGTTGTAAATCTGCGGATCGAGGCTGCAATCCGCCTGCTGAAGCATACGGACACGCCACTGTCGCACATTGCGCTTGAAGTCGGATTTGCAGACCAACAACACATGACCCATGCATTTCAACTGAAAGGCCAGCGCACGCCCTCCTCGTTCAGGAAGTGGCGGGAAGCCGCCGAGTAGCCCATGCGGTCATGTCAAATGTGTGCACAAGAGGCGTCTTCGCAGCCTGTTTGGTCTGCCAGTCTCGAATTGAGAACCGTTAAGTTGAAATATGCGCAAATAGTTGACGACGTTCGGTCGATAGCATGATAAAACCGCTTCCAGATGTTTCTGCCGAAAAAGACAAGCAAAATGTCACATCGCCAGCAGATATCGAGACAGAAGCTGCACGCGGAACCTTTGAGGGCACTTGTTAACGAGTTGCGCCACTTTCGTTCCCGGGGTTATCGAACGCTTGTAATTTCCTGTCGTGCGTTTGGGCTGTTCCTCATCAGTGCAGCGCTGGTTTCATGCAACGACAACGATAGAAATAATGGCGGTCGCGGCAGTTCCACGTCGGCTTCGAACCTCACTGAAGTGGAAGCAATTGACGCGGTGAAGGCTTATCTCTTGGCACAAAGCCGCCCTGCGGCTTCCGTGCAACCCACCTGCCGCTGGCGGACTCGACAGGACAGAAGAGCGTGCAGCCAGATTGATGTCGATACGGATCCAAACAAAAAGGACGCGTTTCTTGCCAGGTGCAAGCCGAAAGGCGGCACGGGATCGGCGCGGTACGGGTACAAAACAGTCCCTGTCCAGTATAAAGACTGCCGCGATCAAAAGGTCACGCAGCAAGGACGCTGCCCGAGGCCAGCGCAAGGGGGCGATTGGGCCGCACAATATTCAGCTGCATCGCATGAATGGCAGGTCGATGTGCACGGCTCCTCACGGGGCACAAATTCCTGGAGCGTGGATGACGCAAGTGCCAAGGTAACGTCGGATCAACCGCCGTGCTAAATGTGCGCACAAGATGGGGCTTCGCGGTCGGTTAGCTTGCTTCGCGTATCTGCTCGGCGGTCTGCAAATCCACACTGACCAGCTGGCTCACGCCCTGCTCGGCCATCGTGACGCCGAACAGGCGGTTCATTCGGGCCATGGTGATGGGATTATGAGTGATAATGACAAAGCGGGTCTCGGTGGTGCGGGCCATTTCGTCCATCAGGTTGCAGAAGCGCTCGACATTGTGGTCGTCGAGCGGCGCGTCAACTTCGTCGAGCACGCAGATCGGCGCGGGGTTGGTCAGGAACACCGCGAAAATCAGCGCCATCGCCGTCAGCGCCTGCTCGCCGCCGGAAAGCAGCGTCATGGTCTGCGGCTTCTTGCCGGGGGGGCGGGCGAGGATTTCAAGGCCGGCTTCAAGCGGGTCGTCGCTTTCGATCAATTGAAGTTCTGCCGTGCCGCCGCCGAACAGATGCGTAAACAGGCGCTGAAACTGGGCGTTGACCACGTCGAAGGCGGCCAGCAAACGTTCGCGGCCCTCGCGGTTCAACCCTTGAATGGCTTGCCGCAGCGTCTTGATCGCCTCGACCACGTCTTCGCGTTCGTTTATGATTGTCTCAAGCCGGCCTGAAAGCTCCGACTGCTCTTCCTCGGCGCGCAGATTGACGGCGCCCAGACGCTCGCGCTCGATCTTGAGCCTGTCAAGCGTGCGCTCGATCTGTTCGGCGGGCGGCAGCGGATCGCCGTGGCCAAGGCCTGTCAACTTGAACACTTCATGTGGCTCGACCTGTGCCACCTCACGTATGCGGGCTTCGATTTCGGCGCGGCGATCTCTGGCGGCCACGAGGCGCTCTTCGGCGCGGGCACGGTTTTCGCGCGATTCCGAAAGGGTTTGAATGGCAAGCGTTGCGGCGCGGTCGAGTTCCTGCTGGCGATTCTCGGCAGACTGCAGCCGGTCGGCGGCTTCCTTGCGCGCGGTTTCTGCCAAAGACAAAGCACTCATCAGTGCGCGGCGGCGGGCTTCGATTTCGTCCGGGCCGTCGGCAATCGCGCCAAGTTCGCGCGCGGCCTCCTCGCGGCGCTCATTGAGCGAGCCTATCTGCTTGTGGGCGTTTTCGCCGCGCAAAATCCAGTTCTTGCGATCGCTTTCGATGGTCACCAACCGGCGCTGGCGGCTTTCCGCCTCGCGCTTCAGGCCCTCGTATTTCGCGCGTGCTTCGGCCAAAACGGCGCGGCCTTGGGCGACTTCGGTAGAAATGGCGTTAAGGCGGCCAATGACTTCGGCAAGGTCCGGAGCGGACAAGAGCGCACCTTGCGCATCCGCAAGAAGTTTGGCGGTCTCTTCGATGTCGGCTGTCAGGCGGGTGCGGGCATCGTCCAGCACGGCGCGCCGGCTTGAAAGATGGCCTGCGGCGCGCTCGGCGGCAGCGTGGGCATCGCGGGCTTCGGCCACGTCACGCTGCGCATGGCGCAATGTCTCGCGGCGATTGCGCTCGGCTTCAACAATCTGGGCAAGCAGGCGCTTGGCCTCGGCCTCGCGGCCTTCGGCGGCGCGCAACACTGCCGTCGCCGCAAGCGCTTCGGCATCCAACTCGGTCAGCCGGTTCTTTTGGGCAAGGCGGAGCGCTGACGCTGACGGTGCATCGGCGCTTGCCGCAAAGCCATCCCAGCGCCACAGCGCGCCAGACTTGGATACCAGCCGTTGGCCGGGCTTGAGCAATGGTTGGATGCGTGCGGCGTCTGCAGCGTCGACAATTCCAATCTGACCCAGGCGGCGCAGCAATTGGCGCGGGGCGCGGACGTGATTGGACAACGGCGTCACGCCATCGGGCAGCGCGGATGTTTCGTTGGCAAACTGCACATCACCCCAATGAGCGGGCGCGGCGCGGTCCAGCGGTGCGTCAATGTCTTCGCCAAGCGCCGCGCCGAGCGCCGTTTCAAAACCCTTGTCGACCTTGATTTCTTCTACGACAGCCGGAAACAGCCCGGAAGCGCCGGCGTTCAATATTTTGGAAAGCGTGCGGGATTCGGTCTCAATGCGAGCAAGTTCCGAGCGGGCGGTTTCGACCGGTTTGCGAGTTTCGCCTTCTGCGCGGCGGGCTTCCTCAACCGTTTTTTCGGCAGCGGCCACCTGCGCTTCAGCGATGGTCAGCGCGGCATCGGCGGCCTCGACTTCGCGCAGCTTTTCTGCCGGATCGGCAAGAGCGGCGATCTTTGAGGTGATTTCTCCCGCCTCGCGGACGATGCTTTGAAGCTGGCCATCCAGCCGGTTGCGGCGGTCGTCCGCATCCTTGACAGAGCGCTCCAACTGGCTGCGCAGTGCGGCGGCTTCGGCGCGTTCGGCGGTGATGCGCGACTGAGACTGCTCGATGCCTCGCAAAGCAAGATCAGCGGCGGAATGAGCGGATGCAAGCTCCCGTTCGAGATCGGCGGCAGATGCAGTCTCGCTGTTCAGTCGCTTTTCTTCGCCGTCCAGATTGGCAAGAATTTCGGCGTTGTCGTTCAGCAATTGCTCTTCACGCTGGATATCGGAAACCAATTGCGCCAAGCGGCGCTCAAGCTCGGCCTTGCGGGTGCGCAAGCGGTCGGCTTCCTCTTCGATTTGGGTGCGGGCGATGGTCAAGCGCTGCAACGCAGCGGCGTCTTTGGCTTCGGTCTCGCGCAGCTCCGGAAGGTGAAGCGCGCCGACACCCTGATCCTTGGCGGCGTTCATCTGCAATTGCGCACGTTCGGCGACCAGATTGGTGGCCACATTCAGGGCGGAGTTGGCTTCGCCTTCCTGCGCCTTGGCTTGCGTCCAGCGCAAATGGAACAGTGTCGCCTCGGTGGCGCGGATATCGGCGGAAAGGGTCTTGAAGCGCGACGCCTGACGGGCCTGACGCTTCAGGCTCTCAATCTGGCTTGCGAGTTCCGAGGTGACATCGTCGAGCCGCTCAAGATTCTGCTCGGCGGCGCGAAGACGCAACTCGGCCTCATGTCGGCGGGTATGGAGCCCGGAAATGCCTGCGGCCTCTTCCAGCAACGCACGGCGGGCTTGCGGCTTGGCTTGTATGAGCTCGCCTATGCGCCCCTGCCCGACCATGGACGGCGAGCGCGCGCCGGTGGATTGATCGGCGAAAAGAAGCTGCACATCCTTCGCGCGGGCCTCCTTGCCGTTGATGCGGTAGGCGGACCCAGCCTCGCGCTCGATGCGCCGCGTGACGACCAATTCCTCGCTGTCGTTGAAGGCGGCTGGCGCGGTGCGGTCGTGATTGTGCAGAAACAATGTCACTTCGGCGGTGTTGCGAGACGGGCGTGTGCCGGAACCTGAAAAAATGACGTCATCCATGCCGGATGCGCGCATGTTCTTGTAGGAGTTTTCGCCCATTACCCAGCGCAGCGCTTCAACCAGATTGGATTTGCCACAGCCATTCGGCCCGACAACGCCTGTCAGGCCGGACTCGATGACAAATTCTGTCGGCTCCACGAAGGATTTGAAGCCGAGAAGGCGAAGCCGGGAAAAACGCATCATACCCCCCGGGCGCAGCGCGGAATGCGCCGTGCCGGAACGGAACCAGCCTTACCCGTGTCAGAGCAGGCTGTCGATAAGCGCAGACATTTGATCAACAGTCATCGCTCCCGCGTATTTCTTGCCGTTGATGAAAAAGGTGGGGGTGGAATCGACGCCGAAGTCCTTGGTTCCAAGCTCGCGGACCGCGTTGACATTGTTGAGCAAAGCCTGATCAGACAAGCACTTTTCAAACGACTCCTGCGAGAAGCCGGCAAGCCGCGCGAGTTGCAGCAGCGCCGCTTTGGCGTCTTCAGCACCGGCCCAATTGTCCTGCTGCTGGAAGAGCGCGCTGACCATGGCGTAATATTTGTCATCTCCAGCGCAACGGGCGAGCATGAAGGCGGCGGCGGCGCGGGGATCAAACGGGAATTCGCGCAGCACAAGCCGGGCCTTGCCGGTGTTGAGATATTTCTCGGTGATCGCCGGAAGCGTCGTCTCGTGGAAATGCCTGCAGTGCGGGCAAGTCATGGAGGCATATTCGACGATGGTGACCTTTGCATCGGCGTTGCCGATGAAAATGTCCTTCAGCGGGCCGGGCCGCAAAAGTTTGGCCATATCAACATCGCCTTCTGACTTCGGCAGCTCGACAGCTGCGGCCGGTTTGACGGCATCTGCGGGCTTGGCGGCGTCAGTGGTTTTCGCAGGCTCGGCTGCTTTTGCCGCATCCGCTGGTTTGGCATCAGCCGCTGTCTTGGCGGCATCCGCTGGTATGGCATCAGCCGCGGGCGCGGCAGCTTCCGTCTTGCTGTCGTTGCAACCCGTCAGGGCGAGCGCCAACACGCCAGTCGCGGCAGTGGCAAGGAGGGCGCGGCGGGAGAGAAGTTTAGACATGCGAATCACCTGTTTGAGGAAAAAAGATGCACCAAACCGGTGCTTGATTGCGAGATAGCGGGGCAAATGTGGCGGCGATATGCCATGTTTTCCCGTGATTTGTGAACAGTGTGGCGCTCACAACACCAAGAATTGATGGACGCACATTTTCAGCGGCGGAGATTTTCCGATTTCACGCTTTCGCCCAGACGCTCCAAAGCCTGACGAAGACCTACGTCGTCGATAGATTCCACTTGGCTTTCGATGTCCTTTCGCAAGGCTTCGGGAAGCGTTTGTCTCGTCTTTTTTTGAGCCGGGCGAAACTGGTCCACCGGGCGCTGTTCGATGCGGATGCGGTGAATTGCCGAGTAGCCGAAAAAGCCGTTGATGCGGCTGATGAGTTCAGTCGTTGTGTATTGAAGGTCGAGCGCAGCGGCGCCCTCGCAGGCAATTGTAAGGACTCCCGGCTCGAACGGATCGTCAGGACCGGTGCGGCGCGCCCACGTGACCTTTAGTGGCTGGGTGCGCCCGGCGAGGTTTTTACCGCACAGTTCCGGCCATGACAGCGCGAGCGCGGCATCAACGTGGCTGCGCTTGGCGAGCATCGGGTCGAGCAACGCCGTGACTGCGCCGCCGATGGGCTTGAAAAATGCCGGTTTTTTCATGAGGCCTCGAATATGGGTGCACAATCTTGTAGCAGGGCTTGCCGTGACTGGAAATCAATTCGGCGAACGATAGGTTCTGCGCCATGAAACAGACAATCGCCGCCAAACTCCTCGAGTGGTACGACCGGCAGCACCGCGACCTGCCGTGGCGGGTTGCGCCTACACACATCGCCAAGGGGGTGAGGCCTGATCCCTATCGCGTGTGGCTGTCGGAAATCATGCTGCAGCAAACGACTGTTGAGGCGGTGAAGAAGTATTTTCTCGCTTTTACAAAAGCTTGGCCGACTGTCGCCGACCTTGCCGCTGCGGATGAAGAAGATGTGCTGAAAGCTTGGGCAGGTCTTGGCTACTACAGCCGGGCGCGCAATCTGAAGAAGGCGGCGGACGTTGTTGCGCGTGACCACGCAGGCGTATTTCCGCAATCGCAGGCTGGATTGGCGAGACTTCCGGGCGTCGGGCGCTATACATCGGCGGCGATTGCCTCGATTGCGTTTGGCCAGCCGGTTGCCGTGGTGGACGGCAATGTCGAGCGGGTGATCACGCGGCTTGAGGCGATGGACACGCCCCTGCCCGCTGCCAAAGCGCTGGTTTACGACGTGGTCGAGCAAATACTTCCGCCAGACCGCCCCGGCGACTTTGCGCAGGCCTGCATGGACCTGGGTGCCACGATCTGCTCGCCGCGACGGCCGAAATGCATTCTTTGCCCGCTCAGAGAAGATTGCCAAGCGCTGGCGGCAGGAGAGCCGGAGAAATATCCGGTGAAACCGGCAAAAAAGCTCAAGCCCAAGCGCCAGGGCGCGGCCTTTGTCGCCATCCGCAATGACGGTGCGATATTGATCGGCAAGCGCGCAGACAAGGGCTTGCTGGCGGGCATGAGCGGCGTTCCGGTGAGCGACTGGACGGCGCGGATGGACGGCGGGATTGGGGCCGACGCCGCACCGTTTGCCGCCAAATGGGTGCATTGCGGGACGGTCAGCCATGTTTTCACGCATTTCGAGTTGGAACTGCATGTGCATCGCACCAACACGCAGATCATGACACCCAAAGACACTTGGTGGTCCAAGCCCGCCGATCTGCCGCATGAGGCCTTGCCGACCGTGATGAAAAAGGCCATCGAGGCGGCGGTTCCAAACGCCACGCGAAAGCCCAAACCATGAGCGCCATCAAGCATGTCGTGTTCGACATCGGCAAAGTGCTGATCCATTACGATCCCGAGCGTCCATTCCTGCACCTTATTCCCGATGCGGACGAGCGGCGGCATTTCCTTGCCAACGTCTGCACCCATGACTGGAACATCGAGCAGGATCGCGGGCGTTCGTGGGAAGAGGCTGAGGATTTGCTGATAGCCGAACATCCGCAGCACGAGGCCAACATCCGCAAGTTCCGCAAACATTGGCAAGAGATGCCGTTTGCCGCGATTGACGAGAGTGTGGCGCTGATGCGCGGGCTGATCGCTTCGGGCGTGGATGTGACGATGCTGACAAATTTCGCTGCGGATACGTTTGCTGAGGCTATGATCATGTATCCGTTCCTGACCGAGCCGCGCGGCGTGACGGTTTCCGGCGATGCGAAAGTCATCAAGCCGGACCGCGAGATTTACCGCATTCACACCGAAACATTCGGCCTCGACCCTGCCGCCACCCTGTTCATCGACGACAGCGCCGCGAACGTGAAAGGCGCACAGGATTTCGGCTGGCAGGCGGTCGTGTTTGTGTCGGCTGGGCAGTTGCGGGCGGATTTGCGAGAGTTGGGCCTGGTGGTTTGATGTCAATCTTGTTGTACCTGAGGATCTACCAGTCTCCGCTCATTGGCGATTGCTCACAAAAATGTGGCTTACCAGACTCAACCAGTTCGTGTCATAAGTGACAGGGACCGATTTGCAGATGCAAGAATGCTGAAGCACGGGGATGCCAAGCGTCAACATTACGCATCTGATATTTCTTCCGGGGTACAACTGTGTTGAATAAAAGTCTTGAAGAAGAAAATGTCGAATATTTCAGCATCCTGTATGGTAAAAAACACGGGAAAAATGTCGCTAACGAATTTGCGAGATTTGGCTATCTGACCTTTAAGGCCGCCGCATTCGCGTTCGCCGTAAGCATTTTTTCTTTTTTTGGGTTTGTTCAGCACATATTTTATTTCATGGAGCCCTACGTCAAAATTATTCCGAGATTTGATTCTGATTTGTTACAACTTAAAATGCATTTTGGTGAAATTCGTGAGCCTTTGTTTTTATCTATATATTCTTTCATCATTTTCTACACTATCACTTTTTCAGCATACGCCATATTCCGAGTAGCGAAGAATTTTTTTATAGAAGGAATTATTATGGATTTGAGTTGTTTTAGCGATTGGATATTTCGTAAAAAATTAGTTGTTATTCTTCTTTTTACTTGTTTGATGTATTATTTTTACTTTTCACATAGTATAGATCACACTGAAGTTGAGAATTTATCAAAAATTGGTGGTCTTTACGCTACCGGATTAATTTGGCCATTTGAATTCCTAGCGTCTAGTATGATTGTGGTAATGCTTTATATGTACGTTGTATATATCACCACATTTTTGGGTGGCTTGTTTTTATGCGTTGCGAAAAGACGAAAATAGTCCGTGGCCTTACACGCTTGATCATGTCAAAACCGTAGTCCAGAGGCGGTAGAGACGCATTGACTGACTGAATCCAACCAGTCACCTCTGGTGGTTTGCCAGCTCGCCGCCTATCCATAAGACATGGCCCGATTCCAATCCCCCCTCCTCCTCGCCTTTGCGCTCTGGTTCGCCGGGCTTGGCGCCTCCGGGCAGTTTGCCAAGATTGGCGTGATTTACGACCATGTCAGCGCGTTCTATGCCGGGACATCGGGGCCACTTTTGGGACTTCTGGTTTCCGGCGTCGGGTTTGCCGGGCTGCTGTTCGGCTCTACTGCGGGGATCTTGCTGGCGCGGGTCGGGACCACGCGGGTGATGATCGTTGCGCTTCTGGCGGGAGCGGCGATCTCGCTTGTCGAAAGCCTGATGCCTGCCCTGCCCGTCTTTCTTGGCCTGCGGTTCATTGAGGGCTTTGCCCATCTGGCCATCGTTGTCGCGGGGCCGGTGATCATTGCCGAGACCATGCCCGATGAGGAACGCGCCTTTGCGATGACGCTCTGGTCGACGTTCTTTGCCGTGTGCTTTGCCTTCATGGCGTGGGCGGGACGGCCATTGGTTGCGGCTTATGGAATTCCGTCACTGCTGATTGCCCATGCGATTTACATGATGTTGATGGCGGTGGTCTTGGCGTACTTGCTGCCGAAAGACGTGCCGCAACAGCACGCGCGATTGTCGCTCAAGGCCTTGGCGGCGCAGCATTTTGATATCTATGCCTCGCCGTGGATATCCGCTCCAGCGCTTGGCTTCATGTTCTACACGCTGATGTATGTGGCGATCCTGTCGCTGCTGCCGCCAATGACAGGGCATTACCAGACCTTCATCGCCACCGCCGTGCCGCTCGTCAGCATCGCGTCCTCGCTGACGCTCGGCGTATTTCTGATCTCGCGCCACCCGGCTGTCCCCATTGTGCAAGGCGGGTTTGCCATCGCGGCTGTTGCGGCGGCAATCATGTGGCTTGGCTGGACTGTTCCGGCGTTCATGATCGGCGGAAGTCTGCTCTTGTCCGCCGCGGTTGGCCTTGTGCAAAGCGCATCCTTTGCCGCCATCGCGCAATTGAACGGCACCCACGAAAACCGCTCCCGCGCCGCAGGAGCCATCGCGCAGCTCGGCAATGTCGGCACCACCAGCGGCACGCCGATATTGGCCGCGCTGATTGCCGCGTATGGCATAAACGGACTGGCGGCATTTGCGTTTTTGCTGTCGCTCGGCGGTGTCTCCGTGCACGCGTGGCTGAAGGCGCGACGGGCAACATCCGGCATCAAAATTCCCTCGTAAAGCGAGCTATCCGGCTTTTGTCAGTTGGCCGAGATATTGAAACCCAAATGTTGAGAGATGTGCTTTCATGCATCCTGGGCCAGAGACCGGCGGGCGATTCCAGTCATGCGTCCGCGCGCAGCGCAGGGGATGAATTTGAGGGCGGTTTCGACAGCGCTGCGCGGCGGCGTCATTGTGTTCGGCATCACGGCGCTTGCCGCCATCATGCAGCGGGCTGTCGGAGAATCCGGCATCGGGCTTTTCCTGATAACCAAACAGCTCAGCATTCCCGGGGCGCTGTGGCTGGCTGATTTCATCGAGACATTCACGATCGGCATCGCCACCTTGCTGATCGCATGTGTCGTGGCAAATTCTTATTGGCGCACACTCTTCCCGCATCCTTTCGACTGGCGGAAGCTATTGGCATGCCTGACCGCAGGACTGGTCTTCGCGCTGTTTGTGAACCATGCGGTGCATCAAATCCTGTTTGATTTCTTCTATGGCAGGCCCGTTCTCATCGGCGGCGCGTTTTCCGAGGCGCTGTTCAACCGCGCCGGCTCAGACATTGCCAATGGGTCCCGGCTTTTCACGATGGCCGGCTTTGCAACGGTGCTGGTCTCGCCATTTGTTGAAGAACTGACCGACCGTGGCATTCTGTTCAAAGAATGCGAGAGCCTGCGGCCCTGGCAGATTGCGCTGGTGTCGGTCATTGTGTTCAGCTTGGCGCATTTTGCCACCGGCGGCATGGTCAAAGTGCTGGCGATCCTGCCGGTGGCGCTGTTGCTGGTGGGCTTGCGGCTGTGGAGCGGCAGTTTCGTCTATACGTTTGCCGCGCACATGGGCATCAACGCCGTGGCGCTCGCAGGTATTTCATTGACTTGAGCCACAGTTAATCCGGCTTCCAGCCCGGCGAAGCCAATTCAAAATTCTCGAACAAGAACCCCGGCGCGACAGTACAGCTGACCAACGTCCACTCGCCAAGCGTCTCCGCCGCCTGCCACCAGCCGGGCGGCACAATCAGCTGCGGCCGCTCGCCAGCGGCGAGGTCTATGCCAAGCAGATGGTGAGTTTCGGACTTGCCGTCTTGCGAAAGCCTGAGACGGATCGGCGCGCCTGAATGATAGAGCCAGACTTCGGATGAACCATGCACCTTGTGCCAGTGTGACGGCTTGCCCGCTTCGAGAAGAAAATAGATGGCGGTGGAATGGCCGCGTTCGTCCGGGCCGGTGTCGCGGAAGGTTTGACGGAACCAGCCGCCTTCGGGGTGGCGTTCGAGGTTTAGGGTGGCGATGATGGAGGCAGCGGTGGGCATTCAGGCCACCACCGCCATCCCGTCCCGCACCTTTTGCCTGAGCGCATCAATCTGCTGGCGCTTGCCATTCAGCTCAAAGTGCCAGTAGGTCCAACCGTTACAAGCATCCAGACCCTGCACGGTCGCGCCCATTTTGTGGATCGAACCGGCACTGCCATTGACGGCCAGCGTGCCGTCGGCCCGGACGATTGCGCCGTGGCGGCCTTTGCTGTCGGTAAGCACCGTGCCGGGTGCCATCAGACCGCTTTCGAGGAGGGTGACGAAGGCGATGCGGGGTTCGGCGCGTTTGCCGGTCATGACAGTGAGCTCGGCCTTGCCGTGCGGCTCGACGGCGGCGATGCGGGCTGAGGCGGCGTCGATGTATTTTTGCTCACGCTCGATGCCAACATAGTTGCGGCCCAAAAGCTTGGCGACCGCGCCGGTGGTGCCGGAGCCGAAGAATGGGTCGAGGACGACATCGCCGGGCTTGGATGAGGCCATGATGACGCGGGCGAGCAGCGCCTCCGGTTTCTGCGTCGGGTGGACCTTGTCACCCTGCTCATCCTTCAAGCGCTCCGCGCCAGTGCAGATGGGAAACAGCCAGTCTGAGCGCATTTGCAGATCGTCGTTCGAGGCTTTCAGGGCTTCGTAATTGAAGGTGTAGCTCTTGGACTTTGCGTCCTTCGAGGCCCAGATCATTGTCTCGTGCGCGTTCTGGAAGCGGCGGCCGCGGAAGTTCGGCATCGGGTTGTTTTTCCGCCATACGACATCATTCAGGAGCCAAAAGCCAAGGTCCTGCATGATTGAGCCGACGCGGAAGATGTTGTGGTAGGAGCCGATGACCCAGATCGAACCAGTCGGTTTCAGCACACGGCGGGCGGCGAGCATCCAGGCGCGGGTGAATGCATCATAGGCGGCGAAGCTCTCGAACTGGTCCCAATGATCATCGACGGCATCGACCATCGACTGGTCGGGCCGGTGCAGGTCGCCATTGAGCTGTAGATTGTAGGGTGGGTCGGCGAAAATCAGATCGACGGAATTATCCGGCAGCGCATCAAGCGCGGCGACGCAATCGCCTTTCAGGATGGTGTTCAGCCAATTTTCGGATTTTGACGGAGACGCGCCGAGATCGGCGACAAGGCGGACGGCTGACATGAACTCACCACACTCTACTGGATACACAACAGGATGCATGGTTACTGAACAGGGTTAATTTGACGTGAAGGGCGTTTCCATTTGATTGCAAAGGGATGTTCGGCTATCCGACCGCCTTCCCGCAAAAGGACGATACAATGCAGAAGCCTGAACTGGTGATTTTCGATTGCGACGGCGTGTTGGTTGACAGCGAGTATCTGGCTTCGAAGATTGAGGCGAAGCTGTTGTCGGATGCCGGTGTCGCCATCACCTCCGAGGAAATTGGCGAGCGCTACTCAGGAATGACCTGGAAGGAAATTCTGCTCGACGTCGAAAAGACCGCTGGTGTGCCGCTCTCTGCCGGTCTTCTGGACATGGCGGACCGGCTGGTCGATATGGCGCTGGAAACTCAGCTCGACATGATCGAAGGCGCGGATCGGGCTGTCAAACGCATCAAGATGCCGAAATGCATCGCGTCCAATTCCAGCCGCGCGCGGCTTGGCATTTCGCTGGGGCGCACTGGCCTTCTTAACTTGTTTGAACCGCATATCTTTGCCGCGCATGAAGTCGGCAGCAAGAAAGGCAAGCCTGATCCGAATGTGTTTCTGCATGCCGCCAGCGTGTTCAACGCGCGGCCGGGCAACACGATTGTTGTCGAAGACAGTGTGCACGGCATCAAGGGCGCGCGGGCGGCCGGCATGCGGGTGATCGGCTTCACCGGCGGCTCGCACACATTTCCAGGTCACGCGGACCGGCTGACAGAAGCTGGCGCAGAGACAGTAATCAACCGTCACGCGCTGCTGCCGGATGTGATTTCGGCAATGGCTGAATGGCGGGATGATTAGGCGCTATCGAATCAAAAGCGCCTCCAGATAGTGCTGCCCTATTCCAAATTGTGCCTTTGTCGCTTTTATTGACGCAGCAATCTGACCCAGGTTCTTCGTCGGCTGCGCCTGTTTCATTGCCACTATCATCACGTTCTTCGGCGTGTGCGCGTCGGAGATGAACTCAAAGACGTTTGTCTTGTAACCTGACAGTTCGAGCATCTCGGCGCGCATTCCGTCGGTGACCATTTCGGCGACGCGCTCGACGTAGGTTCCATACTTCATGAGAAAGTCGAGCGGGTTGTCGGCACCCCCCTTTCCGCTCTTCTCGATCTCGCGTCTGATCTGCTTGTGGCAACACGGCGCGACGACGATGAGCGATGCATCCGCATGCACTGCTTTGGCGATTGCGTCGTCGGTCGCGGTGTCGCATGCGTGGAGGGCGATGACGACATCGGCACCGGCGCAGTCGTAGCCTTCGATTGAACCTTGCACAAACCTCAGGCCCTCAAACCCCGCCGTGCGGGCGGTTTCATTGCAAAGTTTCACGAGGTCCGGACGGAATTCGACACCAGTGACTTTCGCCCTGCGCATGAGCCTGTTTACAAGGTGGTCATAGAGGGCAAAGGTCAAATAGCCCTTCCCTGCGCCCATGTCCGCAACCTTAATCGTCTCGCGCTCAGGCAGTTGCCTGACCAGATTGTCCAGAACTTCGATGTATTTGTTGATCTGGCGGTATTTGTCTTGCGCGCTGGGCAGAACATTGCCTTTGGCATCGGTCAGACCGAGGGCATGCATCCAGCTTTTGCCGCCACTGACAATGTGCTGCTTGGCACGATTATGCTCCAGCTCCGGCGCTTTGGTTTCAGTCGCAGCATGGCGATGAAGTGCGTAGCCGGAGCCTTGGCGTGACAGCTGAAGATCGGTAGACAACGTGAACATGCGGGCGTTGGCAAACTTTCCGGCCATTAGCGCCGTGAGCATCGCGGCGCATTCGTCGAAGGTGTAGTTTTTGACGATGTCGTTGGTTTTGTAGTGGAAGGTGAATGACAGCTTCAGATCGCCTCTGATGATCAACGGGCGAATATCAACAGTCTTCAGATCATCAGCCTCGTCCGTCGGCTTGTTGAGCTGCACCCGCACAAAAGACGAGTCGTCCAATGCCTCTCGAAGGAAGCCGAGCCATGTTTGCAACCGCGGATCTATTGTCATTGTTTGCGGGGCGTATGTCAGCCCTCAACCTTCTTCTTGGCCTTCGGGGCACCTTCGTCAAATCCGACGAATACAGTGACCGCTTTGGCGGATGCCTGTGGAATGGACGGATTGGGGTCGTTGAAAACAAACTGCGTTGCCGCCTGCCCGGGCACGATGGTCACCTGAAACTGGTGGAGTTGCGAATAGAGCACAGCATCGCCCTCGGTGATCGCCACGCGGATAGGCACGGTGATCGTCGCACCCTTGGCCTTGGGGCCCGGCACGACGCGGCCGGCGACAGCAATGTTCATCGCGAGCATACCGTTTGGCCGGGTGCAGCCGCGGGTCGTTTCGGTAATGGACGCCTGGTAGATGGCCTTGGTGGGATCTCCATCGCCGCCTTTTTCGTAGGTGGTGAAGAAAGCCGTGCCTTCGCGCAATGTCACCTGCGGACAAAAGCCTGTGAGATCAGACTGAAGGACTTTTTCGACAGCAGGCGCTTCGACCTTTGCGCTGTTCAAATCAAGCGCCGAGCCTGAACCGCCCGCATTGCACGCGGCCAACCCGCCGCAAGCGGCCAGAACCGCTGCAAATCTTCTGAATGACAGTCCGGACACGCTCGACATTGATCCACTTTCCATTTCATCGTCTTTTCGACTATAGGGGTGCCGCGGCGAAAATGCGACACGGCCGGAACATCCAACCGGCGCTTTTCGGGCAGCCTTCTCCTATTGCTACACGCGATAACGGGTCCGGCTCAAGTCTTCTGTCTCAAGGAACGGATCAGTGCGTTACATATCCACACGTGGCGAGGCTCCGATCCTCGGATTTTCAGATGTGCTGCTCGCAGGCCTTGCGCGCGATGGCGGGCTTTACCTTCCCGAAACATGGCCGCAGTTTGCCAAATCCGATATTGCGGCGCTGGCTGGCAAGTCCTATCAGCAGATCGCGCTTGCCCTTTTGCAGCCATTTGTCGGCGACGAAATTGCGCCCGCAAAGTTCCGGGAGATGATCGACGGAGCCTATGCGACCTTCCGGCATGATGCCGTCTGTCCACTGGTTCAATCCGGTCCGAATGAGTTCATCTGCGAACTGTTCCACGGTCCGACGCTGGCGTTCAAAGATGTTGCGATGCAGCTGCTGGCAAGGCTGATTGACCATGTGCTGTTGGAGCGTGACGAACGGGCGACCATCGTCGGCGCAACATCTGGCGACACTGGCGGTGCGGCAATTGATGCTTTCGCGGGGCGGCAGCGCACGGACATGTTCATCCT
>JANPGC010000214.1:0-19412 GCA_031423755.1 Phyllobacteriaceae bacterium | reverse complement strand
CCACCAGCCGCCCGACAAACCAGAACAGCGCAGCCTCCATAAGCGCCACCAGTCCGCCAAGCACCAGCATGGCAAAGAAAGCCAGCTTCGCCTGACGAACGAAGTGCCACAGGAATGCGCCAGCCGTGTTGGGGATGTGCTCCTCCCCGCTTGCGCGGTAGGGGTCAATCCAGCGTTCAAACAGGCGGTAGATAGAGTTCATTGATAAAACCTTGTTCGCATCCGGCTCGCGTCCAAGCCGCCATGGTTGCACATGTGGAGTTGGCGGACTCCCCTTCTCCCCGCCACTTGCGGGGAGAAGGACTCGCGTCACCGCTTGAAGACAGTCTGCAGCATTGACATAATCACCAGCGGACTTCCAATTGCCATATCGAATTCTCGTTTCCGCATTTGTAGAAGAGGAACGAAGCAATGACTGCAGTTGTTGCGTTGGTTCACGGGAAGCCTGGCGCGTTCGGTGTTTCCTATCCGGATTTCCCTGGCTGCGTTTCTGGCGGCAAGACCATTTCGGAAGCATTGCAGCGAGCGCCCGAATCTCTCTTGAGCCACATCGAGGCAATGATGGACGCCGAATTCGCCTTGCCGGGTATCCGCGAACTGGACGTGATCAAGGCCGACGGCGCATTTGCCGAAGATTTCGCCGACGCCGCCATTGTCGCCGCAATTGATATCGAACTTCCGGGCAAGGCCAGCCGCCTGAACATTTCAATGGACGAGCGTCTGGTTGCCCGCTTCGACAAGCGGGCCCGCGAACTTGGCGAAAGCCGTTCCGGATTTCTGGCGGCCGCCGCGAGATCGCGGCTGGCCGCCTTGTAGAATCTATTCCGCCGCCTCCGCCGCTTCCAGACCCAGGAACCCGCCAGACTGACGCTCCCAGAGTTTTGCATAAATGCCACCTTTGGCAATCAGCGCATTGTGGCTGCCGTCTTCGACAATCCGGCCCTTGTCCAAGACGATCAACCGGTCTAGCGCCGCAATCGTCGAGAGCCGGTGGGCGATGGCAATCACGGTCTTGCCTTCCATCAGCCGGAACAGGTTTTCCTGAATGGCCTGCTCCACTTCCGAATCGAGCGCCGATGTCGCCTCGTCCATGATCAGGATCGGCGCGTCCTTGAGCATCACGCGCGCAATGGCGATACGCTGCCTCTGGCCGCCCGAGAGCTTCACGCCGCGCTCGCCAACATGGGCGTCATAGCCGGTCCGGCCTTTTGGATCGGCAAGGTTGGCGATGAACTCCTGGGCCTCGGCGCGCTTGGCCGCTTCGACAACCTCTGCTTCGCTCGCATCCGGCCTGCCGTAGAGAATATTGTCGCGCACGGAACGGTGCAGCAGCGAAGTGTCCTGTGTGATCATGCCAATGCGGGCACGCAGCGAATCTTGGCTGACGGCGGCGATGTTCTGTCCATCAATCGTGATGCTGCCGCCCTCAAGGTCATAAAACCGCATCAGCAGATTGACCAGCGTCGACTTGCCTGCGCCCGAGCGCCCGACCAGTCCGATCTTTTCGCCCGGCTTGATCTTGAGGTTCAGCCGTTCAATGATCCCGCTTTCCTTGCCGTAGTGGAAGGTCATGTCGTTGAACGCGATGGCGCCTTTCGGCACGTGCAGCGTTGGCGCGCCTGGCACATCCTGCACAAGGCGTGGCGAGGAAATGGAAGTGATGCCGTCCTCGACCGTGCCGATGTTTTCAAACAGCGCCGAAACTTCCCACATGATCCATTGGCTCATGCCGTGCAGGCGTAAGACCAGCGAAACCGGAACGGCAACAGCGCCAATGGTTACCGCGCTCGTAAGCCACAGGTGAATTCCCAGCGCGCCGACAGAAAACAACAGCAGGCAGTTGATGACATAGAGCAAGAAGTGAAACACGGTCACGTAGCGCATCTGCGCGTGCACCGTGCCCAGAAAATCGCTCATGCCTTCGCGTGCGTAACTTTCCTCTCGCTTGGAATGCGAGAAAAGCTTCACGGTCGCAATGTTGGTATAGCTGTCGACAATCCGCCCCGTCATCGTCGAACGCGCGTCGGCCTGCCGTTCGCCGACCTTGCGCAGCTTGGGGATGAAATAGCGCAATAAGAAAATGTACAGCGAAAGCCAGACAAGCATCGGCACGGTCAGCCGCCAGTCAAGCGACGCCATCAGCACAAGAACGCCGATGAAATAGACGATCACGTAGTTGAGGACATCGAGCACCTTCATCACGCATTCGCGCACGGCAAGCGCAGTCTGCATCATCTTGGTGGCGACACGGCCGGCGAACTCATCCTGATAAAAGCTCATCGATTGATTGAGCAGATACCGGTGCACCAGCCAGCGGATGCGCATCGGATAATTGCCAAGCAGTGTCTGGTGCATGAACAGCGAATGCAACAGCGAAACGCCCGGCAGCGCGACCAGCACCACCAGCGAAATCAGCACCAGCCTCCAGCCCTCATTGGCCAAAAATGTCTCGCGTGACTGCGATGACAGCCAGTCAACGACATTTCCCAGAAAACCGAACAGCGTGACCTCAATGATGGCGATCAGCGATGTCAACACGGCCATGGCCGCAATCGCCGGCCACGCGCCGCGCGTATAGTACAGACAAAATGCCACCAGCGTCTTTGGAGGCTCGTTGGGTTCCTCTGCCGGAAAAGAATCAAGCAGGCTTTCAAACCATTTGAACATGATCAGGGTTCCATCAGTCGGCTGGCAATCACGACAGACCCTGCATTCGGGTATGCATCAGTGATGGTCAAGATAAGGCCCGCAAGGCTTGTGACAAGCCACAACCCGTGCGTCGCGAGGAAGAGCAAAATCGGGAACCGGTTTGAAATCCGGGAATCGATCCGTTCGGTATCAATATCGGGAAAATCCCGCTTCAGGAAGTTGGTTGGCATGACATGGTCTTTCAACGATCGAATTATCAATCGCGGTTCAAACCGGTCAGTCCATCAAAGATTTGGTGGGCCAAACAGGAACCGCGTCAAATGCTGCGAAATATTCCGGCAGCACGGAGGCAACGGGCGAAAAATTTATTCATGGTTGACCTCCTTTCGGTTCGTGTTGAAGACGATGTGGCTCATACGCCCGTCGCGCCAGGTTGAAAAGAGCCCACAACAAACATCCCGGCAAAGACTGCGACATTGCGCCCGCATTGTTGCGCAACTGCAACGGCGGGTCTATCGCCATCGCATGAGCACAAAACTCCGCATCGCCCTCTACCAGCCGGACATCCCCGGCAACACCGGTGCCGTCATCCGCACTGCCGCCTGCTTTGGGCTTGACGTAGATATCATTGAGCCGGCGGGCTTCGACTTGTCTGACAGAGCACTGAAACGGTCCGGCATGGATTATGTCGAGCAAGCCGCCATCACCCGCCATTTGAACTGGCAGGCTTTTGAGACTTGGCGAAAATCCGAAAACCGCCGCCTCGTTCTCGCATCAACCAAGGCCGCAATGCCATACACTGACTTCGACTTTGACGGCCGTGACATCCTGCTCTTTGGCCGCGAAAGCGCTGGCGTTCCGGATCTTGTCCACGAAAGCGCTGACGCGCGCATCCTGATCCCGATGGCAGAAGGCCGCCGTTCGCTGAACCTTGCGGTCTCAGTGGGAATCATCGCTTCAGAGGCGCTGCGCCAGCTGGAAATTCGCATCTGAAAAGGGCTACAGCGCTTGGTTGGCAATCAGATTTCCTGATAGGAGCATCATCGAATAGAGCCCGCTTGCGAATCAGGGAAAGTGACGATGGACAAACCAAACCTGCCGCAGAGCCTGCCGGACAACATCGAAGACAAGATGCTGCGCGCCAAGCAATGGTTCGAGCAATTGCGCGACACAATCTGCGCCTCGCTGGAAAAGCTTGAGGACGAATTGGCAGGCCCTCTCTCCGAGCGTCCTGCGGGGCGCTTTGAGCGCACACCCTGGAAACGGCCCGGCGGCACGGGCGGCGGCGGAACCATGTCGGTCATGCGCGGCCGCGTCTTTGAAAAGGCGGGCGTGCACACTTCCACTGTTCATGGCGAATTTTCCGACGAGTTTCGCAAACAGATCCCCGGCGCTGAAGAAAACCCGGGCTTTTGGGCATCGGGCATCTCGCTTATCGTCCATCCGCAAAATCCGCACGTGCCAGCTGTGCACATGAACACCCGCATGGTCGTCACCGCCAGCCAGTGGTTTGGCGGCGGGGCCGACCTGACGCCGGTTCTCGACCGCCGCCGCGTGGCGGACGATCCGGACACGCTCGCCTTCCACAAGGCCATGAAATTCGTCTGCGACCGCCACCGCGTCGCCGACCATGAGCGCTACAAAAAATGGTGCGATGAATATTTCTACTTGCCACACCGCAACGAAGCGCGCGGCACCGGCGGCATCTTCTATGACTGGCTGCGAACACCTGAGCTGCACGGCGGCTGGGAGGCGGATTTCGCCTTCACACAGGATGTCGGCCGCAGCTTCAACGTGGTCTATCCGCATCTGGTGCGCAAGAATTTCAACACCAGCTGGACGGTCGAAGACCGCGACGAGCAGCTGATCCGCCGCGGCCGATATGTCGAGTTCAACCTCCTCTATGACCGCGGCACGATTTTCGGATTGAAGACAGGCGGCAATGTTGAGTCGATCCTGTCATCGATGCCGCCGACGGTTCGGTGGCCGTGAGGAACTAGGCTGACAAGACCAGCGGGTGGCCGGTCAAAAGCTTGTCCGCTGTAACCAGTTTCATGCCTTCCACAGCGCACTGCGACAGGAGCATCCGGTCAAACGGGTCGCGGGTGGGTGGCACAAGATCCAGAACGGCTGTCGCATGTTCCGCAAATATGGCGACAACGCCGATGCCGGCATCTTGACAAAATCCCTTGATCAACGCCGGATCAATTCCTGCATCAAGTTTGCCAATGCCAACCTTGATTGCAATTTCCCAAATGCTGGAGACGCTCAGAAACAGACTGTTTTCCTCGCTCTCCAACGCAGCGTTGAATTTCGGGTATGTGTCAACAAGCTTGCCCCGCGCCCACGCGATGAAGACATGCGTATCAAGCAGCAGTTTCATACTTTTCCGGGCAGCGGCTTAAGCAAGAAGTCCTCGGGCAGAGGATCATCAAAATCAGGCGAAACGTAGGGAAAGGGATCCTTGATACCATGCGCGTCAAGAAATCGTCGACCAGCCTCCCAGTCAACGCCCCCGCTCTTCTTGGCTGGCACGAGCTCAAACGCCGGTTTGCCATGACGTGTCACGACAATTGTCTCTCCCGCCTCGGCACGGCGGCCGAGTTCGGCAAATTTGTTCTTCGCTTCTTTCAAGGAAACTTGGGCCATAATGAAAAGTAGCCACAGGTGGCCATTTTGTCAAGAATCCAGCAGCTGCGCCTTGCTTAGCTGAAACCCGCTGGCGATCCATTTTTCTTCCAGTTGCTTGAGCCGCCGCCCGACCTCCGGCCCGGCAATGAGGCCATCCGCCAGCATGTCGCCGCCGCTCAGAGGAAAGACCGGCCTTTTGTAACTTTCTGCAAATGCCAGCTGCCGCAAGAGCGCATCAACCGTTTTCGCCTCGCCCTTCTCCCGCGCAGCGGCGACAGCCAGGCGCAGCCGGTCAACGATGCCCTGCCGGGCGCCCTTGTAGAGTTCCAACGCCAGAACCTTGTCGGTCCGCGCTGGTTTGGCCTCACCTGACTTGGCCCATTCAAGCAGGCGCATACTCTCCGCCTTCGACAGCCGCAGCCTTGCTGCCAGCGCCTCCATTCGGCTGTCATAAGGCGGCACCAGCGCCTCAAGCCGCGGCAAGGGGTCGATCTGCCAGCCAAGCTCGTTTCCTGCACGCACCAGCCCATGGATGAGATCAATCCCCCATTTCTCGCTCTCGGGCAAAACCTGGGTCAGCACCCCGCTCTGGCGCATCCAGAGCAGCGCGCGCGAGGGGTCTGGCGCTGACAGCAGCTTCTTCAATTCTGCCCAGACACGTTCTGCAGAAAGTTGGCCAAGACCCTCCTTGAGGCGCGCCGTTGCCCGGATGCCGTCAGCGTCGGGCCGCCCGTGCCCGTACCAGGCAAAGAACCGGTAGAATCGCAGGGCCCGCAGATAGTCCTCGCGGATGCGCTGTTCGGCATCGCCGATGAAGCGGATGGTCCGCGTTTCGATGTCCGCAAGCCCGCCGACCAGATCAATCACCGTGCCGTCCGCGGTCGCGTAAAGTCCGTTGATAGTAAAATCCCGCCGCTCGGCGTCCACCTTCCAGTCGCGCCCGAAGGCAACCTGCGCCCGCCGCCCGTCATGATCGCTGTCTGCCCTGAGTGTCGTCACCTCAAACGGCTCGCCACTAACGATCACTGTCACGGTGCCGTGCTCAATCCCCGTCGGCACAGTCCGCAACCTGGAATCCGCGCAGCGCCGCATCACTTCAGCGGGCAGTGCGGTCGTCGCTATATCCACATCATTGACCGGTTCGCCCAAAAGCGCGTTGCGCACCGCGCCGCCCGCCACCCGTGCCTCTTCACCATCAGCATTCAACAGAGCAAGCAATTGCTGCACCGCCGGAGCGCGCAGGAACGCTGCATCTTTCAAAACTGCGCTCATGAGTAAAGCCTCTCATGCATCATCCGGATGATCCCGGCTGTCACACCCCAGATCAGCCGCCCGCCATGTTCCATCGTGAAATAGTGCCGTTCAATCCCCTGCCACATCCGGCTTTCAGGGCGGTGATTGTCAAGGTCCATCAAAAATGAAACTGGCACTTCAAATACAGCATCGACCTCTTCGGGATTGGCCACGAACCGCGCTTCCGGCGAAATCACCGCCAGCACCGGCTTGATGCGGAAACCGGTTGACGTCAGATAATCCGGCAGGCGCCCGACAATCTCGGCCTGCGCCGGATCAAGCCCGATCTCCTCCTGCGCCTCGCGCAGCGCAGCCCGCTCGGGCGTTCCATCTTCCGGGTCAATCGCCCCGCCCGGAAATGCCACCTGACCCGCATGCTTGCGCAAATGCGCTGTTCTCTGGGTCAGAACGATCCGGCACTCGCCCTCATGCGCCCGCATCCCGATCAACACTGCCGCATCCCGAAGTTTCGCCGCCTTCAAAAGCGGCTCCACATCCGGGTTCAGAAGGTAGTCGCCGGACCCTTCATGCTCGTGCAGGGCAAACCGCCCCGCCCGCGCCCGGAAATCGTCGACTGTGTAATGGCTCAAAGCGACAGCTCCTTGAGCCGGCCGCTTTCAATGATTGGAAAAACCTCTCCGCCAGAGCGCACGGCAAACCAGTCCACGCCATCAACCTCGATATCCTCGCCCAGCGCCGCCAGATCATACATCAAAGGCCGGGACAAAAGCGCCTCCAGCCGCCCGCGCACGTGCACGTAGGGCTTCAGCCCGCCAGTCTCGGGCTCAATCTCGAACCGCAGCGGATGATCGCGCCCCGCTTCGACCAAATCTCCCACATTGGTACGGAATGTCAGCAACGGTGCGCCGTCGCTTTGCGTCACCGCCATCTCCACCGCCAGAAACGGCGCGTCCACGACGCGGATGCCGACTTTTTCCACCGGTGTAACAAGATAGGTCTTGCCGTCCTCATCCCGCCGCAGCACGGTCGAAAACAGCCTCACCAGCGGCGCGCGGCCAATCGGTGTGCCCATATAGAACCACGTTCCGTCTGGGCGGATCTCCATGTCAATGTCGCCGCAGAAGGGCGGATTCCACTTTTCCACAGGCGGCAGCCCGCGCGAACCGTCGCTGGCGCGCGAAATCAGCGCCTGAAGATCGCCAATGCCCTGCGGCGGCGCTGTTGTTCCGGTGTCGTGTATGATTTCGTTGACCATGCAGTCACGAAATAGTCACTCTTGCCGCGCTTGTCATGTCAATCCGGTCGATTAGGTTGATACAGATGGTCGCCATAGGTAACGAATCAGCGGCGACACGTTCAGGAGATGCGGCAGATGAACAAGATGACCAGCGCCAGCGCCCCCGATGCCAAGGCAATGATCGCCATGGCCGAGGCCGCGCAGGCTGATCTGCAGAACATCCGTTCGACGATTGCGAAGCTGATATTCGGTCAGGAAACTGTCGTGGAGCGCTCGCTGGTGGCCATCATGGCGGGCGGCCATGCCCTGCTTGTCGGTGTGCCGGGCCTCGCCAAGACAAAGCTTGTCGAAACCCTCGGCACCGTCCTCGGCCTTGCCGAACGGCGCATCCAGTTCACCCCGGACCTGATGCCCGCTGACATCATCGGCTCGGAAGTCATGGATCAGTCGGCGGACGGCAAGCGCGCCTTCCGCTTCATCAAAGGGCCGGTGTTTTCGCAGCTTCTGATGGCCGATGAAATCAACCGCGCCTCGCCGCGCACCCAGTCCGCGCTTCTGCAAGCCATGCAGGAATATCATGTGACGGTCGCTGGCGAGCGCCACGACCTGCCGCGTCCGTTCCATGTGCTCGCCACCCAGAACCCGCTCGAACAGGAAGGCACCTACCCGCTGCCCGAAGCCCAGCTTGACCGCTTCCTGATGCAGATTGACGTGCTTTATCCCGAGATCGACGCGGAACGCCGCATCCTCATCGAAACGACTGGCACAGGCTCGACCACGGTCTCCTCTGTTATCACGCCGAAGCGCCTTCAGGACATGCAATCGCTCGTGCGCTCAATGCCGGTTCCTGAAACCGTAATTGATGCGATCCTCAGACTCGTCCGCTCCGCCCGTCCCGATACCGCCGACAAGGAAACTGCCACGCAGATCGCCTGGGGTCCCGGCCCGCGCGCCGGTCAAGCGCTTACCCTGTGCGCCCGCGCCCGCGCGCTTTATGACGGACGCCTTGCACCCTCCATCGATGACATCGCGGCCCTCGCCGAACCGGTGCTGCAACACCGTATGGCACTGACTTTTGCCGCTCGCGCCGATGGCCTGACCGTGCGCGATGTCGTCGCCCGGCTTGTCAAGTCAGCGCTTTAGGACGGGTTGATGGCAGCGCTCGGCCAGATCGCAACCCCGGCTTCCGCAACCATCGTCCTCGGCGAGGCCAGGACCCGCGCGGCGGTCATGGGGGAACTGCTCATTGAGGCTCAACGGATCGCCACCACAATTTCGTCCGGCTGGCACGGCCGCAAGATGCGCGGTTCCGGTGAGAAGTTCTGGCAGTTCCGCCCGCACACGAACGGCGAGCCCGCGCAATTGATCGACTGGCGCCGCTCCGCCCGCGACGATTCAAGC
This sequence comes from Phyllobacteriaceae bacterium, assembly GCA_031423755.1. Lineage (GTDB taxonomy): Bacteria > Pseudomonadota > Alphaproteobacteria > Rhizobiales > Rhizobiaceae > JANMEX01. The sequence continues at coordinate 10,240 of JANPGC010000214.1, read as the reverse complement.
TATGTCCGCGAAAAGGAATGGGACGCCGCCCATACCGTCTGGCTTTGGGCAGATGCTTCCCGGTCGATGCATTTCAAGTCTTCCATGGCGCGCACGGCCAAGGCTGACCGTGCAATGTTGATTGTGCTGGCATTGGCGGAAGTTCTTTCCCGTGCTGGCGAACGCATCGCTTGGCCAAACCTTGCAAATCCGTTTTCATCTCGCGATGGCGCCAGCCGCTTGGCCGTACGCATTGCTGCGACGTCACTGCCGCAGGAAGTACCCGACTTTGCCGAGGCCAAGCGTCTATCGGAAATTGTAATCGCCAGCGATTTTTCTGATCCCGCCGAGGATGTGCTGGCGCGGCTTGAGCCGTTGTTTGCGCGCGGCCTGCGTGGGCATCTGGTAGAAGTCGTCGATCCTGCAGAAGAAGACTTCCCTTACTACGGTCACACAGAGTTCCGTGACCCGGAAACTGGCGCCACGCTCTTATCTGGCCGCGCACAACTTGTCGCCCAAGCCTACAAGGCAGCCTTCTTGGCACGGCGGGACTCAATCGCTGCAGCAGCGCGTCGAAGGGGATGGACCTACTGCGTGAGCCGAACCAGCGATCCAGCCACAAAGACGCTTGTGCATTTGCACGCAGCGTTTGCCGCGCCCGGCGCATTTCGCGACGGGGCGCTTGCATGAGTTCGCTTTTGCCCCTCAGCTTCGCCTCGCCCATGCTGCTTGGCAGCCTGTTGCTTCTTGCACTTATCTGGTGGCTGCTGCGCGTCACACCGCCGCGGCCCGAGATTGAAGTTTTTCCGCCCCTGAAAATCCTGGCCAAAGTGCTGGAAAGCGAAGTCACTCCGCGCAAGACGCCCTGGTGGGTGTTGCTCATGCGCTTGGCCATGGCCGCCATGGTGATACTGGCATTGGCCGATCCGGTGCTCAACTATGTGGTTCGCCTGGCAAACGGTTCAGGTCCGCTGGTGATAGTCGTAGACAATGGCTGGCCATCAGCGCGGATTTTTGAATCCCAGATGCGCACTGCAAACAGCCTGATTGATGAAGCAGAAAAAGGCGGGCGCATCTTGTATATTGCAGCTACTGCGGCGCAGCCTTCAGCTGAAGCGGGTCCATTTGACCCTACGACAGCAAGAAAAGTTCTGGCGACGGTTGAGCCCCGGCCGGTAGCGTCAGAGCGTGGCAGGGTCTTGGGCAAAATCGCTGGCCTTGTCAAAGGCAAGGCAGGAACAACCGTTGCCTTTTTGTCTGACGGCGTCAGTCTGTCAGGCGATGAAGCCGCATTCAAATCAATCGATACCTCTGATCTGGACAATTTCATCTGGTTCATGCCGAAACCGTCGTCGTTTGCCGCGATCACCTCTGTCGCCAACACTGCAGATGCGCTCGACATCGAAGTTGCCAACTACGGACCAGCCGCCATGGTGACGATCGCAGCGTTCGACGGCAAGGGTCGGCGCATCGGCGAAACCCAGTTGGTGCCGTCCGGGCAGACTGGCCATGCCATTCTTTCCGCTCCGTTTGAACTGCGTAACGACGTGCAGGCAGTGGTGATTGAAGGACAGAAGCTGTCGGCAGCAACTTATGTACTGGACGAGACACTGCGGCGGAAGCGCGTGGCGCTGATCTCCGGAAGCGAGTACGATGAAGGCCAGCCGCTGCTCGCCCCGCTTTACTACATTCGCAAAGCCATCGAGCCCTTTGCCGATATTGTTGATCCAAAAAGTGCTGAAATTGCTGCCGGATTGAAGGAGGCGTTCGAGAGCCGCCCGTCAGTCATAATTATCGCTGATGTCGGGACAATCCCCGAAGCCGCCGCAGCAGCACTTCAGCAGTTCATCGAAAACGGCGGCATACTGATCCGTTTTGCCGGCCCGCGACTCGCTGCCGCCGATGAGGATCTGTTCCTGCCGGTAACGCTCCGCAAGGGGGAGCGGATGCTTGGCGGTTCAATGTCATGGACTGAACCGCAACATGTTGCCGAGTTTCCCAAGGACGGCCCGTTCGCAGGTCTCACAGCGCCCGATAATGTCACCGTCTCACGACAGGTGCTCGCCGAACCCAATGCGGACACTGGCGCACAAACATGGGCAAGCCTCGCTGATGGCACGCAGCTTGTAACTGCAGTTTCACGCGGGAAAGGGCGCATTGTCCTCTTTCATGTCGCGCCGCAAGCCACATGGTCCAATTTGCCGATTTCAGGTTCATTCGTTGACATGCTTCGCCAAACCATCCGTCTTTCATCAGGAACTGGCGGCGCAGAAGGTCTCAATGGCACTGCATTTCTGAAGCCGTGGCGGACGATTGGGGCGGGTGGCGCGCTCGGACCAGCGCCTTCCGATGCCAAACCGCTACCGATAATTGCAGGCAAAACGCCCGTTGCCTCAATCGAAAACCCGCCCGGCCTCTACGGCAGTGACGAAGGCGCTGCAGCGCTGAACCTTCTGCAATCCGGAACTGTCTTGCAGGCTGCCTTGCCACCAACGATGGCTGCAAAAGTTGAATCCCGGGACTATGTGTCGGATGAAAACCGGTCTCTGAAGGGAATATTGTTGGCGATAGCCGCGATCATACTGATATTGGACGGGTTGGCGATGATCCTGATGAATCGACGGCCGATGTTTGCCAGAGCAGCGATAACGGCTGCGTTGGCCATTGTTCTGTTGCCCATTTTGCTGACGTCGAACGGCATGGCGCAGGATAGCGACGCCCGGCCTGGCGATGCAGAAGCCATTGCGGCGATATCTGTCACCCGGCTTGCCTTTATCAAGACTGGCAGCGCCGAGACTGACAAAGTGACGATGGAAGGACTGCAGGGACTTACCTACTACCTCACCGACAAAACCACGCTCGAGCCCGCTGATCCGGTCGGCGTCGATGCCGAGACGGACGAGCTCGCCTTCTACCCGCTTCTCTACTGGCCGGTCGATCCGGATGCGCCGATGCCGTCCGACAAGGCGCTCGCAAGAGTGGACGCCTACATGCAGGCCGGCGGGTCGGTGCTGTTTGACACCCGCGATCAAGGCGGCTCGTCCTTCAGCCTCATTGACGACGCGTCCCCGGCAAATACGCGCCTGCGCGCCATGCTGGGTGCCATGAACGTGCCCCCGCTGGAACCCGTTCCAGACGATCACGTCCTCACCAAATCCTTCTATCTGTTGAAAGAATTCCCCGGACGCTACTCCGGCTCGCCGCTCTGGGTCGAACAGGTTCTGGACACGGTCTCCCGCGCCGACCGTCCCGTTCGTACAGGCGATGGCGTCTCCCCGATTCTCATCACCGGCAATGATTTCGCCTCCGCCTGGGCGCTCGACGAGAATGGCGAACCGCTGTATCCGACCGAGCCGGACGACGCCGAACAGCGCATCATGGCCCTGCGCGCCGGCGTCAACATCGTGATGTACATGCTGACCGGCAACTACAAATCCGATCAGGTCCATATCCCCAGCCTTCTCGAAAGGCTTGGCCAATGATCTTTTCCCTCGCATTCGATCCGTTGATTCCCGTGCCTCTTATTGCTGCGGCCGGTGTCGGGCTTGCATCTGTCGCAGGCTATTCCCTTCTCCGGCGCGCACGCGGCGCAGTGTTGCGCTCGGTCGCTTCGCTGGCCCTCCTGGCGAGCCTCGCCAATCCTGTGTTGCAAGCGGAAGACCGCGTGCCGCTCAAGAGCACCGTCGCAATTGTGCTCGACAAAAGCCAAAGCCAGTCATTCGGCGACCGCAACGCGCAGCTTGAGGCGGCGATTCCAGGCCTGAAAGAAAGGCTTGCCCGCTTCCCCTATTTCGACGTGCGTGTCGTCTCCGCCGGAGAGGCATCCGGCTCCGGTGCACAATCTTCGACCCGTATCGTCGAGGCAGTCAACAATGCGTTCACCGACGTTCCGCTCTCCCGCGTCGGCGGCGCGATTGTCATCACAGACGGCCAAGCCCATGATGTGCCCGCCGATCCCGCCAAGGCCTTCGGTTTCGCCGCCCCGGTCCATGTGTTGCTGACCGGCAGGGAGGGCGAGAAAGACCGGGTCATCCGCCTTCTCGAATCCCCGAAATTCGGCATCACCGGCAAGCCACTGAAATTCTCCTACCGAGTAGATGATGACGGCGCCGCACCCGGCACGCCGGTCAAGGTCCGTGTGCTTCTGAACGGCGAACCACTGCGCGAGGAAACCTCTGTCGCTGGCCAAGTCGCCGAACTCGATATCGAAATTGCCCGTGCAGGCAAGAACATTCTCGAGCTCACCGCCGAGCCGCTTGACGGCGAAGTCTCCGCCTCAAACAACAGCGCCGTTGCCACCATCGACGGCATCCGCGAGAACCTGCGCGTTCTCCTCGTCTCCGGCGAGCCGCACGCGGGCGAGCGCACATGGCGCAACCTGTTGAAATCCGACGGCGCGGTCGACCTTGTTCACTTCACCATTTTGCGCCCGCCGGAAAAGCAGGACGGCACGCCGATCAACGAACTGTCGCTGATCGCCTTTCCGACGCGTGAACTCTTCGTCGAAAAGATCAATGATTTCGACCTGATCATCTTCGACCGCTACCAGCACCGCGACGTGCTGCCGATCCTCTATTATGATTACATCGCCAAATACGTCGAACAGGGCGGCGCGCTGCTGATCGCCGCCGGCCCTGAATATGCCGGTACAGCCTCCATCGCTGAAACGCCGCTCGAGCCGGCGCTGGCCGCCCTGCCCGACGGCGGCGTCACCGAACAGGCCTTCTTCCCGCGCCTGACAGACGAGGGCAAGCGCCACCCCGTGACCCGCGGCCTTGAAGGCTCGGCATCCGAGCCGCCGGCCTGGGGACGCTGGTTCCGCATCATTGATGTTCAGGAGCCCGAAGGCAATGTCGTCATGAAAGGCCCGGATGACAAGCCGCTGCTTATCCTTGACCGCAAGGGCAAAGGCCGCGTCGGCATGCTTTTGTCCGACCAGGGCTGGCTCTGGGCGCGCGGTTTTGAGGGCGGCGGCCCCGACGTCTCACTCTACCGCCGCATTGCCCATTGGCTTATGGCTGAGCCCGAACTCGAAGAAGAAGCGCTGAACGCCGTCTCGTCCGGCAACACAATCGAAATTGTCCGCCAATCCATGGAAAAGGAAGCAGGTGATGCGCAGATCATCTCGCCGTCCGGCAAGACGTCCACGGTCAAGCTGATCGAAGCCGATCCCGGCCTTTTTCGTGGCACGCTGAAAACCAATGAGATCGGCCTGTTCCAAGTGGCCAACGGCGACCTTTCCACTCTGGTCCATGCCGGCCCGGTCGACGCGCCGGAATTCAAATCCATCATCTCCACCGACGCCGTCCTCAAACCATTGACCACCCAAACCAAAGCCTCCATCCGCCGTCTCGCGTCTGCCACCGGAACACTTACCCTTCCTGACATCGTTCCCATAACCAGAACCAGCGAAGCCTCCGGCCCCAACTGGATCGGCCTGCGCAAGACGGACGAAACAGAGCTGCTCGGCATAAACCGGCTGCCGCTGTTCGGCGGGTTGATAGGTTTGGCGCTGCTGTTGTCGGCTATGGCCGCAACCTGGTGGCGCGAGGGGCGGTAGCGCGGCTTTTGCGTGTTTTTTCAGTAGGCCTGCGAAGCGCGATTATAAGATGAGGCGGTCCGCTGCTTCACTTATTCGGCATAGACTTGATGGAAATCAAGCAACAGATGGGACGCGCTGCATATCAATTGCCTTGCCACAGCGGCGAGCAGAATGCGACGATACTTTTACTTCTCCCCGACCGGAGCACACCATGAGCAATCCGCAAGACGCCGAGCTGCCACTGGAGGTGATCGCCCGCGGAGTGGACGTGACAGCAACATCCGGACTTGGTTTCACTTTCCGCCGACGCTATTTGCTTGTCCTGCTGGCACCGCTGTTAATGTTCACCGGCGCAGTCATTGGTATGTATTTTCAACCCCCTGCGCTGAAGAAATTCTATGCGCTCACTGGTCTTCAACCGGGCGGAGGCTCGAGTTCACCGATAGCGCTGCCCCCTGAAATTGCCCTGCCCAACGACATGGCTGCAACCATGCAGCCATCTGATGTTGTTGGTTTGGCCCGCCTTATCCCGCGCGGTGACATTTCCATCGTTGCGCCACCTTATGGCGCCGGCGATGCACGGATTGCTGAAATCCTGGTCGCGGCAGGTGACCGGGTGCAGAAAGGCAGCGTTGTCGCGCGTTTGGATAACAGCGGCCAGCTGCAGAGCGCTGTGCTGTTGGCTGAGGCAAACGTGGCGGTCAGGCAGGCCGCTTTGGTTCAGACCCGCCAGGCAGTGCAAAATTCGCGTGATGAGGCATCTGCGGTCGTGGCCCAGGCCCAGTCAACAGCCGACGAGGCAGCCGCCGAACAGGCGCGGGCGCGCGAACTGTTCAAAAAAGGCGTAACCACACAGGCCACGCTCGACGCCAGCGCCGCAGCAGCACGGCAGGCCGCGTTTGCCGTAACGAAGGCGCAGGCGACATTGGCGCGGTTCACGTCAGAAGAAGTCGATATGGAGCCGGATGTGATCGTTGCGTCACGCAATCTGGATGCTGCCAAGGCAGACTATTTGCGGGCACAGGAGGATTTGAAACGTGCCGAAGTCCTGTCGCCGATCAGCGGCGTAGTGCTGGACGTTAACGCGCGCGCAGGCGAGCGTCCACCCGCCTCCGGCATCATGGACTTGGGCGACACCGATCACATGATGGCCGAGGTCGAAGTTTATCAAGATCGAATCGCATCCGTCGCCGAAGGTCAGCCGGTCGAATTGGCCGCCGTGGCCATTGGCCAGACCCTGCAGGGAAAGGTCCAGTCGATCGGTCTGATGGTCGGTCGGCAAGGGCTTGTGTCGGACGACACAGCCGCCAACACCGACGCCCGTGTTGTCACTGTCATGGTCGAGCTCGACCAGCCGTCATCCGTTATTGCCGCGCGCTACACCAATCTTGAGGTCATCGCCCGGATTGATACACGGAGCGACGCAGCAAGCCCGGTCTATCCATGATCCGCCTGTTGCAATGGATTTTCGGCCGCCTGCCCATCGGATGGCTGCAACTGACCCACAGCCGCACCCGGTTTGCGGCCGCCTTGGCAGGCGTTGCCTTTGCCAACGTTCTCGTCTTTGTCCAGCTCGGCATCATGAATTCAATGGCGACCGCAACACTCAAGCCATACGAGTTTTTCCATGCAGACGTCATGATCTCGGCGTCGGATGCCAATTCCATGACCGAGGGCGGAAACGTTGCACGCCAGTGGCTGTTTCAGGCCTTGGCTGACCCGGATGTCACGGCCGGAACGGGCATATTTGTTGGCAACATCAACTGGGCACGCCAAACCAAGACACTGAGTATGACCAGCTTCGGCATTGATCCGGCACTGGCGGATTTCTTGGGCCCTGCCCTAAAAGCCAAAACTTCAACGCTGCAATTGCAGAACGCCGCCATCCTCGACATGTATACCCGGGGCCTGCCGCGCGACGAGGCCGCTGCCGTGCGCCCGCAAACGCCGACGTCATTTGAAGTGTCCGGCAAGACGCTGACGCTTTATGACACATTTCAGGGCGGCGGCGGCTTTGGCGGGGATGGGTATCTGATCATGTCGGATCAAAGCTTCCTGACACTGTTTCCCGCCCGCCGCTCGAGCGCGCCGGATCACATCCTCCTGCAGATTGCCAGCCGAGCCAATCCCGAACTGGTCGCGTCACGGCTGAAGACAATCATCTCCGACAAGTCATTGCGGATACGCTCCTATAAACAGGCGGGTGCCGACGAATTGAGCTACCAAACAACCAAACGCCCGACCGGCATCATTTTCGGCTTTGGCGTCATCATCGGTATCCTCGTCGGCATAGTCATCGTTTATCAGGTGCTGTCGACAGACGTGGCCGACCATTTGGGCGAATACGCCACGTTCAAAGCGATGGGCTACAAGCAGCAGTTCTTCTTTGGCATCGTCTTTGAAGAAGCCTTGATCCTTGCCGTACTGGGCTTCATTCCTGGCTTTCTCATCGCGAGCGGCCTGTTGGTTGGCATGAAGAAAGCCACAGCGCTGCCGCTGGCAATGACGTGGAACATGGCGGCGATGGTCTTTGTCGGCACCTTGTTCGCCTGTTCCCTCTCCGGCGCCATTGCAACGCGCCGATTGGCCGCCGCCGATCCGGCTGACTTGTTCTAGGTGCGCGAGATGGCCGACAGCGCGCCCATAAAGGTGATCGGGCTGAACCACTGGTTCGGCGCCGGGGAAGCGCGCAAACAGGCCCTGTACGACATTAATCTCAGCGTCAAGCGCGGCAGCCTCACTGTGCTGATGGGCCCGTCCGGCTCTGGAAAAACCACCATGCTGACGTTGATGGGCTGCCTTCGCGAGGTGCAGCAAGGCTCTGTCAATCTGCTGGGCCACGAATTGTTCGGTGCGAGCCAGGCGTTGAACGTGGCCTTGCGCCGCAGGCTGGGCTTTATATTTCAGGCGCACAATCTTCACGAAAGCCTGACCGCCATGCAAAATGTGCAGATGGGCCTGCAGGTCCACGGCGCATCAAACACCAGCGCGGAACAGAAAGCTGCCCGCCACATTCTTGGCCTTGTCGGCCTGTCAGACCGGATGGACTATCTTCCAGCCAACCTTTCCGGCGGCCAGAAGCAGCGGGTCGCCGTCGCCCGCGCCCTGGTCGGCAATCCTGAAGTCGTCTTTGCGGACGAACCCACCGCCGCGCTCGACCGCGAAAGCGGCATGAATATTGTCGAAATGCTGAAAAAACTCGGCGCTGCCCGTGGCACCACCACGGTCATGGTAACCCACGACAACCGCATCCTTGATATGGCCGACCGGATTGTCACGCTGGAGGATGGGCGGATTGTGAAGGATACGGCAGCGGGTGGCGGGAAAACAGCACAACCATAACTGTGATGGTTCTTGCCAGCGCCGCACATCTCGGCTACCTTCTGCCCATGATCGCAAACCGCGCCATCACCGAAGCACACACTTGCGCCGCCATCGGCCGCGCGCTGCTTCTGCTTATTGGCGGCCGTCGGGCCCGGTAACGGGAGCGTCCGGCGGTCGATTGCGGGTTTGATCCGCTGGCTCCCTTTACAAACCTGAATTCCAACGCCAATGAACGGGCGCATTCTGTCTTGAAGGCCGATGGTCTCAGCCGGAACGCTCATGGGACCAAAGACATGACCGCAGACACAAACATGCCGCAAGCGAACACCACGCGATCAAGCCATAAAGGCATGCCGCTCGCGGGGCAGAAATACCAAGCCTACCCGCAGATCGACCTGCCCGACCGACAGTGGCCATCAAACCAGATCACCAAGGCCCCGGTCTGGTGCTCGGTGGACCTGCGCGACGGCAATCAGGCGCTGATCGACCCGATGGGCCAGGAACGCAAGGCGCGCATGTTCAAGCTCCTGCTTGACATGGGTTTCAAGGAAATCGAGATTGGTTTCCCCTCCGCCTCGCAGACCGACTTTGACTTCGCCCGCTGGTGTATCGAAGAAGGCGGCGTGCCGGATGATGTGTCGCTGCAGGTGCTGGTGCAGTGCCGCCCCGAACTCATCACCCGCACGTTTGAATCGCTCAAAGGCGCGAAGAACCCGATTGTGCATTTCTACAATTCGACATCTGAATTGCAGCGCCGCGTTGTCTTCGGCAAGGATGTGCACGGCATTAAGCAGATCGCCGTCGATGCCGCCAAGATGATCACCGATATGGCAGAAAAAGCCGGTGGCGGTTTCCGCTTTGAGTATTCGCCGGAAAGCTTCACGGGTACAGAACTCGAAGTCGCGCTCGATATATGCAATGCGGTTCAGGAAGTCATCAAGCCGACGCCAGACAACAAGCTGATTTTCAACCTGCCTGCCACAGTCGAGATGTCTACGCCGAACATCTATGCCGACATGATCGAATGGATGTGCCGCAACCTGGACAACCGCGAGAGCCTGATCATCTCGCTGCACCCGCACAATGACCGCGGCACCGGCATCGCCGCCACGGAAATGGGCCTGATGGCAGGGGCCGACCGTGTCGAAGGCACCCTGTTCGGCAATGGCGAGCGCACTGGCAATGTGGATATCGTCACGCTGGCGCTCAACATGTTCACCCAAGGCGTGGACCCGGAACTCGACTGCACCGACATCAACCGCATCAAGGGCGTCTACGAACATTGCAACCAGCTCAGGATCCCCGAGCGCCATCCCTATGTCGGCGAACTGGTCTACACCGCTTTTTCCGGCTCGCACCAGGACGCCAACAACAAGGGCATGAAGGCGATCAAGA
>JANPGC010000213.1:0-5209 GCA_031423755.1 Phyllobacteriaceae bacterium | reverse complement strand
TGCACCTCCAACGTCTCCACCGCCAACCGCTCCAATTGGGAAATGAAGCGCGTTGACGTTACCTTCTGTGGTTTTTTGACAACAATCGACCGTGCGTCCACCTCTGAGGCAAGTGCCGAACCATAGGTCTTTCTCGTGAAGTCATTGATGGAATCGACCATGGCAACCGCCGTCGAAAAATCCGGATTGTGCAATAGGAAGGTGAACTCGCTCTGGTCTTCGCTCATCTGCCGCACTTCACGCTCGACGATTGCGCCATTCGGCACCCGGCCGGAAGTCGGCACACCCTGCGAAAGCTTCTCGGCCTGCCCGCCGGCCTGAAATCCGGAAACAATCAGCCCGCCCTGCGCGACCGCGTAAATTTGGTTGTTGGCCGCGCGCAGCGGCGTTTCGACCAGCGTCCCGCCAGCCAGCGTCGTTGCATCTCCAAGCGAGGCAACGTTGACGTCGATCCGCGACCCCGATTTTGCAAAAGGCGGAAGATTGGCCGTGACGATAACCGCCGCCACATTGCGCGTCCGGGGCCGTCCATTGGTCGATGCGATACCCAGATTCTCAAGCATCGCACGGATCGACTGTTCGGTGAATGGCGAGTTGCGCAGACTGTCACCTGTGCCCTGCAGACCAATGACCAGCCCGTAGCCGATCAGCTGATTGTCTCTCGAATTCTGGACAAACGCGATATCCTTGATCCGCGACTCGGAATGTGCCGATGTTGCAAGGCCCGACATGATCAATGCCATCAATGCAAATCTCATGACGGGTCCACAAGGATCGACCCGTCTTGCGCAACTCTGCCGGTGACAACCGTCCCATTGGCCTTGTTGCGCACTGCAACCAGGTCTCCAACATTTGCGTCAGCCAATGCCTCGCCGCGCATCGAAATCGACAGGGCGCCATGCCGCAGCAGCACCGAAACCTGTTGGCCGGATTTGAGGATTGCGGGCTTGCGTAGCTGTTCAAGATAAATCAGCCGGTCAGGCAGTATTGTCTTGACTGCAATCATGCCGACAAGCGCGCTGGAATCGCGGATAAAGCCCGGAACACAATGCGCGCAGTTGGTCGCGTCGATCATCGCCACTTTCGCGGCCACGATTTGCTGCCCGGGATAGATCGCGCTGCGAACAACCGCGGCAGTATCCGCGGCCATGCAAGTCCACGTCGAAACCGAAACGGCCATGATCGACAAGACCGATGTTCGTATCGCTGGCATCAGCGAATGCCCTTCGAGACAACACCCGACATTTCGTCAGCGGCCTGTATTACCTTTGAATTCATTTCGTAGCTGCGCTGCGCAGAAATCAACTCGGTAATTTCCTTCACCGGATCAACATTGCTTTCTTCCAGATACCCCTGTTTGACCGTCGCAAATCCTGCATCACCCGGCACGCCAATCGTCGGCGCGCCTGAAGCGCCGCTCTGGGCAAAGAGGCTGCCCCCGTTCGGGATAAGTCCCGCCTCGTTCGGGAAGTTCGCCAACGTCAGCTGGCCTAATTCCTGCAAGTCCGTCTGTCCTTCCACGCGCGCAAAAACTTGGCCCGTATCATTGACGATCACCTCGACCGTGTTCGCCGGCACAACAATCGAAGGCGCAACGCTGTGGCCGTCGCTGGTCACGAGCTGGCCTTCCGCATTGGTGTTGAAGGCGCCGGAGCGCGTGTAGTTGGTCTCGCCGCTTGGCAGCTCGATCTGGAACCAGCCATTGCCGCTCAGGGCGACATCCAGTTGATTGGAGGTCGCCTCAAGCGTCCCTTGCGTGTTGATATTCCTCACCGCAACATTGCGCACGCCAAGTCCGATGTGCACGCCTTCCGGAATAATGTCCTGGTTTGAGCGTGAAGGCACACCCTTCTGCCGCTCGGTCTGGTAAAGCAGGTCGGTAAACTCTGCGCGAGCCCGCTTGAACCCGGTCGTGTTGATGTTGGCGATATTGTTTGCAATCACATCCAGATTGGTCTGCTGGGCGCTCATGCCGGTTGCTGCAATGGACAGTGCGCGCATCGTGTTCCCCTAAATGGACATGCGTGTGAGGTCGAGATAAGCCGAGACAATCTTGTCGCGAATGCCCGTTGCAATCCGAAGCGACTGCTCCGCTGACATGACCGCATCCACAACGTCCCGCGTCGAACCCTGTCCGGCAAGCGCGGCCATCGATTGTGTCTCGGCGTTCTGCAACGCCCCAATGGCGTTCGCGCCAGCCGCCTGAAGCGACGCACTGAAGCTCTCTGCAGCACCCTTGCTGGATTGGACGCTGACTTTGCCCTGTTCAGCAATGCTTTGGATTGCTGACGTGATTGCGGAAACTGTCATGTCGCCCTCAACAGATCTACAGACATGGAAATCAGATCACGGACCTGCTTGATGACTTGCAGGTTTGCCTCATAAGACCGGTTTGCCTCACGCATGTCCGCCATTTCAACGATGGCGTTGACGTTCGGCAGTTTGACAAACCCCGACGCGTCAGCATACGGGCTGCCGGGATCAAACTCTGTCTGAAATGGCGAGCTGTCCCGCGTTACCTCGGTCGTCTTGACCAGATTGGCTCCGGTCTTCCGGTCGAGTTCTTCTACGAAGTTGATGATTTTTCTCTGATAAGGATCGCCACCGGCAACCTTTGCCGTGGAGTTTGCATTGGCAATATTCTCTGCAACGACCTGGATGCGCCGCGTCTGCGCGTCCATCCCCGAGCCCGCAATCTTGATGGAAGACACCAGACTGTCCATGATCAAGACTTCGCCGCCGTCAGGATCATCCGGTGAAAGGCACTGACAATTGCCGTGTTCAATTCATACTGGCTTCTGACCTCTGTCGTCTTCATCATTTCAGTTTCGACACTGACAGGGTTGCCGGTCCCCGTTGTGGTCTCAAGTGCAATGCCGTCATACGAGTTGGCGCTCGCCAGATGCCGTATGTCAGTTGTTGCCAAACGCGCGGGATCCGGCTCAAGCATCGCCTTGAACGGCACAATATCCTTGGCCGCATAGCCGCGAATATTTGCATGAGCGACATTTTCAGCGATCGTCTGCTGCCGCACAGCCAGCGATTTGGCCTGCTGGCTCGCTAAGGCGAAGATGCCGTTGTTTTGCATGTGCGCTCCTTGAATCGCACAAACGTAAGGCCTACGCCTTGTGTCGGGCTTGTGGTTTGCCGCTCAGTCGCGCTGCGCCCAGTTATAAGCGGCCCCCGTCGAAATCTTGATCGACCAGAGTCCCTTGGATTGGGTGATCGCCTCAACTGCGGCGCCATTGGAAAGTTTTGATCCGACCCTGACAGTCTCCACCTTTCCGCCATCTACGATCAAGGCTCGGTTGGAGCTCACAAACAGGATTTCCAGCGTCAATGGCGAGCCAATCTTGCCACCGGGGAAGGGCTGGTCCGCAACTGTCGCCAGCATGCGCCCTGAAGGTCCGTCCTTGATGGACCCGGTTGTAATCTTGTCAAGTTGCAATTTTGGTCTCACCAAGGCCGATATGCGCTGCTCGCGCCGCATGTCCACACTGTCCTCAGCAACCAGATTGCGCTCAAGGTCTCCCGAGAAGTGCATTAACGGCGGTCCGAATTTCTCGGGATGAAAGTGGATGTAAAATGGCAGCGCCGCGCTCGCCATCGTTCCGCACCCGATGCAGCCGAAAAACAGGACATTGCTTAAGATCGAGCGCGTTTGGCGCACAATTCGGGCGCTATTCGAGCGCTGGTTTTTCATGTGCAGACTGCCTCAAATGCGCAAGCAGCGCGCCAAAAGCGTCGCGCGAAGGAGCCTCTTGCGGGGACTGAATCATGCACGCATAAATCTCAGGCACAGTCACGACTGCATTGTCGAGGACTGCATCATCCCCCGCCTTCCATGACCCAAGCATGCGCAAGTCCTTCGTGTCTTCATATCGGGAAATCATGCTGCGCAGTTGCAGCACCAGTTGCTGCTGATCCGTCGTCCAAGCGCGGGTCGCAAGTCTGGACAGCGACGAAAGAAGATTGATCGGCGGGTATATGCCCTGATTGGCAATCTCGCGGTCAAGAACAATATGTCCGTCCAGAATACCCCGGATCGCATCGGCGACAGGATCATTTTGATCATCGCCATCGACAAGCACGGTGACAATAGCCGTTATCGAGCCGCCGCCTTCGACGCCCGGCCCGGCCCGCTCCAGAAGTTTCGGAAGTTCGGCAAACACCGACGCCGGGTATCCCCTCGCCACAGGTGGCTCGCCCGCCGCCCCGCCGATTTCGCGCAGGGCATGTGCAAACCGGGTCACAGAATCGAGAAGGAACAACACCCGTTTCCCTTGGCTGCGGAAATACTCTGCCACCCGCATCGCAAGTTGCGGCGCGGTCAATCGCATCAGCGCCGTCTGGTCACTGGTCGCAACGACCGCGACGGTCTTGCCCATCGCCGCTTTGCCGATCGCGTCTTCAATAAACTCCCGCACCTCGCGTCCACGTTCGCCGACAAGTGCAACCACCACGCAATCAAACGCGTCGGTCTTCGTCAGCATGCCAAGCAACGTCGACTTGCCGACGCCAGAGCCCGCAAAAATGCCGATCCGTTGCCCGTAGCAGATCGGGGTGAAGATATCGATTGCCCGGATGCCAGTCTTGATAGACGCCTCAACGCGGCCTCGCTGCAATGCTGGTATCTGCGCGCTCCTGCCTCCGCTCCCAGCCTCAACGGCCGAGGATCTGAGAGGAGGCCCGCCATCAATCGGCGATGCCAAAGGATTCAAAACACGCCCCAGCCAATGCCCGCATGGACTGTCAGTTTCTACAGGGTGCAGGAACGCAGGATCGCCAATTTTAAGCTCGCGCGTGTCGTCAAACGGTGCGACCAGCACGTCGTGTTCATTGATTTGCACCACATTGCCAAAGCCGCCATTTCGCGCAGACTTGAAGGCGACGCGGCAATGGATGGTAGCCTCCTTCTGGATCCCCGCCACCCGAACCAAGTCCGCCCGGACCGCCGTAATCCTGCCGCCGCTCAAAATCATCGGCGCTGCTGCGGCGCACGCAGCAGAAAGCCTCAAACACCCCTCAAGCGCATCCAGCCCCATCACTTTCCGCTCAGCATTTGAATGGTCTGATTGAGTGAGGATTCAGTCTGCTGAATCAGATTGGCAACGCTTTCAAAATTCCGCTGCACAGAGATCAGTCTTGCGATCTGTCCGACCGTGTCGACGTTCGATTTCTCTGCAAAGCCTTGAACAACGCTGTAATC
>JANPGC010000212.1:0-10628 GCA_031423755.1 Phyllobacteriaceae bacterium | reverse complement strand
ATACGGTCTCATCGCCGCCCTTATCGCAGTCGCCATCATTGCCGGCGCCGGCGCGCTCGGCACCGCGATCAACGACAAGTTCGTTTACATCCAGGGCAAGGTCGTCGCTGCCAAGTAATCTGGCGCGAAACCACCCGCCAGAGATGGCAGGGCCGTCCGTCAGAAATGACGGGCGGCTTTTTGTTTGGAACAGCTACAACCGGGTCTGAACCGTTACGACTTGAAAACCTTGTTCGTTATCGTTCGGGAAACTGTTGCCACCTACTGTCACATGGACAGGGAAGCGCCGCGCTGATCCAAGACGCCGCATTCGTCCTGTATTGGAGTGACGCCGTGCCCAAGCTTGCAATCCGCTATGCCGCAGACGAATCCGGCGCAACCGCAATCGAATACGGCCTTATCGCCGCGCTCATCGCCATCGCCATCATTGCCAGCGTTGGCGCGCTCGGCACCGCAATCAGCGACAAATTCACCTATGTGCAGGGCAAGGTCGTAGCGGCCAAATAAGCTGCTTCGGGGCAACCGCCGCTTGGCAGTCTATGACGCCAGTTTCAGGCTCTGGTCAACGCGCGCCATCGACCTTTCCAATGCTGCAAAGCAGCGGTTGTCGAGCGCTGTCCCGACCTCTTTGCGCATGATCTCAAACGCCTGCGAGACGGGCATGGCCGCCCGGTAAGGTCGCTCAGCCGTCAAAGCGTCGAAAATGTCCGCCACTGTGATTATTCTTGTTTCAAGCGAAATTTCATCGCCGGATATGCGGCGCGGATAGCCCTTGCCGTCGAGCTTTTCATGGTGGTCGCCGGCAATGCGCGCCAGTTCCTGGAACGCTTCAATACGGGCCAGAATGATCCGGCTTTGCGCCGGGTGCTGGCGGATTGCCTGCCATTCTTCCTCCGTCAGCTTTCCGGCCTTGTCCAGTATTTGGTTGGAAACGCCAAGCTTGCCGATGTCATGCAGCAGCGCGGCCCTTTTCAGAAACCGCCGGCGCTCGGGCGAGAGGGCCATTTCCTCGGCAATCATGTCGGTGAACAAGGCAACGCGGTCGCTGTGGCCCGCCGTGTAGGGGCTTTTGGAATCGACCACGTCGGCGAAAGCGGCAGCGATTTCATCGAGATAGTCCTCGTCCACCGTTTCACCTTCCTTGTCCGGAGCAAGGCGGATGACCATGCGCTGGAGCGACGGCGAGGCAAGCGCATCCCAGAAGCGTTCATTTGCAGAGACTTCCTTAAATGCCTCGCACAGTGCCGGATCGAACCAGTTGCCGCTGCGCAAGGCGACTTCCTTTTGCGCGGCAGTGCGGCCGCCGCCCGTGTTGAACACATCGACGACTTGCGCCAGCAAAGCGATACGCGCATGAATGGAGATGGATTCGTCCGACAGCCCGTCAGGCTTGCCGCTGCCGTCATAATGTTCGTCAAGATCAAGGATGCCGCGTGCCACATCCTCGGAAAAGCGCATCCGCCTTGCGATGTTTGCGCCGCGCTGGCAGCGGGTTTCGATCAGCTCACGGGCAATTTGTCCGCCTTCGGAGAAAATGGTCAGCAAGGAGCGGAAGCGCTCGGACAGCCCGGCTTTCAGTCCGGTGTGCGAGAGCACGAAGCGCAAAATCTGCGGCAGGCTGTCGTTGACCGATTTGATATCGCGTTTGAACGTGATGTCATCGGCAAGATAGAGTTCGCATATCCGCGCCGCGTTCGACGAGCAGCCGATGTCCTTCAAAAGCAGCGTGTAATAGAGATGGCCAAGGTCGGTCTCGCTCATGCCGATCTGGCGGCCAACGGCCATGCCGATCCACGCACAGCGCACGCCATGGCCTTCGGACTGGCCCTCTGTAATGTCGAGCGCATGGCTGAGCGCGCTGACGATTTCCGCGCGTTTGATGGATGTCTGTTGTCTTGCAGCCATGTCCCTGCCCCGATGTGACCGGAACATCATGCTGCAAAGCGGTTACCAAAGCTTGACGAAGTTGCAATTCACGGGCGCATCACAATCAATTGTCCCTGCAATTGTGCCTGCCAAGGTTGACCCGCTGCCGCCCGCATGATCAATCGCAAGCCTGTTGCACTGGGGATTCTGTTTTGAAAATACTGCTTGCTGCCCTGTCGTTCGCCCTGTCCACGTCCGCTTTGGCGGCAGACACTGATCCTGCCAACTGGCAGTCTGTACTTGAAGATGCCAAGGGCGAAACCGTGTACTGGAACGCATGGGGCGGCGCGGACAACATCAATGCGTATATTGCCTGGGCAGGCGGCATGATCGAAAGCCGTTACGGCGTCAAACTGGTACAAGTGAAGCTGGAAGATACAGCCAACGCTGTCGCCAAGGTTGTCGCAGAAAAGGCGGCAGGCAAGGCCGAGGGCGGTTCAGTTGACCTTATCTGGATCAATGGCGAAAACTTTGCGTCCATGAAAAGTCAGGGTTTGCTCCTGTCGCCCGGCTGGGCTGACAAGCTGCCGAACTGGAAATATGTTGATGTTGCGGGCAAGCCTACCGTGAAAACCGATTTCACCATCCCGGTCGAAGGCTTGGAATCGCCGTGGGGCATGGCCAAGCTGGTGTTTTTTCACGACAGCGCCAAGACCAAAGCTGAAGACATGCCAAAGTCTGCCGGTGATCTTCTGGCATGGGCGGAAAAAAATCCCGGGCGTTTCTCCTACCCGATGCCGCCTGATTTCATCGGTTCGTCGTTCCTGAAACAGGTCTTGTCTGAAACCATAACCGACAAGTCCAAGCTTTTGGCGCCAGTCAAGGAAGATGAGTTTGCCGAAGCCTCCGAGCCGCTGTTCGACTATCTCGACAAGTTGAATCCAAACCTCTGGCGCAAGGGCAAGGCGTTCCCGCAGAACTATCCTGACATGAAACGTCTCATGGCCGATGGTGAGGTTGATATCAGTTTTGCGTTCAATCCGTCTGATGCGTCCGCTGCGATTGCCGCAGGCGAACTGCCAGATACTGTGCGTTCCTTCACGTTTCCGGCGGGCACGCTTGGCAACACGCATTTTGTCGCCATTCCCTACAATGCCAACGCCAAGGCGGGCGCCATGGTTCTGGCCGACTTCCTGATCTCGCCGGAGGCGCAGGCGCACAAGCAGGATCCGAAAGTCTGGGGCGACCCGACCGTCCTGAACATGGCCGCGCTGTCGGCAGACGAAAAGGCAAAGTTCGACAGTCTTGATCTCGGCGTTGCCACGTTGAAGCCAGACCAACTCGGGCCCGCACTCGACGAGCCGCATCCATCATGGATGGTTCGCGTTGAAACCGAGTGGAAACGACGCTACGGCGCGGGGAACTAAGGCCAAACATAGGGAGGCGGCGCGTTGCACGAAGGGGAGCCCCTGTTCCGTATCGCGCGCCTTGCCCCCTATGCGGTGATCCTTCTGCTGACAGGTCCGGTTCTGGCGGGCCTTATGGGCACCATCCTCCCGGCATTTTCCTATTTGCCCGCGCTCGGAGGCGCGTCATTTTCGTTTGGTGCATTTCGGGCCGTCTTTGCCGAGCCCAACATTGGACGGTCTGTCTTTTTGTCATTGTGGACAGGAATGGCTGCCACGGCACTATCGGTGCTGATCGCTGCAGGTATACTTGCGTCAGGCTATGGAACCAAGGGCTGGGCACGGCTGACGCGGTTTCTCTCGCCGATCCTGTCGGTTCCGCATGCCGCTGCCGCCTATGGATTGATGGTGCTGGTCATGCCGTCCGGCTTTGTTGCCCGGCTCATTTCGCCGGAACTGACCGGCTGGCAGACGCCGCCCGACATCCTCATTCCCAACGATCCGTGGGGGTTGGCCTTGATTGCAGGGCTTGTCGCCAAGGAAGTTCCGTTTCTGCTGTTGATCCTGATTGCCGCCATCGGGCAGGCGGATGCCCCGCGCAGCCTGCAAATGACCAGTGCGCTTGGCTACGGGAGGCTTGCCGGGTTTTTTCACGGTCTCTGGCCACAGCTTTACCGCCAGGTCCGCTTCGCTGTCTTTGCGGTTCTGGCGTTTTCAGCCACTGCCGTTGATGTCGCGATTATCCTTGGGCCATCAACACCTTCAACGCTTTCGGTACAACTTGTGCGCTGGATGAATGATCCGGATCTTGCCATGCGTTTCACTGCAAGCGCAGGCGCGGTTATCCAGCTTGGACTCGTGCTGCTGCTGTTCATTGTCTGGATCGGTGTCGAGCGGTCATTGGCTGCATATCGCAAGTCTCTCGCGACCGCCGGCTTGCGTCTTGCCATGGACAGCGCGGTGACGGTGGCTTTGCGATTGACAGGATGGCTTGTGACCGGTGTCACGCTTTCCGGATTGGCGCTGTTGGCGATCTGGTCGGTATCCGGCCTGTGGCCGTTTCCCGATGCCATGCCCGAAAGCTACACGCTGAGCGCCTGGATGCGGGCGCTGCCTGCCGTGGCTGGGCCGATGGTGACGACATTTGAGGTTGGTGCGGCCTCTGCCGCCATTGCGACACTGCTTTGCATCCTTTGTCTCGCGTCTCCCTTCGCAGCCAAACCGGTAACCCGCTTGCTCAACGTCTCTCTCGCCCTGCCCCTGATCGTGCCGCAGACCGCATTCCTGTTCGGTCTCCAAGTCGCAGCGATCAAATCCGGCATCGGCTATGGCATGGCGGCGCTCGTTCTGGTGCATCTGCTTTTTGTCACTCCCTATGTATTCCTGTCGCTTGGCCAAGCATGGCAGTCGCTGGACCAGCGCTTTGCGCTCGTCGCGCATGCTCTGGGCAAGTCACACACTGAAACCCTGTTGCGCATTGAGCTGCCTCTGCTCTTGCGACCCATTCTCGTAGCGTTCGCCGTCGGATTTGCCGTCTCTGCCGGTCTTTATCTGCCGACGCTGCTGATCGGCGCGGGACGCATGCCGACAATTACCACCGAGGCCGTGGCGCTGGTGTCAGGAGCCAACCGGCGCACCATCGGAGTCTATGCCTTCCTTCAGGCCGTGATCCCCTTTGCCGGATTTGTGCTTGCCTTTGCGCTTCCCGCATGGCTTTTCCGCAATCGCGCGGGCATGTGGGCCGCGTGATTGGACGGGATATGGCAGAAGCACGAAACCAACACGCCGGATTGACGCTGCGCGCGGTTGCCATCCATCTGCGCGGGCGGTTGCTGCTCAGCGTTGACGCACACGTTGCGCCCGGTTCCGTGTTGACGGTCATGGGTCCGTCCGGTTCCGGCAAGTCGACTTTGCTCGCCTTCATCGGCGGGTTTCTTGATCCGGCATTTGAAGCCACTGGTACCGTGCTTATCGACGGAGCGGACATGGGCGGCAAGACTCCGCAGGAACGGCATGCCGGCATCCTGTTTCAGGACCCACTGCTGTTTCCACACATGTCGGTCGGGCAGAACCTGTTGTTTGCGATTCCAAGTGCAATCCGGGCGCATTCCGAGCGGTTTTCGATTGCCAAAAACATGCTCGCGGGCATGGAGTTGGGCGGCTGTTTCGACCATGATCCTGCGCGCCTTTCGGGCGGTCAAAAGGCGCGGGTGGCGCTGGCTCGGACGCTGGTTTCACAGCCGCGCGCGCTGCTTCTGGACGAACCATTTTCCAAGCTGGACTCGGCGCTGCGCCAGCAGATGCGCGAACTGGTTTTCAGTCTTGCAAGTGAGCGAAAGCTTCCCGTTGTGCTTGTCACGCACGATCCGGCGGACGCAGACGCGGCTGGCGGCCAGCTTGTGACGATTGACTGAAGCATGGCTGCCAACCATCAAGACATTGGCGATGATCTTCCGGTAGCAGAAGCGATTCCTGCGCTGGAAGCGGCTCTTGCAGACAGGGGCATGGCTGTGCTTGTCGCGCCGCCGGGCGCAGGCAAGACGACGCTCGTTCCGCTTCGGCTGCTCGATGCACCATGGCGCGGCGATGGCACAATCATCCTTCTTGAGCCGCGTCGTCTGGCCGCTCGCGCTGCTGCAAGGCGGATGGCTTTTCTGCTTGGCGAAGAGGTCGGCCGAACCGTCGGCTACCGGATGCGGCTTGACCAGAAGACCTCCGCCAAGACACGCATTCTTGTCGTCACCGAAGGCGTGTTTGCCCGCATGGCGCTGGATGATCCCGAACTTGGCGGTATTGCTTGTGTGCTGTTCGACGAGTTTCACGAGCGGAGCCTTGACGCCGATTTGGGTCTCGCGTTGGCGCTCGACATCCATGACGGATTGCGGCCGGACCTGCGTTTGTTGGTGATGTCGGCGACACTTGACGGTGCGCGGGTGGCAACGCTGCTTGGCGATGCGCCCGTCATCGAAAGCAAGGGCCGCGCTTTTCCTGTGGAAATTCAACATGTTGAACGCAAGGCGCAGGAGCGGCTGGAGGACGGCGTTTCGCGGACCATCCTTGATGCGCTTCATGACCATGAGGGAAGCATTCTCGCCTTCCTTCCTGGGACCGGTGAAATCTCTGCCACCGCTCGAAAGCTTGAAGGAAAGCTGCCCGCCAACGTGCTGCTGTTTCAGCTGTTTGGCGCGATGGAGGGCGCGGCTCAGGACGACGCGATCCGTCCTGCCGCTGCCGGAATGCGCAAGGTGGTGCTGGCGACCTCGATTGCGGAGACTTCAATCACCATCGACGGCGTGCGGATCGTGATCGACAGCGGTTACCAGCGGCTGCCGGTGTTTGAGCCTTCATCGGGTCTGACACGGCTGGAGACCGTCCGCGCCTCGAAAGCTTCGGTTGATCAGCGCGCGGGCCGTGCCGGGCGGACTGCGCCGGGCATCGCCATACGGCTCTGGCGCGCGGAGCAGACAGCGGTGCTGCCAGCGTTCACGCCGCCGGAAATCCTTGCTGCGGATTTGACTGGTCTTTTGCTTGATCTTGCGGCGTTTGGCGTCAGCGATCCGGCGCAGATGCGCTTTCTCGACCCGCCTCCAGCGCCCGCGCTGAAAGAGGCGCGCGAACTCTTGAAGCGGCTTGGCGCGCTGGATGACGACGGGAGATTGACGCAAGATGGCGCTGCGATGCGCAAGCTGTCCCTGCCCGTGCGGCTGGCTCACATGGTGTTGCAAGCGGCGCAGACCGGCAGTGCGCGGCATGCTGCGGAGCTTGCCGTCCTGATGACCGAACGCGGGCTTGGCGGCAATGATGCGGATCTTGAATTGCGGCTCCTGAACGCCCGCCGCGACCGCTCGGAGCGCGCCCGGACTGCATTCGGATTGAGCGCGAAACTGGCGCGCGGGGCCGGACAGGCGGGTGCAGACACTGACCTTGAAAGCGCTGGCGCTTTGCTGCTGCAAGCCTATCCGGACAGGGTGGCAAAGTCGCGCGGCGGCGACGGGCGCTACGTGCTGGCCAACGGGCGCGGCGCGGAAATAGACCCGGCGCATGCCCTCGCCGCGAGCCCGTATCTGGTGGTTGCCGATATGCAAGGCAGCGCCCAGAAGAGCCGCATTCTGTCGGCCGCGCCGGTGACACTGGCCGAGATTGAGATGGCCCTTGCCGGGCAGATTGAGGCTAGCGATATCATCAGTTTTGATCCTGTAAAAAGAGCGCTGCGCCGCCGATTAGTGCGCCGATTGGGCGCTGTCGTGCTCGACGATGCGCCAATGCCGCCTCCTGACGGAGATGACGCGAACGGGTCACTGATTGGGGCAATCCGGACGCATGGGCTTGAGGTACTCGACTGGCCGGACAGTGCGTTGATCATGCGCAGGCGGCTCGGATGGCTGCATCGGGGATTGGGGGATCCTTGGCCAGATATGGGCGATAGCGCTCTTTTGCAGACGCTCGAGACTTGGCTGCTGCCGTTCCTGACCGGCAAAGCGGGCCTCGCGCAGATCCCGCACGATGCCATCCGCAACGGGCTTGTCTCGCTTGTGCCTCATGATCTGCAGCGCAAGATTGACCAGCTCGCACCGACGCATTTCACCGCGCCGACGGGCAACCATCATCCGATCCGCTATGACGGCGAAGCACCGGTGCTTGCTTTGCGGGTGCAGGAATTGTTTGGGCTGAAGGAGCATCCGTCGATTGCTGGAGGAACCGTGCCGCTGCTGCTTGAGCTTTTATCGCCCGGACACAAGCCGATCCAATTGACGCGCGACCTGCCCGGCTTTTGGAAAGGCTCATGGGCGGATGTCCGCTCGGATATGCGCGGACGTTACCCCAAGCACGTTTGGCCGGAGGATCCCGCCAATGCCTCGCCGACGGCCCGCGCCAAGCCGCGTGACACTTGAGTGTTGGATTGGGCAAGGCAACGCGCTCGAGCGCCGGGCGTTCAAATGGGATCAATATTCACGCCGGATTTCAGTGTCCTGGCTAGAAGCGTGACGCGACGCGATGCAGGCATCGCGAGCGGTGCGCGACGACGTCCGGGGCGCGGAAAGACAAGTGAAAATAATTCCATTTGAACGCCCGGTGCTCTAGATACCGGAGATGTCCATCCAATCTTTCCCCGACCGCTATGAATCGCGCCGTCTTCGCCTTGTGACGCTTATCCGCCTGCGTTGGCTGGCTGTGGGCGGGCAGACGTTGGCGGTGCTGGTCATTGCCTATGTGCTTGGCTTTCCAATGCCGGTCAGCCTTTGCTTTGCTTTGATTGCACTTTCAGCATGGCTGAACATCTTCCTGTCGTTCCGTTATCCACCGACCTTGCGGCTTGTTTCGCAGGCGACGCTTGGTCTTCTCGCGTTCGATGTGCTGCAGCTGGCCGGTCTTCTGTTCCTGACGGGGGGAATATCCAATCCGTTTGCCATGCTGATGATTGTGCCCGCCGTCATTTCCGCCTCGTCGCTGCCTTTGCGGCTGACGTTGGTGCTGTCTGCGGTGGTGGTCAGCTGCGTGACCATACTGGCCGTGTTTCACCTGCCACTGCCATGGGCACCGGACGAGAAATTCGTCATTCCGCCCTACCTCAAGGCCGGCATTTATTTTGCCATTCTCTCCAGCCTTGCCTTTACCGTGGTCTATGCGCGGCGGGTGGCGGAAGAGGCGCGGCTCTTGGCGGATGCGTTGGCGGCAACCGAGCTGGTGCTTCAGCGCGAACAGCATCTTTCGGCGCTCGACGGGCTTGCAGCGGCGGCGGCGCATGAGCTTGGCACGCCGCTTGCCACCATACACCTGGTGGCCAAGGAATTGGAACTGGCGCTCAAGTCCGGCTCGCCGCACAGGGAGGACGTGGAGCTTATCCGCTCGCAGACTGTGCGCTGCCGCGAAATCCTGCAACGCCTGTCGAGCCTTTCGGCGACGGGCGAGGAGCACATGGCCAACTTGCCGCTGACCTCGCTGATCGAGGAGATCATTGCGCCGCACCGCGACTTTGGCATCTCGATTACCAAGAATGCCGCTTATTGCGACGGGGCCGAGCCGGTTGGCCGACGCAATCCGGGCGTCATCTATGGCCTTGGAAACCTTGTTGAAAACGCCGTTGATTTTGCCCAGTCATCAGTGGCGGTCGAGTGGGGCTGGGACAGGAACCGCGTTTCGATCCGCATTGCCGACGACGGGCCGGGCTTCCCGCCGGACATATTGGCGCATGTCGGCGAACCCTACGCCAAGAGCCGCCAGTCAACTCCGCGCAATGGCGGCGGCGGCATGGGGCTTGGGCTTTTTATTGCCAAGACACTTCTGGAGCGATCTGGCGCGGAGATCAACATCCGCAACAAGATCAGCGGCAAATCCGGGGCAGATATTCATGTCGAATGGCCCCGCAGCGCGATGGAGGCGGGAAGACCAGCGGTTTCGGCGACGGAAACTTTGACAAAAGCCGTGTTGCGCTCCAGTTAAGCCACACAAAGACATGACAAGGACCAAATGAATGTCGGAAATCGGCGTGGCGGACGTTTCGAAGATTGGCGAAGACCGGACCCTGTTGTTGGTTGACGACGACAAACCGTTCCTGACGCGCCTTTCGCGGGCGATGGAAGCGCGCGGATTTGCTGTGCGTTTCGCTGACTCTGTTCAGGGCGGATTGGATGCGGTGCTTGAGCATGCGCCCGCCTATGCTGTAGTGGATTTACGCCTTGGGGACGGCAACGGCATTTCGGTGATTGAAGCCATCCGTACCAAGCGGGCGGATGCAAAGGTGATTGTGCTTACCGGTTACGGTAACATTGCCACTGCCGTGACGGCAGTCAAGCTCGGCGCGGTTGACTATCTGGCGAAGCCGGCTGACGCCGATGATGTATTCAGGGCGCTGACGCGTCAGGGTGATGAAAAGCCGGAACTTCCGGAAAATCCGATGTCGGCAGACCGGGTGCGCTGGGAGCACATCCAGCGGGTTTATGAGATGTGCGAGCGCAATGTTTCGGAGACCGCACGGCGACTGAACATGCATCGCCGGACGTTGCAGCGGATCTTGGCGAAACGGGCGCCTAAGTAGGCAGAGCCAAACTTCCCCCAATCATAACAAAAATTTAATCTCCTGCCCCTTGTGCGACCTATCTTACGATATATCTTAAGCAGTATCGTAACAGCAAAAAGGGAAAACAAATGTCTTACGAAAATAACATGCATGCCGATGGCACAGCCAGCGGCGAACGACACTTCCGCCATGGTGGCGGCGATACATTCGGCTGGGCAAAGCGCCCGGGTTTCAATCCGTTCAAGGCCTTGGCGGTTGTTGGCGGCCTCCTCGTCTTTCCTCCGATCGGGCTGGCTGCGCTGGCTTACTTCGTCTGGAACGAACGCCGCTTCAATCAT
>JANPGC010000211.1:0-9755 GCA_031423755.1 Phyllobacteriaceae bacterium | reverse complement strand
TCAGGGCTCATCACCCGCGACAGGAATCCGACCCCCCGCCACCAAAGCACCGGCCTTTGCCACGACGACCCGGATCATGACACCGTGTCCCTTTGCAAAGAGCACGGGGATTATGCGGGCGGCGGCGGGTTTGTGGATAAGTGGGACAGGAAAAAGCGGCAGGATCAATAAATTCAATGCGTTAAATCGAAATAGGGCGGGGACAAACTCCCACGCACAAACAAAAAGACCGGGCTTTCGCCCGGCCTTTCAATTCCGCTGAAACTTCACCAGTGCCAGTACATCCGTGGTCACCGGGAGTTTCCAGATTTTTCAGCATCACCCGGATATGGTTAACACAAGGTTAACGCCGCCGGGTTTTAATGCTTAGAGAGCCTGAAGCTGACCAGCAGACATCTTGCCCGAACGAGCATCACGCTCGGATTCGAACGAAAGCTTTTGACCTTCGTTGATCGTGCGCAGACCTGCGCGCTCGACAGCGGAGATGTGGACGAATACGTCCGCGCCGCCGTTGTCAGGCTGAATGAAGCCGAAGCCTTTGGTGGAATTGAACCATTTAACTGTACCAGTGGCCATGACGAACCCTTTCGATGGTATTGAAGAATGCAACGCACGACATGCGCGCCACGGTGGTTTTTTCGAATTTTGAAGGGGATATTCGTACAGGAGCGCGTAAGCGCTGGCAGCAACAAAGATCAGTCAAACAAGCATCGATGGCGCTCATATGGGCGATTGCGAATGAATTGTCAAGTTTTGCTTTTAACGACCCGCCAAATGCCCGGTTTTTACTCAAGTCAAAAAAGCGGGGAATGGCCGGACCCCATGCCTTCCCAATAGGAAACATTGATGTTAGACGCCACCGTCAATCCTCAATGGCCAGAAGCGGGCCGGTGCTCTATCTGCACCGTCGAACGCGTTTATCAAAGGAATGACCATGGCAATCATCCGAGAAACAGTCACTGGCGCGCATGCGCTGACGTTTGATGACGTGCTTTTGCAGCCCGGCCACTCCGAAGTCATGCCCGGCCAGACGGACCTTCGCACGACGATTGCCAAGGATATTGATCTCAACATCCCGATCATTTCGTCGGCCATGGATACAGTGACCGAATCGCGGCTCGCGATTGCCATGGCGCAGGCTGGTGGCATCGGCGTGATCCACCGCAACCTTGACCCTGAGCGGCAAGCCGAAGAGGTGCGTCAGGTCAAGAAGTTCGAAAGCGGCATGGTGGTCAATCCTGTCACCATTGGTCCGGATGAAACCCTTTCTGCAGCGCGCGGTTTGATGAATGCGCACGGCATTTCCGGCATTCCGGTTGTCGAAGGGGCTGCGCCGGGGAAAACCGGCCGCCTCGTCGGTATTCTTACCAATCGCGATGTGCGATTTGCCTCGGATCCGAACCAGAAAATCTACGAACTGATGACCCGCGACAATCTGATCACGGTGACGGAAAATGTTGATCAGGATCAGGCCAAGCATCTGCTGCACCAGCATCGCATCGAGAAGCTGGTGGTCATTGACCAAAATGGCCACTGCGTGGGCCTGATCACGGTCAAGGATATTGAAAAGTCGCAGCTGAACCCGCACGCCTCGAAAGATGCGCAAGGGCGCCTCCGTGTTGCTGCAGCCACATCGGTTGGCGAAGACGGGTTTGAGCGCTGCGAACGCTTGATTGAGGCGGGCGTCGATGTGATTGTCATCGACACGGCGCACGGCCATTCGCAGCGCGTGCTCGATGCTGTGACGCGTGCCAAGAAACTCTCCAATTCGGTGCGCATCATTGCCGGAAATGTCGCGACCCGCGAGGGCACGCTGGCGCTGATTGATGCGGGTGCGGACGCTGTGAAGGTGGGCATCGGCCCGGGTTCGATCTGCACGACGCGCATCGTCGCCGGTGTCGGTGTCCCGCAACTCACCGCCATCATGGAATCGGTGGAAATCGCGCAGAAACATGGCATTCCCGTCATAGCTGACGGAGGCATCAAATTCTCTGGTGACTTGGCAAAGGCGCTGGCCGCAGGCGCTTCCGCGTCGATGATCGGCTCGCTTTTGGCGGGCACGGACGAAAGCCCTGGCGAAGTCTATCTCTATCAGGGCCGCTCATTCAAAGCCTATCGCGGCATGGGTTCTGTCGGCGCGATGGCGCGCGGTTCGGCCGACCGCTATTTTCAGGCCGAAGTGCGTGACACGCTCAAACTCGTGCCGGAAGGCATCGAGGGGCAGGTGCCTTACAAGGGGCCCGTATCTGCGGTGCTGCACCAGTTGGCCGGCGGCCTGCGCGCCGCAATGGGCTATACCGGTGCTGCCAATCTTGCCGAATTTCGTGACAAGGCGACTTTCGTGCGCATTTCGAGCGCGGGTCTGCGCGAATCCCATGCGCATGATGTGACCATCACCCGGGAGAGCCCGAACTACACTGGCGGGCTGTAAGCGATGCCCTTGAGGCGTGGCGAGACGGTTTTATTTGCAGCAACAGCCCTCTGCTACCTCGCCTTTGCGCCGGTGCGATGGGCGATTGAGCGGCAAGCAGGCTGCGAATTCGTTGCGCCAGATGCAAACTTTCCGCCGGACGCTGCCGTCTATGAAGCAGCCAAAACCTGCCTGACGGACAATGATGCTGCGGGTCTGGAGACCTTTGTCCGCTGGCACTCGCTGGGTCTGGATCTGTTGTTTCCAATATTGCTGGCGACCGCGTTGACTTTGTTCACAGTTCGCGCTGGCGCGGCGCTGCCTCGCTTTACAAGATTGGGACAAAAGGCAAAGTGGCTGGGGGCTTCCCTGCTGCCAATTGCCTATGCTTTTGCCGACTACAGTGAGAACTGGGCTGTGGTCCGATGGTTGAAGTCAGGGGATGATGGATTATTGACCTTGATTGCCGTGCTGACCACACTAAAGCTTTTTGCGCTGACAGTGGCGGGGGCCGTTGCAGTGGCGTTTCTATTTTCCGCGTTGAAACCTAAGAGGCTGCAATGAACGGTGAAGCGATTTTTTGGCCGGTGCTGGCGCAGATGGCGCTGACCTTTGCGATATACAGCTTGATGTCTGTCCGCCGCATGACCTCGATCCGCGACGGAAAGGCAAGGGCGGCAGATTTTCGCATCCCGACAGTCGAACCGGAGCCAAGCGCCACTGTGGCGCGCAACCTGATTAACCAGTTCGAACTGCCGGTGCTATTCTACGTGGCTTGCATGATGCTGTTTGTGCTGGGCGCTGCGGGGCAATTCGCGGTACTTGTTGCTTGGCTTTTTTCGCTGTCGCGCATCGCGCATGCCTATGTACATGTCACAACGAACCGCCTGCGCTTACGCCGGCCGCTGTTTTTGGCCAGTTTCGTTTTTGTCTTCGCACTTTGGGCGTTGGTTGGCGCCCGGCTGATCGCTGCCTGACCCGCCCTCTACCTTCAATCAGTGCCAGCTTGTATATGCAGGTTGTGGACTTCGATTCGGAGGGGATTTCATGAACAAGTTGGCAGCAGAATTTTTCGGCACGTTTTGGCTCGTTTTCGGCGGCTGCGGCAGCGCGGTTTTGGCAGCGGCATTTCCGGAGGTTGGCATCGGTCTGATGGGCGTTTCACTGGCTTTTGGCCTGACAGTCCTGACCATGGCCTATACGGTCGGTGGCATTTCCGGCGGACATTTCAATCCGGCGGTATCGTTGGGTTTGGCGCTCGGCGGACGTTTTGATTTCAAGGACATGATCGGCTACTGGATCGCCCAAGTTGCCGGCGGCATTGCTGGCGCGTTGGTGCTCTATATCATTGCATCCGGCAAGGCAGGCTTTGTGGCAGGCGGCTTTGCATCCAACGGTTATGGCGAACTGTCGCCCGGCGGCTATTCATTGCTGGCAGTTTTGATCATGGAAGTGGTTATGACGGCGTTCTTCTTGATCATCATTCTGGGCTCGACCGCCAAGACCGCTCCGGCGGGCTTCGCGCCGATTTCCATTGGCCTCGGCCTGACGCTCATTCATTTGGTGTCGATCCCGGTCTCCAACACCTCGGTCAACCCGGCCCGCTCGCTCGCCGCGGCAATTTTCGCCGATACAGGCGCACTTGGCCAGGTCTGGCTGTTCTGGGTGGCACCGCTTGCAGGCGCGGCGCTTGGCGCGATTATCTGGAAGTCGCTGCTCGGCCGCGATTAATCAGGCAATGATTGGTTGAACATGCACTCGGCGGATCAGTTCGCCGAGTGTTTTTATGTCGGACTTACTGGTGGAGCTTTTGCGCCAGATCATGCCAATGGTCCGGCTTGGCTGTGGGTCATCAAACCGAACGATCCGCATGGCGTTGCGCTGCCGCTCCACATCGACCGCGATCTCGGGGATAAGCGTCATGCCAAGTCCGTTGCTGACCAGTTGCAGCAGGGTTGACAGGCTCGTCGCGCCGAAATTTACCAGCCGCCGCGAGCCCGTGCCGCAGACGTCCAAGGCCTGATCGCGCAGGCAGTGGCCCTCTTCGAGCAGCAGCAGGCGTTCCGGCGAGAAACTCTCTTGCGCCACCGGCCCGTGCAGCACATCGCGGTCATTATCCGCAACAGCGACAAGAAAGCGGTCGGTGAACAGCACTTCTGACTCAAACGCTGCATTGGCGATCGGCAAGGCAGCAATCATGACGTCAATGCGTCCGAAAGAAAGTTCGTCAACCAGCGTTGCAGTAACCGCCTCGCGCAATTCTATATCGAGTTCCGCATATTCCTGCCGCAGCAGCGGTATCAGACGGGGAATGAGATAGGGCGCGACGGTCGGAATGGCGCCAATGGCGATCTTGCCGGACAGCACATCTTTGCTTGGCTTGGCGCTTTCCTCAAGCAGCTTCACCTGTTGCAGAATCTCGCGGATTTTCACCAGCATCTCGCTGCCCTTGTCAGTCAGCCGGATGCCGCTTTTGTTTCGTTCCACCAATTGCGCCCCGATAATATTCTCCAGATCGGCAATTTGCGCCGAAAGTGCGGGTTGCGAAATCCGCGCCAGCTCCGCCGCCTTGGTGAAATGCATGGAGGTCGCCAAAGCATCGAAATAGCGCATATGGCGAAGGGTCATGGTCATGATAGGAAAAACCTATTGTCGCAGGCGCTCATTTCGATTGGAAATTATCACATGCATGGGATTAAGATAGGTGACAAATTTGATGCAGGGATATTCGCCGCTTGTCGGCGCTGGCCTGTTTCGCCGGATTTCAGACGATATGCCGCTCGACAGACAAGGTTTCGCACGAGCCGGATAATCCAACGGGAGAAAAGACATGAACGTGATGACCGATATGGGCGAAGCAAAGTGCCCCGTGATGCATGGCGGCACAAAGCACGTGACTTTCGCAGGAAGGTCCAACCGCGACTGGTGGCCGAACCAGCTGAACCTGAAAATTTTGCACCAGCATTCGGCCTTGTCGAACCCGATGGGGCCCGCATTCAACTACGCCGACGAGTTCAAGAAACTCGACCTGCAGGCATTGAAGCAGGACCTTTACGCGCTGATGACCGAAAGCCAGGACTGGTGGCCCGCAGACTGGGGTCATTATGGACCGCTGTTCATCCGCATGGCTTGGCACAGCGCAGGCACCTACCGTACGGGCGACGGCCGCGGTGGTGCAGGGTCGGGCACGCAGCGCTTTGCCCCGCTCAACAGCTGGCCGGACAATGGCAACCTCGACAAGGCCCGCCGTCTGCTTTGGCCCGTCAAGAAGAAGTACGGAAACAGGATTTCATGGGCCGATCTGATGATCCTTGCGGGAAATTGCGCGCTGGAATCCATGGGCTTCAAGACCTTCGGCTTCGGGGGCGGCCGCGCTGATGTGTGGGAGCCGGAAGAGGACATCTACTGGGGCGCGGAAGGCGAGTGGCTTGCAACCAGCGACAAGCAGAACAGTCGCTATTCCGGCGACCGCAACCTCGAAAACCCGCTTGCCGCAGTGCAGATGGGTCTGATCTATGTCAATCCGGAAGGCCCGGACGGCAACCCGGACCCGGTCGCTTCCGGTCGCGACATTCGCGAGACCTTCAAGCGGATGGCGATGAACGACGAGGAAACCGTCGCGCTGGTCGCTGGCGGCCACACATTCGGCAAGGCCCACGGCGCTGGCGATCCGACGCTGGTTGGAGTTGAGCCTGAAGGCGGGGCCATTGAGGACATGGGTCTTGGTTGGATCAACAAATATGGCACGGGCCGCGGAATTCACACCACGACCAGCGGTATTGAAGGCGCGTGGAAGCCGAACCCGACCACATGGGACAATGGCTATTTCGACATGCTTTTCGGCTATGAGTGGGAGCTTTCGCGCAGCCCGGCAGGCGCAAAACAATGGCATGCGGTCAACGTGGCCGAAAAGGACATGATCCCCGACGCCCATGATCCATCCATCAAGCATCGTCCCATGATGACGACGGCAGATATGGCCATGCGCATGGACCCGATCTACGCGCCTATATCGCGGCGATTCCACCAGAACCCGGCGGAATTTGCGGATGCGTTCGCCCGCGCATGGTTCAAGCTGACCCATCGCGATATGGGGCCGAAGAAGCTGTATCTCGGAAATGAGGTGCCGGGCGAAGACCTGATCTGGCAAGACCCGGTCCCGGCGGTCGATCATCTTCTGATCGACGCGAACGACATTACCGATCTGAAGGCCAAAATGCTTGGCTCCGGCCTTACAATCTCCGAACTGGTCGCAACAGCTTGGGCCTCGGCGTCAACGTTCCGGGGCTCGGACAAGCGCGGCGGCGCAAACGGTGCGCGCATCCGCCTTGCCCCGCAAAAGGACTGGGAGGCCAATCAGCCTGAGCAATTGGCAAAGGTTTTGTCTGTGCTGGAGGGCATCCAAAGTGTGTTCAATGCAGGCACGAAGGGTGGCAAGAAGGTCTCGATGGCTGATCTGATCGTACTCGGCGGCGCAGCTGCTGTGGAACAGGCGGCCAAATCTGCCGGACATGATGCAAAGGTCCCGTTCACGCCGGGCCGCATGGATGCCAGTCAGGATCAGACTGATATTGAGAGCTTCTCGGCGCTGGAGCCTGAAGTTGATGGCTTCAGGAACTTCCAGAAGAAGGCCTACTCGGTTTCGCCAGAAGAAATGCTGATCGACAAGGCGCAGCTCCTGACGCTGACAGCGCCGGAGATGACGGTCCTTGTCGGCGGGCTGCGTGCGTTGAACGCCAACGCTGGTCAGACCAGACACGGCGTGTTCACGGCGCGCCCCGGTCAGCTGACGACAGACTTCTTCGTCAACTTGACCGACACCGGCACTGTTTGGAAACCGGCGGAAGGTGGTGTCTATGAAGGCCACGACCGCGCAACCGGCGCGTTGAAGTGGACCGGAACGCGTGTCGATCTTGTGTTCGGGTCAAACTCCCAACTGAGGGCGATCGCCGAAGTGTATGCGCAGGACGACGCTCATGAGACGTTCGTGCATGATTTTATCGCCGCGTGGACCAAGGTAATGAATGCGGATCGTTTCGATCACGCGTAATGGGCAGGGCATAGATGCAAAGGGCCGGAGGCATTCGCTTCCGGCCCTTTTTTGTTGCAGCGAAATCTTGGAACATTAATCCGCCCGAGCGCCGCAAGATTGGAAATTTTAAACTCGATAAAGTTAGTAGTGTATTGAATCATGGAACCTGGACCGAAGATCAAATGCGTCCGGAGGGATTTGAAATGGCTCTATTTTTCGGCGTCAATGTCGGCCTCGTTGAAAGTTCAGATGCGTTCAAACGACCAGGCAATTCGGCGGCAACGCAGCCGCCACGCCTGCTGCGCTGGCTTTTCCGAAAGCGGCAGGCCCGGTTCGGATAATCTTCCAACATATTGAACCTGAACAACAAAAGGATCTCAGCCGATGAGCCGCATATTGATTGTTCCCGGATACAACGGGTCGGACACCGATCACTGGCAGCGCCATTGGCTGGACGCTGATCTGGACGCGATGATGGTTGAACAGGAATGCTGGACGCATCCCGTTCTGTGGGTTTGGCTGCACAAGCTTGAGGCCGACCTGATGGCCAACCCCGGCGCAGTGCTGGTTGGCCACAGTCTTGGCGCAGTGCTGATCGCCCATCTGGCAAACAGTCCGGCAGCAGCACACGTCGATGGCGCGCTGCTCGTGGCGCCTGCCGATGTGGAGGCGGCTGAGGCGCGGCATCCGGGCCGCATCGAATTCGGCAGAATGCCGCGCAAGCGCTTGCCATTTCCATCCATCGTCGTGGCCAGCCGGACAGATCCTTACATGCCTTGGCTCAAAACCCGCGAGTATGCCGGCATCTGGGGATCCGGGTTGATCGACCTTGGCGACGCAGGCCATATCAACGTCGCAAGTGGATACGGGCGCTGGCCGGAAGCCTATGATATCGCCTGCAGCCTCAGCCGCAATCCCGACGATTGGCGGCGCGCCCAGCGTGCGCCGGTTGGCGGCGCTCATTCCTCCATGCAATTGCACAACGGTTGCTGACGCGCGCGATGCGTTTGCAACAGCAGCGATTTGTGCATAAACCCCGGTGTCCTTCTCCTCCCAGACGCCGGGGTTTTGTTTGTCATGATATCTCAACGGGCAAAATACGCATTGCGGGCGCTCGTGATGCTGTCGGGCATCGAGAAGGGCATTTCATTGTCCATCACCGAAATTGCCGCCGAACAGCGCATTCCCAAAAAGTTTCTCGAACAAATACTTCTTGAACTGAAGCGCCATGGCATCGTCGAAAGCCGCCGTGGTAAGGTCGGTGGCTATATGATGCTGCGCGAGCCGCAAGACGTGACATATGGCGAGGTGCTGCGGCTGATCGACGGACCTATCGCTCCGTTGCCATGCCTGAGCATCATCGCCTACAGGAAATGCGAGGATTGCAAGGACGAAGGGAGCTGCGAAATACGCAAGGTCTTTGCCAATGTGGCGCTTGCAACCCGCGAGGTGTTGGACAAGACATCCATCCGTGACTCCCTCGAAACAAATGATGCTTGAAACTGCGGCTTTTTGGAATGTTGTTTTCTTTGTGGCATCAAAATTGGGCTTTCCGGAGTTTTTTAATCTCTATCAACTGAGTAGTGTTTACGCATGTTCAACACATGGAGGCTGACATGAACAGACGCTCATCAATCCTGCTGGCAGGCCTGCTCGCATTTTCCGTTGCACTTCCGTCGGTGACGCCGGCCTTTGCCGATCAGACAATCCTGAACGTGTCGTATGATCCGACCCGCGAGCTCTACAAGGAATTCAACGAAGTGTTTGCCGCCAAGTGGAAGGCGGACACGGGTGAGACTGTCACGATCCAGGCCTCGCATGGTGGCTCGGGCAAGCAGGCCCGTTCGGTGATTGACGGATTGGACGCCGATGTCGTCACGCTTGCGCTTGAAAGCGATATCAACGCCATCGCCGCCAAGACCGGCAAGATCCCGGCAGATTGGCGCTCCAAACTGCCAAATAACTCATCGCCTTACACTTCGACGATTATTTTCCTCGTCCGCAAGGGCAATCCGAAGGCGATCAACAACTGGGGTGATCTGACCAAGGACGGCGTTGAAGTGATCACGCCAAACCCGAAGACCTCCGGCGGCGCACGCTGGAACTATCTGGCGGCCTGGGCCTGGGCCAACGGCGAATACGGCGGCGATGAAGCCAAGGTGAAAGACTATATTGGCACGCTGTTCAAGCACGTCCCGGTCCTCGATACCGGCGCGCGCGGTTCCACCACCACCTTTGCACAGCGTGAAATCGGCGATGTTCTGCTGGCTTGGGAGAACGAAGCCTATCTGGCGCTTGACGAGTTTGGCGCAG
>JANPGC010000210.1:0-4087 GCA_031423755.1 Phyllobacteriaceae bacterium | reverse complement strand
GCTTGGACTGCGCGGTCAGGCGGATTTGCCCGCCCGGCCTGTCTGCGGCTTCAAAAACTGTAACGGCGTGGCCGCGCTCGGCGGCCACCCGCGCGGCTTCCATTCCCGCCGGACCTGCCCCAACGATAACAATTTTTTTCTTATCACTAGCCGGCATAATATCATGCGGCATTCCCTCGGCTTCGCGCCCGGTCGCCGGGTTATGAATGCAATAGGCCGCACCGCCCTGATAGATGCGGTCGAGGCAATAGTTGGCCCCGACGCATGGCCGAATGTCATGCTCGCGGCCTTCCATCAGCTTTTTCACCAGATGCGGGTCGGTCATGTGCGCCCGCGTCATGCCGACCATGTCGATCTTGCCCGAAGCAATCGCGTGACGCGCCGTCGCCACGTCTGGAATGCGCGCGGCATGGAAGGTCGGAAAGTCCACGCTGCGGCGGATTTCGCCCGCCAGATCAAGATGCGGCGCGGAAGGCATGCCTTGAATCGGGATCAGGTCTGTGAGACCCGGGTCTGTGTCGATATGGCCTTTCACCACATTGAGGAAATCGATCTTGCCGCTCTCTTTCAAAAGCTTCGCAACTTGCATCCCGTCTGCCTTCGTCGTGCCGCCTTCCAAATCCTCGTCGGCGGTAAACCGTGCGCCGATTATGAACTCAGAACCGACCCGCTCGCGCACGCCGTCGAGCATCTCAAAGAAGAATCGCATGCGGTTTTCGAGATTGCCGCCATAGGGTTCCGGCAGGATGTTGGTCAGCGGCGACCAGAACTGGTCGAGCAGATGCCCATAGCATTCAAACTCGATGCCATCGACGCCCGCAGCCTTCATCCGCTCGGCTCCATCGGCAAAGTCGCGTTTGATGCGGTCCATGTCCCAGTCTTCGATGAGCTTCGGAAATGCCCTGTGCGCCGCTTCGCGCTTGTGCGAGGGCGAAACTGTCGGCAGCCAGTCGCCCTTGTCCCAGCGCGTCCGGCGGCCGAGATGCGTCAGCTGGATCATCACCGCCGCGCCATGGTCGTGGCATTCATCGACCAGCAGCTTCATCCATTTGACGACCTCGTCCTTGTAGACGAGCACATTGTTGAACACCGGCGGCGAGTCTTTCGACACAGCGGCAGATCCAGCCGTCATCGTCAGCGCAATGCCCGCCTTGGCGCGCTCGACATGATAGGCGCGGTAGCGGTCCTTTGGCATGCCGTCCTCCGGATAAGCCGGCTCATGACTTGTCGTGATGATGCGGTTTCGCAGCGTGAGATGCTTGAGCTGAAAAGGCCGGAGCAGCGGGTCGTTGGACATGGTCTATTCCTGTGGCGGGATCAGCACGATCTTGCCGACGTGCTTTTTCAGTTGAAATTCAGTCTGGGCGGCGACGATGTCTTTGAGCGGATAAGTCCTGGCCACCAGCGGGCGGATTTCGCCACGCTCGATGTAACCAACCAGATTTCCGAACACTTCGGGGTGCTGCGCCGTGCATCCGAGAAATGTCAGATCCTTCAGGTAAAGCGTACGCAAGTCCAGCTCGACCATTGGTCCGGCAATCGCGCCGGAGACGACATAGCGCCCGCCACGCTTCAAGATATCCGGCAACCCGGGCCATGCGGTGCCACCGACGATATCGATCACGACATCAACCGTTTCGGTTCCGATTTCCTTCGGTAGATCAGCGTTTCGATCCACGGTTCTGGTTGCGCCAAGGTCGAGGAGTTCTTTGGCCTTCCAAGCTCCTGTCTGGGCAATCACGGTTGCGCCGCGCCGCTTGGCCAGTTGCACGGCGGCAGAACCAACCCCGCCGGATGCGCCGGTGATAAACACAGTTTCACCAGATTTGACATTGGCGCGATGCAGCACGTTTTCGGCTGTCGAGTAGGCGCACGGGAAAGAAGCAAGTTCGACATCAGACAAGTCCGATTTGACCGCGAAGGCTTGGGACGCTCGCATGGTTACAAATTGCGCAAAGCCGCCATTGCACTCGGAGCCAACCGTGAAAGTGTCGAACTCTCCACCTCCCGGCGCGGGCTGCATGGTAGGCACGATGACGCGTTCGCCGATGCGGCTTGCGTCCACGCCATTCCCGACAGCAACGATGCGGCCGCAAATGTCCGCGCCCTGTATCAGCGGAAAGTTGAGCGGCGCGCCACTCCAGGAAGCGTCGTCTGCTTGGCTTGCGCCACCCTCCGATGTCGCACCGCTGACTGATTTGGAATACCATCCGGTGCGCGTGTTGATGTCGGTATTGTTGACACCTGCTGCACCAACACGAATGAGCACCTCCTCCGGTTTTGGCTCCGGTCGCGGCACGCTCTGGCTATACTGCAGCGTTTCATAGCCGCCATGGCCTGTTGTCAGAACAGCCGTCATAAACTCAGGCAAGTTATCACTGGCCATCTCAAACCCCATTAATACCAAGCATCCTGCATGTCGGCCTTGCGCTTGGCGATGTAGTCTTGAAGCTCCTCGTCCACTGCCTCATCGAGCGGCGGGGCGACATACTCGTCCAGCAATTTCTTCCAGCGCTTGTTGGCCCGGAATGCCGCGTCGTGGCTGCCTGCGGCTTCCCATTTTTCGTACGGTTCATTGTCGGCGACGTTGGTATCCCAGAACGCCGTCTCATAGTTTTGCAGCGTGTGCTGGCTGCCGAAGAAGTGGCTGCCGGGACCGACCTCCTCAAACGCCGACATCGCCAACGTATTGTCATCGACAACCACGCCCGCCAGATAGGAATGCAGCGCGCCGCAGAAGTCGGCATCCATGATGAATTTCTCGTAGGACATGGACAGGAGGCCATCGAGAAACCCTGCCGAGTGCAGAATGAAATTCGCGCCGCAATGCACCGCCGACAGCATCGACATGGTGCCTTCGTTCATCGCGTGCGCGTCCGGCAGTTTGGATGTGGTGAAGTTTCCGGCGCATCGGAGCGGTAGGCCCAAACGCCTTGCCAACTGCCCAATGACCATCGAGCCAATCGCCGGTTCTGGCGTGCCGAATGTCGGCGAACCGGAGCGCAGCGACATGGATGAGAGGAAGTTGCCATAGATCACCGGCGTGCCCTTGCGCTCCAGTTGCGTCAGCGCGCAGCCTGCCATGGTTTCAGCATGCGCCTGGGCAATTGCGCCTGCGTTGGTAACCGGCCCCATCGCGCCGCCAAGGATGAACGGCACGATCACAGCCGCCTGATTGGACCGGGCATAGGCGCGCATAGCCGTTGTCATCGTCGCGTCCCAGACCAGCGGCGAGTTGACGTTGACGTTGCCGAGTATGACGCAGTTCTGGTCGGTGAATTCCTTGCCGAAGACGATCCGCGCCATCTCGATGGAATCTTCGGCGCGGCTTTCCGCCGTCACGGAGCCCATGAAGGCGCGGTCGGAATATTTGATGTGGCTGTAGACCATGTCGAAATGGCGCTTGTTGACCGGCACGTCCGTCGGCTCGCAGATCGTACCGCCGGAATGGTGCAGCGCGGGCGAGGACTGCGCCAGCTTGATGAAATTGCGGAAGTCCTCAATCGTGCCGTAGCGCCGGCCCTTGTCGAGGTCCATGACGAATGGCGATCCATAAGCAGGCGCAAACACAACGCTCTTGCCACCGATCTCGACGCTTTTGGCCGGATTGCGGGCGTGCTGGGTGAATGAGCGCGGCGCGGTTTTCAGGACTTCATGCAACAGGCCCGGTTCAAACTTCACCAGATTGCCGCTGATCTTGGCCCCTGCCCGCTTCCAGTGATCTAACACCACCGGATCGTCGCGGAACTCGATGCCGATTTCGGCCAGGATCCTGTCCGAAGTCTTCTCGATCTTTTGCAGATTCTCCTCTGACAAAATATCATAGGTCGGGATGTTGCGCATGATGTAGGGCGGATAGATTCCCACCGGCCCGCCTGCCCGTTTGTCACGCCGAGACTGCCGCCCGCCGCTGCGTTCGCGGTGGGGTTCGGCTGCTGGCGCGAGTGCTTCGGCGGTGTCCATTGCGTGTCTCCCGTTTGGCGTCGGCGCTGTCCCCTCTCCGTCGGCGTTGGCGCCCCCACGACCCCCACGCGGGGGGAGGGTTAAGGGGGGGGGGTTAAACGCGCCCCGTGGGGGGAGGGTTAGG
>JANPGC010000209.1:0-2255 GCA_031423755.1 Phyllobacteriaceae bacterium | reverse complement strand
GCGCGCCTTGGTCCTCGCCGCTGGCGTTTTTGGGCGGCGCGACGCCAGAATTTTTGCTACTTCGTAAGGGTCGCTAGGCAACATTTCGGTGCGACCGTTCACGCGAGTAGCGCGTGTTTCAGTGACGATTTTTTCTCGGCGATCTCTGTGACAAGATGCAAGATGTTTCATCTCCTTAACTCCACCGGCAAAGCGTCGGATTTGATGAATCCGGCACTGAACGCCTCCCGCAACCAAGCGGCAATGCGACCGCTATTCTCTCCGAAAATGTTTGTCGCCTGCATTGGTGCCAGTTGACCTGTCCAAGCTACGTCACCTGCGCTGAGGCAGTCCGCAATCTTTAGTAAACTGGCATGGGCATTCGAGGCGCTAACAAGGGCGTCAGCAAGCGTCTGGACCGCAATTTGGTAGTCAGGGCGCACTTCGTCGCAAATCGCCTTGGACGCCTTGTGGCGCGCCTTTGTGAGGCGTTCCGATGCGATAGTTAACGCGGCCTTCAAGTCGAGCCGCTCCGCCGCTATCTCGCGCAAACGGGTGCGAAGCCCATCCGGCACTGCGCCGCTGTCATCTGTGGCTTCGCCGAGCAGGGCGGCGACTTTACTCGTCATTTCGGGTGCAGCTGGGCGATTTGTCAGCTTGCTAAGCAGGTCCGCTTCCTCAAGGTCGATCTTGGATTTTGCTGTCCGCAGCCGCGACTCCAGTTGCTGCGCAGCGGCATAGTCGCCATCAGCTTCAGCCAAACTCTTGATCTTAATTGGTTTCAAGTTGTGTATTCCTTTTGAAGAAAATTGAGTGACTGCGGCGGCCGGTTCGCATCAAAGTCACTGATTTGATTGCAGTTGATAGCCGAACGAAAACTTCTGGCCCTACCGATATGAACGATTGAAATACTGGTGCAGCAGCTTCTGAATCCGCAGAAAATATTACGACATTGATTCCGCGATCCGCGGCGCGGTAAGTCAAAGTTGCGGATGGCTGATTTGTCTCAAGCCGGAGTTCAAAAATGTCGTCGGGCTTTTCAAGAAATGAGGACAGCATTTCGCCGAATCTAGGTCCTCCGCCGCTAGCGCGCATCTTACTGTAGACTTGAACGCGTGCGGGACTGGCGGGGGAACACGACCTGCCGAGTAAAACGGCGAGCAAGATTGTTGAAATTTCTTGCCAGCTTAACGCCGTCGGGATCCCACGGGTTGAGGGGAGCAACCCACCCAGCCGCAAAAAATTTGGCGGCATCGCGCGCAGTGCCTGGCGGCATTCGTAATGTTGCGTCAAGAATGTCGCAAGCCTGCCTTGCGCTCACAATTGGCGCAGGCGTGGTGGGGTTGGTCATGATTAGCCTTTTGAATTTTTGCCATTCTCTGAGAGCGGCGAAATCGACCCAGCAGACCGGCAGCGGCCTTGCTGGGGAATCAAACCCACACCGCCCCCTGCGGGCGATTGGAAATGTTGGCGCTTCTAACATATACCGCCGCCAAAACGGCTTGAGGGCACTCTAGGCTGCAATTTTCTCGAATTGGTCTAAGGCGTCGTCTATGAGTTGGACGCCAATGCGTTGTGCAGATTTTCCGCCAACGCTACCGCCGAATATCTTTCCGATCTCGTCGGCTTTAGCATCCGTCAGTGCCATGTCCAAAATTGGCGCCAATGGACCGAGCGCCTTACGAATGATTGCGACATCGCCGCGCCGCTCTAGTTCCGCCAATTGGCCACCGGCTAGAATCGGCTTTCCGTTACCTTTTGCAGATTGCTTGCCGCCTTTCGGCTTGGCCTTCCTTTCGGATGGTTTGCGCCATTTGCCGCTTGCCATGATATAGCTGTGCATGCGACCAGGCAGCGGCTTGCCACTTCCGTCGTCTGGCGTTTCCTCGGGATAGTATCGCGCGTTTGATGTGCGTAGGAGTCCCTCGTCGGTTTCTGACTCTTCAAAAATTGAAAAATGCGTGACGCGAGCGGTCTTGCCGTTAAGGCATCTGAGGAACGAAACGCGTAACGGGATCATTTCCCGCGCCAGCCGCTCAAGTTCTTTGTCAGATGGCCGAAAGTCATCCGTCCATTCCGAGGCGCGCGCTGTGTTGTCATTGGCGACGTCAAACAGGCGTGGCGGTGCACTCCAGTCGCGCCACTGGATAAGCAAACCCAATAGCCGTTTGTCATCGGCACGCCTAAGCCTCGTCCAAGTCGGCCAAGCTAGAACCGGCTCTGCGTTTTCTGGCAGTGCCGCAAGCCAAGCCCGCCGCTCGGCCAAAGTCTTGAAG
>JANPGC010000208.1:0-3257 GCA_031423755.1 Phyllobacteriaceae bacterium | reverse complement strand
TGCCCCGCCCCGCCCGCGCAAGCCAGACGCCTTCATCTCATTGACGATCCAATCGCGGCCTTTTTCGATAATCGCCTTCGTGCCATCCCAAGGCCCGCGCGCCATCGCGCCCTTCAGCGAGCGGTCATGGATGCCGTAGATATTGTTGAAGATGCGGTCTTGATCATGCAGCATCTGTTCGGTCCTTTAGCAACAATCCGGCAGTCAACATCGTAAGCGAGAACATGACACAGTAACTGTACGCCACAGCTTCGCCGCGAGGCAGCAGTTTGAACTCGAGAGCAAAATATCGCCACGCTAAAGCGCCTGCCGCACCTACCAGTAGTGACAGATACACCTGACCATTTGACACCTTGTCCGGCTTCCAAATCCAATGCGGATTTTCTTTTGCTATCGTCGTTCCCGGAACTTGGCCGGTGTAAAATACCAGCCCGGCCAAACCGACGATGAGCACCATCCAAGTGATAGCAACTGGGCTCACG
The DNA here is from genome assembly GCA_031423755.1 of Phyllobacteriaceae bacterium. Lineage (GTDB taxonomy): Bacteria > Pseudomonadota > Alphaproteobacteria > Rhizobiales > Rhizobiaceae > JANMEX01. The sequence goes on along the minus strand of JANPGC010000208.1, from coordinate 2,775 downwards.
TCAATGCCAAGTAGGTCGCGGGTCATTGCAAAAAGCAGAACTGGCGTGATCGCCAGATAGCCGGCCGCGAGGAGAAGTACCCTTCGCATTCTCGACCGTTCGATAGGATGCAATTGGGCAACCATCAAATGTTCTCGCCAACGGAATTGCTCGGACGCCAGCCTTTGGCGAGTTTCCTGGATTGCTTGACCCATTCGTCGCGCGAGGCGCGGCCCTTGAAACCTTCGAGCCGGTCATCAACCCAGTTCAGTTCGGATTTGCCCCATGCGGCAATCTGGTCGAAGTGCCAGACGCCCATGCCGTTGAGCAGCTTTTCCAGTTTCGGCCCGACGCCCCAGATGAGTTTCAGGTCATCGCCCTTGCCCGCGCGCGGCTTCTTTAACAACTCCGGCTGGCTCTCCGCCTTCGCTTTTGGCGTGGTGGCAGGCTTGGTGGCCTTTGGCGCGGCGACAGGTTTGGCGGCGGATTTCGGCGCAGACTTGGCTGATTTCGGCGGGCTTTCCGGCGCTCGCGCGGCGGGCGGCGCGGCCATCAGCGAAGCTGGCGCCGCGGCATCCTTGCCAGTCATTTGCGACGCGGAATCCGTGGTCGGCGATGCCAGCGCGGCTGCGCCCTTGCGGTTGTTGCCGCCGCCTGCTGTCACTTTCTTTTCATCCAGACCGCGCACAAGAGTGCTCTTCGCAGCTGGAGCAGGTTCGGCGGATGCGGCCTTTTCGACCTTGGCGCTGACCTTCACCGGCGACGGGCCCTTGATCGCCGGGCTGGTTTCCATCGCGGACGTCTTCGGCGTCGCAGCGTTGGAAGGTGCAGCGGCTGGCGCAGCAGGTGCTGCCGCTGCTGGCGCCGCAGCGACCTGAGCGGCCTTGATGGCTGTTTCCTTGGCATATTCCCTGGCGAGGCGCTGACGCTCGGCCTTGGAGATCGCCTTCTTGTCCTGCAGCGTGGTGTAGCCGGTGATTGGCGCGGCAAAGACGCGGCCGTTTTGCGGGCCGGTCGGAATCCTGTCACCCTTGCCCGCTTCGAATTCATCAATGATTTCAGCAAGGCGCTCCGGCGTCAGGTCTTCGTATGTGTCCTTGAACACCATCACCATCGGTGCGTTGACGCAGGCGCCGAGGCACTCGACCTCTTCCCACGACAGCGTGCCCTTGGCATTCAAATGGAACTGGTCGTGGTGGATTTTTGAGCGGCAGACATCCATCAGCGCTTCCGAACCGCGCAGCATGCAAGGCGTCGTGCCGCAGACCTGCACATGAGCGCGCGTGCCGACCGGCTTCAGCTGGAACTGCGTGTAAAACGTCGCAACTTCGAGCACGCGGATGTAGGCCATGCCGAGCATGTTGCCGACATACTCGATGGCGGGCTTGGACACCCAGCCTTCCTGCTCCTGCGCGATCATAAGCAGCGGGATCACGGCGGATTGCTCGCGGCCCTTGGGGTATTTGTTGATCCATGTCTTGACCTCGGATTCGCGCTTCTTGGCGAAGGCGAAACTCTTCGGCTGGACACTTTCTTCTGCGAGGCGGCGGACGGACATGGTTTCCCGTTTCAGTTTGCAGGTTTTAGTTGGAAGGTACGGCGAAATACCAGAGCATGAAGGCGATCCCCGCGAACCCGATAACGAGTCCGGCGAGCCATCCATACAGCTGGCTGTCGAATTTTAAGCAGGCGTAGAGACCGACATAGAGCGCAAAAAGTCCGAACGCGCAGCCCATCAGCCCCATGCCGAACGACAGGCCGACCTTCGGCAGAATGCCGGCCATGGTCCATTCAGTGGCGTTGAACAGGCCAAGCACGATAGACATGCCCAGCACCGGCGGCACGACATTGCGGGCGTTGCGGATGAACTCGGTGCGGAGGTTGAATCCTGCGGTCATGACTAGCGATCCACCTCGCCAAACACGATATCCAGCGAGCCCAGGATTGCGCTCACGTCCGCCAGCATATGTCCCCGGCAGAGGAAATCCATGGCTTGCAGGTGAGCAAAGCCCGGTGCGCGCAGTTTGCAGCGGTAGGGCTTGTTGGAGCCATCGGAGACCAGATAGACGCCGAATTCTCCCTTGGGCGCTTCAACGGCGGCGTAGACTTCGCCTTCCGGCACCTTGTAGCCTTCGGTGTAGAGCTTGAAGTGATGGATCAGCGCTTCCATGGACCGCTTCATCTCGCCGCGCTTGGGCGGGACGATCTTGCCGTCCATCGACGATACCGGACCAGTCTTTTCCTTGCCGAGCAGCAAATCAACACACTGGCGCATGATCTTTGCTGACTGGCGCATTTCCTCCATGCGGATGAGATAGCGGTCGTAGCAATCGCCATTCTTGCCGATCGGAATGTCGAATTCCATCTCGGAATAGCATTCATACGGCTGGCTTTTGCGCAAATCCCAAGCCGCGCCGGAGCCGCGCACCATGACGCCGGAGAAGCCCCATGCCCATGCGTCGTTCAAATCGACAACGCCGATATCAACGTTGCGCTGCTTGAAAATGCGGTTTCCGGTCAGAAGGTCGTCGAGGTCTTTGACTGTCTTCAGGAACGGATCAATCCACTTGCCGATGTCTTCGATCAACTTCTCAGGCAAATCCTGATGGACGCCACCCGGACGGAAATAGGCGGCATGCATGCGCGCGCCGCAGGCACGCTCATAGAACACCATCAGCTTTTCGCGCTCTTCAAAGCCCCACAGCGGGGGGGTGAGCGCGCCAACGTCCATGGCCTGCGTCGTCACGTTCAAGAGATGCGACAGGATACGGCCAATCTCGGAATAGAGCACGCGGA
>JANPGC010000207.1:0-12511 GCA_031423755.1 Phyllobacteriaceae bacterium | reverse complement strand
GCCGCCAAAGCGACCGATGCGACGACGCGTGATATCGAAACGACCAAGGCCTACTTCACCTTCTTCATGGCTGCCGGAGCGCTCTATCTGGTGATTACCATGCTTTCCAATGTCATCCTTTCCCGCATCGAGAAAAGCGCCGCGCGCGGCCTGCCGAGGGCGGCGTGATGACAGAAATAGCCGCAACAAAGCCAAAAAATGTTGACGCGCATGCCGTCAGCTGGACCTCGCCGCATCGTGTTGTGTTTCTTGCGCTGGTTGCGCTGTTTGTCTTTTATGCCGCCACCCGCATGCGCTGGGATTGGCTGCCAGAATATGGCCCGCTTGCCTTGCAAGGCATTTGGCGCACCATCTGGGTTCTGGTGCTCAGTGTAGCGTTCGGTTTCGCGCTGGCGGTGCCAATCGGTCTTGTCCAAGTCACAGGCCCGAAATGGCTCGCGTGGCCCGCAAAAATCTTCTGCACCGTCATTCGCGGCACGCCGCTGTTGCTGCAATTGTGGCTGCTCTACTACGGGCTTGGCTCGCTGTTCCCGCAGATCGAGGGCATCCGCGATTCCTGGATGTGGCCTTATCTGCGTCAAGCCTGGCCATATGGCCTGCTGGCGCTCACCCTGTCTTTTGCCGGTTATGAAGCCGAGGTGATGCGCGGCGCATTCGCCGGCACGCCGCGCGGTCAGCTTGAAGCAGGCCGTGCTTACGGCATGTCACCGTCGAAACTGTTCTGGCGCATCTGGCTGCCGCAAGCCGTGCAGCGCGCCTTGCCGACACTGGGCGGTGAAACCGTGCTGCAGCTAAAGGCAACGCCGCTGATCGCGACCATCACCATGATTGATATCTACGCGGTATCGTCCAAGGTCCGGCAAGAAACGCTGCTCGTCTACGAGCCGCTGCTACTTCTGGCGCTGGTCTATCTGGTGTTGACGGGCGTCATTGTCTGGGCGTTCAAGCGCCTAGAAGCCCGCATGCCCGTCAAGACGGCAGGTGGATCTTGAACCGCTTGCGGATTTCGGCGTCAGCCAGAATATCGATCACCTGACGGCGCGGCTCGGCCAGAATTTTCTTGCGCGTCGCAATCGCCTTCTGCACGAGATCCGGCTTGCCGACTTCCACCCATTCCTTTGGTGACGTCCGGTCGCCAAGACGCGGATAAATGAATTCGGTCTGCATGACAGAAAGCGTCTGCGCGTGGCCGAGGTAATGACCGGGGCCGCCCATGCAGACATTCTTCATGGTTTCTATCGACAAGGTCTCATCGTTCACATCGATGCCGCGCACGCAGCGCAGGCACTGGCCGAGCATGTCGTCGCCAAGAATCAGCGATTCCAGCGAGAAGCCGAGCAGCGAGGCATGCATGCCGACAGATTCGTAAATCATGTTAAGGCCGGCGAGCCCTGCCATCACATTGGAAATGCCTTGTTCCCATCCCGCCTGCATGTCCGGCAGTTTGGCATCCGCAATGCCCGCAGCAGCCCCACCGGGAAGCCCGTAGAACCGGTGCATCTGTGCGCACCCAGCAGTCAGCAACGCCTGCTCGCCCGAACCACCGGACATAGCGCCGGAGCGCAAGTCGGAGACGAAGGGCCAAGTGCCGAAGATCGCCGGTGCGCCCGGTTTGATCGCGTTGACGTAGACAACACCCACCAGGCATTCCGCCACAGCCTGCACGATCGCGGTTGCGAGCGGGGCAGGGGCCGTTGCACCGGCCTGACCGGCAGACAAAAGCAGCACCGGCATGCCTCCATGCACGGCAGCCTCCATCACCTGACAGGCTTCCTTTGCAAACTTCATCGGCGGCACGACGAAGCAGTTTGAGTTTGAAACGAACGGCCGCGCCCGCCATTGGTCCTCACCGCCAGCGATGAGATGCAGCATGTCAAAGGCCGGGCCCATATAGTCCGGCGAAGTAAACGACACGCCAACATGCTTGGACGTGCCCGCGCAACAGGCGTAAATCGTGTTCATGTCCATTTCGAAATTGTCGGCGATATCCCGGCACACCATCGGGCGCTGGTAGAAATGCACATTGTCGAGTTGGTCAACGATGCGCCCGGCATCATAAAGATCTTGAACCGTCGACTCACGGTACTCGCGTTTCTCTGAATCCACGACATAAACGGCAGCACCCGCCGTGCCATAGTGTACCCGCGATGGCTCAAGGTGCAGGTCGTGCTTCTCCTCGCGTCCGTAAAGTGTGATGCCGCGGGCGGCCTTGGCCAGCATGTCTTCCACGAGTGCACGCGGAAAACGGATGCGCCCGTCATCGCCGAGGATCGCACCCGCTCCTGTGAGAATCTCGATGCCCGAGGGCGGCGCTTCGCCAAAGCCAATGACTTCCAGCGCCGTCAGGGCAGCCTCATGAATGCGCTGCACATCACGCTCGCTGAGCGGATTGTAAGTTCCTCCCAGCATCCCCGCCCGCACCGGGCGCAAATGTTCGGCGAGTGGCGCAGCGCGGGCGGCAACGCGGGAAGCGCGGCCACCGGAGCGGCGGGAGGAAGGGTCGGAAGCAGCAAGTTCGGACATTTTGATTACTCTTGTGTTTTGGCCTTGCCCTGTTCAAGCAACGCATCAACCGCGTCCCCGCTCATGGCAGCATTGAAATTTGTGAAAGTCCCGCCACCGAGCATTTCGGCGACGCAATCGTGAACAGCGCGGTGTGTGACGCGCGCAATCTTCGAACCCGTCGAAATTCGCCGCACGCCCAGCGCCGCGACTTCCGCAACCGACATGGATTGCACCGCCCCGGCTGCCAGCGCATTGACTGGTTTTCGAACAGATTTGGTGAAGGTTACGAGCGCATTCAGATCAGGCAAAACCGGCGCATAAAGAAGGTCCGCCCCCGCCGCTTCGAACGCCTTTGCGCGGCGTATGGCCTCAGCGGTGTCATAGGTTTCGTTCATCACCCCATCCGTGCGGGCACATAAGACGAACGGTCTCCCGAGATTGCGCGCCGCCGAGACTGCGGCCCTTATGCGCTCGACTGCCAAGCTAAAATCGTAGGGCGGATTGCCGTCGCTCATTCTCGTGTCTTCGATGGAACAGCCAGACAGGCCGACTTCTCCGGCAAGCCTCACAGTTTCAGCGACCGTATCCGGATCATCGCCGAAGCCATTTTCGAAATCGCCGCTCACCGGTAAGTCCGTCGCGGCAATCAAGTCTTGTGCGTGGCGCATCATCTCATCGCGGCTGACATGGCCCATATTCGGACGCCCGAGCGTAAAGGCATAGCCCGCAGACGTTGTTGCCAAAGCCTTCGCGCCGAGCGCTGCCATCATGCGCGCCGTGCCGATATCCCACGGGTTTGGAATGACGAAACAGCCGGACGCATGAAGATCAGCAAAGGTTTGATGCCGGGCGGCGAGGCTGGTCATCCGTGCACCCTTTCCGATTTCGGATCATACATCGGTTTCAATGACGCGCTTGCCTTGTGGCGGACACCTGCAAACTCGATCTCGTATGATGAGGCCAGCACCTCATCAGCGCTTTCGCCTTTGCACGGCACATAGCCAAGGCCGACAGCGCCGCCGAGGAAGTGGCCATAGTTGCCTGAGGTCGTCTGCCCAACGATCTTGCCGTCTCGAAGGATCGGCTCATTGTGGAAAAGCGACGCCGCCGGGTCGCTGAGTTTGAACTGCACCATCCGCCGGTCAAGCCCAGCATCCTTCTTCCGCAATACGGCGTCGCGACCGATGAAGTCGCCCTTGTCAGCCTTCACCGCAAAGCCGAGCCCCGCCTCAAGCACATGGTCCTCATCGGTGATGTCATGGCCGAAATGGCGGTACGCCTTTTCTATGCGGCAACTATCCAGCGTGTGCAGCCCGCAGAGCTTCAATCCAACATCTGCCCCCGCCGCTTCCAGCGCTTCAAACACATGCGCCGTCTGGTCGGTGGGCACATAAAGCTCCCAGCCAAGTTCGCCCACGTAAGTGACCCGGTGCGCGCGGGCGAGACCCATGCCGACCTCGACTTCCTGCCAAGTTCCAAAGGGCTGGTGCGCGTTTGAAAAGTCGTTGGGACTGATGGATTGCATCAAATCGCGCGCCTTCGGTCCCATGATGCAGAGCACGGATTCGGATGCGGTAATATCTGTTATGACGGCGAAGCGCTCGCCGACATGGCGGCGCAGCCAAGCCAGATCACGCTGCAACGTAGCGCCCGGAACGACCAGCAGGAACGCAGTTTCCGAAAGTCGCGAAACCGTCAGATCGCATTCGATTCCGCCGCGCTGGTTCAGCATCTGGGTGTAGACGATCTTGCCTGCCGGCACATCCACATCATTGGCGCAGAGATGTTGCAGGAACGAGCAGGCGTCCTGTCCCTCGACGCGGATCTTGCCAAACGAAGTCATGTCGAAAAGTCCAACGCCATTGCGCACGGCCATGTGTTCTTCGCGTTGGTTCTCAAACCAGTTCTGGCGATGCCAAGAGTAGCGGTATTCGCGCTCCTGTCCTGGCTTGGCAAACCAGTTGGCACGCTCCCAGCCGGCGGTCTCGCCAAATACAGCACCGCGTGCTTTCAGATGCTCGTGCAGGGGTGAGCGGCGCACCCCGCGCGAGGTGACCGGCTGGCGATAGGGGTAGTGGTCCGCGTAGAGCAGGCCGAGCGTTTCGGTCACGCGTTCCTTGAGGTAGCGCCGGTTCTTCTGGAACGGCTGCATGCGGCGAATATCGACTTCCCAAAGATCGAACGGCGCTTCACCGTCGTTGATCCATTGTGCGAGCGCCATGCCCGCCCCGCCCGACGAAACGATGCCGATTGAGTTGTAGCCTGCCGCAACATAGTAGCCGCCAAGCTCCGGCGCTTCACCAAGATAGTAGCGGTCGTCCGGGGTGAAGCTTTCCGGACCGTTGAAGAATGTGTGAATCCCCGCCGTGCCGAACAGCGGCATCCGATTGACGCCCATCTCGAGGATGGGCTCAAAGTGCGCGAAATCCTCTGGCAGCTGATCGAAACAGAAGTCCTCGGAGATGCCGTCCATGCCCCAAGGCTTGGCCACTGGCTCAAACGCGCCGAGCATCATCTTGCCCGCATCTTCCTTGTAGTAGGCGCACTCATCCGGCACGCGCAGCACGGGAAGGCGGCCAAGTCCTTCGACCGGTTCGGTGACGAGATAGAAATGCTCGCACGCATGCAGCGGAACACTGACGCCCGACATCTGGCCAAGATCGCGCGCCCACATGCCTGCGCAATTGACGACGACGTCGGCTTCAATCGTGCCCTCGTCGTCGCCCTGTTTCCACGATACGCCGCAGACGCGGCCATTCTTTTTATGAACCGCAGTGACCTTCGTATGCTCAAAAATACGGGCTCCATGCATGCGCGCGCCCTTGGCCAAAGCCATCGCGATATTGGCCGGATCACACTGGCCATCAAGTGGAAGATGAACTGCAGCAACCACATCTGAAACATTCAGATGCGGATACATCTGTTTGACTTCATTGGGAGAAATCTCACGCACATCGACGTTGAAGGCGCGGGCAAGCGAGGCTTGCCGGTATATTTCGGTCTTGCGGTCCTCTGTCAGCGCCACCGTAATCGAGCCGCACTGTCGCATGCCTGTCGCGATGCCAGTCTCCGCTTCCAGCTTCACATAGAGGTCCGCCGAATATTTGGCGAGTCGCGTCATGTTGACGGAGGCCCGCATCTGGCCGATCAGGCCGGCCGCATGCCATGTTGTGCCTGATGTCAGCTGCTTGCGCTCAAGAAGGACGATGTCGGTCCAGCCAAGCTTTGCCAGATGATAGGCAACCGAACAACCGGACACGCCGCCGCCAATGATGACTGCCCGGGCTTTTGAGGGGATTGCGCTCATGCCCGGATCCTCTCGTTTTTCGGATCCCAGAGCGGCTCATCGGCCTGCACAGTTGCCTTGTAGCGCTCGCCGTAGATTTCGACTTCAAGCTCGGCGCCGGGCACATTGAAGTCTGCGCTCAGCATCGCCAAGGCAATTGATTTGTTGATCCGATAGCCCCAGCCGCCGGACGTGGTCTCGCCCACGATTTTGCCATCACGCCACAGCGTCGACATGTAAGGCGCGTCGCATTCGCCAGCATCGACGATCAGTGTGGCAAACCGCTTCGTGACGCCGCGCTGCTTTTCGCTGAGCAAGGCCGTCTTGCCCTTGAAATCCTGCTTGTCCCATTTGACGAACCGTTCCAGCCCGCCCTGCAAAATCGTGTAGTCGGTCGAAAGATCGCCCTTCCAGGCGCGGTATCCCTTTTCGAGGCGGAGAGAATCCAGCGCAAACATGCCGAACGGCTTCAAGCCGTGATTCTGGCCCGCCGCCCAAATCGCATCGAAGATTGCCGCCGTGTCTTCCACCTTGGTGTGCAGTTCCCAACCAAGCTCACCGGCAAAGGAAACGCGCACAAGCTGGAGGTACCGCCCGGCAACATGCGCTGTCTGGTGGGTCAGCCAACCCAGCGAAAGATCAGCATCGCAAACCTCAGCCAGGATCGCGCGGGATTTGGGGCCTGTCAGAATTTGGCAGGAGAAGGCTTCGGTTACATCATCCAGCGTGAACGCTGCACCCTCCGGCATATGCTTTTTCAGCCATTCCATATCGTGCCACTGCGCAACCGCCGCCGTGATCAGGAAGTGGAAATCCTCCGCCAGCGTCATGATAGACATTTCGGTGACGATGCGACCTGAGTCATCGGCGAAATAGCCAAGGCCAATACGGCCAGGCTTCGGAACGATGCCGGTGGTCAGGGTCGCAAGCCAGGCTGTTGCCCCTTCGCCTTTCAAACGGAAACGCGAAAAGCCAGGCAGGTCGAGTATACCCGCCGCATCACGCACCGCTTCGCATTCCTCGCGGATGCGCGGTTCCCATGGGCCTTTGCGCGCCCATGTCTGGGTGGACTCTTCCGAAGTGTCGTCACCCGGCTTGGCGTACCAAAGCGCACGTTCCCAGCCATTGTAGGCGCCGTACTGCGCGCCGAAAGACCTGGTCTTGTCATGGATGGCAGAAACCTTCTTGTTGCGCCCCGCCGGCCATGCATGGCGCGGAAAGTGCATGCCGTATTCGTGGCCATACACCTCCATCCCTTTTGCGATGCAATATTCCTGATCGGCAAAAGCGGTGAAGCGGCGCGGATCGCATGACCACATGTCCCATTCAGTCTCGCCCTTGGTCACCCACTCGGCCAGTACCTTGCCTGCGCCGCCCGCCTGGCAGATGCCGAAGGTGAAAACGCAGGCCTCAAACGCATTTGGCACACCCGGCATCGGGCCAATCATCGGATTGCCATCCGGTGTGTAGGGAATGGGCCCGTTGATAACCTTGGAAAGGCCCGCCGTGCCAAGGAGCGGCACCCGCGCCACGGCGTCATTTATATACCATTCGAGCCGCTCCAGATCGTCAGGGAACAGCTGGAACGAGAAATCATCCGGCATCGGGTCCTGCGGCGTCGTCCAGTGCGCCTTGCAGTTCCGCTCATAAGGGCCAAGGTTGAAGCCATATTTCTCTTGCCGTAGATAGTAAGACGAATCCACATCGCGCAGCAGCGGCAGTTTGCGTCCCGCTTCCTTCGTCCATGCTTCAATTTCAGGCACATTGTCGAAAAGCATGTACTGATGGCTCATCACCATCATTGGAAGATCGCGGCCAAACCATTTGGCAACCTCGCGGGCGTAGTACCCTGCAGCATTGACGACATACTCGCAGCGGATGTCGCCCTGCGGCGTCGAGATCACCCATTCGCCGTTCTCGCGCCGCGCGCCGGTGGCCGGGCAGAAGCGAAGGATCGTTGCGCCCATGTCGCGCGCGCCCTTGGCAAGAGCCTGTGTCAACTGCGCCGGGTCAATGTCGCCGTCATTCGGGTCGTAGAGTGCTCCAACCAGATCGTGCGTCTCCACAAACGGATAGCGCGACTTGATTTCATCGGGCGTGAGAATATCAAGGTCCATGCCCTGATAGCGGCCCATGCCGACGACTTTTTTGAACTCCTGCAGCCGCTCCATTGAATGCCCGAGCCGTACCGATCCGGTTACGTGATAGTTCATCGGGTAGTCGACCAGCGCACCCAGCTCACGGTAAAGCGAGGCCGAATAGCGCTGCATGTTCATGATCGACCATGACGATGAAAACGTCGGCACATTGCCCGCCGCATGCCATGTTGAACCTGCTGTCAGCTCGTTTTTCTCCAGCAACACACAGTCTGTCCATCCGGCCTTGGCCAGATGATAGAGCGCTGACACGCCGACCGCCCCGCCGCCGATGATGACCACACGTGCCTGGGTTGGAAAGTTTGCCATCGTTGTCCTCAGTAAATCGGCGGGGAAATGACCCAGATGACGACGCAAGGTTCGACGCCCGGATTTTCCCATCGGTAAGATTGGTTTTGAAAACCGAAACTGTCTCCGGCCCTCAATTCATGCAATTGACCTTCGATCGCCAGGGTCAGCCGCCCTGATACGAGATAGCCTCCATCCTGCGCAGCGCGAGGCGGAAACAGGTCGCTCCTGGCCCCCGGCGCAAATACGGAACGGATCATCTCGAAGTCGCCCGAAAGGTCTGGTGACAGAAGCTCTTCTGTCAATCCGTCTTCATTTGAACCTAGAACTGCGCGCGATGATGCCCGCACAATCCGCCCGCGTTCTCGCTCCGGCGCCGTTTCGTTGCGGAAGAAGAATGAGACAGGTATTCCAAACAAGCGCGCGACCTTTTTCAGATCGGCAATGGCCGGTTCGGTTTGACCGCGTTCGACCTGGCTCAACCAGCCGATGGACCTGCCGAGACTGGCCGCCAAATCCACGATTGTCATTGACCGTGTCTTGCGCAAGGCACGGATGTCGTCGCCCACTTGGCTGGTGGCACCGAACTCCAGAGCTTCGGCAAATTGTGGCTTTTCAATCATGTTCACATACAAGCATATTAAAATGAAAAAACCAGCAAAATTTTCAATTCAGTGAAACTTATGCCAGCCGCTTCACCAATCGAAAGCGCTTTGGAATCGATTTGAAATAATGCTATCGGCATGGGGAATGCGGATATCTTCCGTAACGAAATGGCGCAGACGAGGCGGAAACCATGCAGTCCGACAGCAAGAATTCGAACGAATGGTGGCGCGGCGCGACGCTGTATCAAATCTACCCGCGTTCGTTTCAGGATTCCAACGGCGACGGTATTGGCGACCTGAACGGCATTCGCCAAAGGCTGGACGCTGTGAAGGCTCTGGGCGTTGATGGCATCTGGGTCTCTCCGTTCTTTACCTCGCCGATGAAGGATTTCGGCTACGACGTGTCCGACTACAAGAACGTCGATCCGATGTTCGGCACGCTGGAAGATTTCGACGCCATGGTCGGCGAAAGCCACAAGCGCGGCATCAAGGTGGTGATCGACCTGGTGCTGTCGCACACGTCGGATGTCCATCCCTGGTTCAAGGAAAGCCGCTCCTCACGCGACAATGACAAGGCCGACTGGTTTGTCTGGGCTGAACCAAAAGCAGACGGCACGCCGCCCAACAACTGGCTTTCGGTTTTCGGCGGGTCGTCATGGGAATGGGACTCCCGCCGCCGCCAATATTACATGCACAATTTCCTCGCCTCGCAGCCTGACCTCAATTTCCACAATCCTGATGTGCAAGACGCGATACTGGATGTGGCCCGCTTCTGGCTCGAGCGTGGTGTTGACGGCTTTCGGCTTGATACGATTAATTACTATTTCCACGATCGACAGCTGCGCTCCAATCCGCCTGCGTCCGCGACCGGAGCCAACACTGTGCCGGCCGTTAATCCGTATGGCTTGCAAAAGCATGACTTCGACAAGACCCAGCCGGAGAACATCGACTTCCTGAAGCGTTTCCGCACACTGTTGAACCAATATGGTGCCTTTGCGGTCGGGGAGGTCGGCGACGAAGAGCGCTCCGTACAAACGATGGCAGACTATACGTCCGGTCCGGACATGCTGCAGATGTGCTACTCCTTTGAGCTGCTCGGCCCGCAATTCACGCCCGATCATATCCGCAACACCGTCGAAGGCTTCTTCAAGGTGGCAACGGACGGTTGGCCGTGCTGGGCATTCTCCAACCACGATGTCGAGCGCCACGTTACGCGCTGGTCTCAGCATCCGCATGAGGCCGATGTCGCCAAGTTCTGCATCTCGCTCATCGCCTCGCTGCGCGGCTCGCTCTGCCTCTACCAGGGCGAAGAGCTTGGTCTGACAGAAACGGCGCTGACCTACGAGCAATTGCAGGACCCGTACGGCATCCGCTTCTGGCCGGACTTCAAGGGCCGCGACGGCTGTCGCACACCCTATTTGTGGGACTCCAGCGCGCCGAACGCCGGCTTCACCGATGGCAAGCCGTGGCTGCCGTTGCCGTCCGGGCAAATGGCGCTGGCGCAGCAGGAGGAGGACCATGGCTCTGTGCTGCACCATTACCGCGCGGTGCTGAAGGCCCGTCATGGCTCGCCCTGCCTTCTGTCTGGCGACCTCGATTTCATTGAGAGCAGCGCCGCAGTCCTCGCCTTTTCGCGCTCCAACGGTGACCAGCAGAGGCTTTGCGTGTTCAACTTCGCGGCGGAGACGGCACGCTTCGATATTCCGCTGGCCTTTGATGGCGCGCAGTTTGATCCAGCGTTCACTCGTGGTGTCTCTGTTCAGCACGGGGCGCTGGAACTGGAGCCGTTCAGTTCGGCGATGCTGGTGATCTAGGCGCAAGGCCCCCCGATTTTTCGAGAAAAGTGATTACCTCGGCAAGGCCCTTGCGGCGCAGCATATCGGTGAACACATAGGGCCGCGTGCCGCGCACCATCTCGGTATCGGATTTCATCACCTCAAGATTGGCCCCGACATAAGGTGCCAAATCCATCTTGTTGATGATGAGAAGATCCGAGCGTGTGATTGCCGGCCCGCCCTTGCGCGGGATCTTCTCGCCTTGGCATACAGAGATCACATAGATCGAAATGTCAGCCAGGTCCGGCGAGAAGGTCGCCGCAAGATTGTCGCCGCCGGATTCGATGAAGATCACGTCGAGATCCGGGTGCCGCGCATTCATTTCGGCAATGGCCTGAAGGTTGATCGAAGCATCCTCGCGGATCGCCGTATGCGGGCAACCGCCGGTCTCCACACCCATGATCCGGTCTTCCGGCAGGGCCTGCAGCCGGTTGAGGATCAGCGCGTCCTCCTTGGTGTAAATGTCATTGGTGATAACCGCGACGGAGTAGTCATCGCGCATCGCCTTGCACAGCATTTCTGTCAGCGTCGTCTTGCCCGAACCAACCGGACCGCCGATACCGACGCGCAGGGGGCCGTTTTTGCTCATGTGCGGAAAATCCAGGAGTAAAGTGTTTCGTGCCGCATGGCTGCAATGTCGGCCATCAGCGATGATGCGCCCAAATCGTCAAGCGTGGATAGACTGGCGCGATTTGCCGTTTCGATGATCAACGGCTCGACATAGGCAAGCAACGCGACACCGCCGTTTTGGCCAAGCACGCCAAGGCGGATGGCACACTGAATCTGATTGCTGACGAAGGCATGCAGGAAGGCGGTCAGCGTGCTCTCCAGATCCAAACCTTGCGCCGCCGCAATGGCGCCGATGGCGACGGGGTAGGCCACCCTTTCACCGATCAACGATGGCATGACAAGACCGCTGGCCTTCACGGCTTCAATGAAAGCGCCGCCCAGGTTTTGTTGCTCGAGATGGCGCTCTTGGGAGCCTGCCAACGCTTCGGCAAGATCGGTTACTCCGGAAATTGAAGTCCCATTGCCAACTCGCCTGTGGCTTTCCGCCAGCAGCACCGCGTCGTTCCAGACAGAGCCGCGCTGAACGATCGACAAAAGCCAGTCGCCAAGGGTCAGACCGTCAGTGACAAGTCGGTCGGCGACCGCCTGTTCCAGTCCCGACGAATAGGCAAACCCGCCAACGGGGAAGGACGGCGACAGCAAAGTCATCAGGCGGAGCAGGGTGACTTGGCTCATGGCCGCCGATCAATCATGGCGATGCCCCCGATCATGCCCATGTCCGCCGTGACCGGAATAGGCGCCGCGTGCAGGATGGAACGGCTCCGAAACGAAGTGAACATGTGCACCAAGTCCCTCCAGCATCGTCTTGATGACATGATCTTTCAACACCAGCACGCGATGCTCTTCGATCTGCGCGGCAAGATGACGGTTGCCGATGTGCCAGCACAGTTCGGAAAGATGAATGGCGTTGTGCGGCAGCACTTCGAGCAGGTCTTCCTCGCCGGCGATCACTTCAACGAGTTTGCCATCGTCCAGCACGAGCACATCGCCATGATCAAGCGAAACGGCGGCTTCCAGATCGACCAGCACCTCGTCGCCATGCTCCAGCCGCAAGACTTTGCGGCGCAGATGGCGCTCGTCATGGGCAAGAACGACGATGTCCCATGCCGTGCCGGACCATGTACCGTTGCGGAGGAATTGGGAGGATTTTAGCATGGTTTGGCTCCAGCCTTCCCCCTTGCGGGGAAGGTGTCCGCGTTAGCCGACGGATGGGGGTGGTGGTGAAGATGCGAGCGTGACAAACAACAACGCACACTGCGATCTAAA
>JANPGC010000206.1:0-4690 GCA_031423755.1 Phyllobacteriaceae bacterium | reverse complement strand
GTTGAACCGTTCAGGCCGATTCAACATGCAACAGTTAAAAGCCGCCATGCTGGTGCTTGTGGCCAACAACGCTCCGCTGGAACCGGAATGGCTGGATCACCCACTGAAAGGCGATTGGGCTGATCACCGCGAGTGCCACATCGGTGGAGACTTCCTGCTGATTTACCAGATTTCGGGCAATCAGATTGTGTTTGTCAGAGCCGGAACGCATGCGGAATTGTTTGAATAATGTTCACCTCCGCAAATCCGGCAGCCTGTATCCATCCGCCAGATCCAGCATCGCCTTCACCACCTTCGGCAGCGGGTCGCGGGCATGCGCAACCAGCCCGACCGAATGCTCGACCACCGGAGCAATCAGCGGAATGGCCCTCACCCGACCCGTGTCGCCCATCAATCCGATAAAAATCTCCGGCAAGACAGTCGCCAGCCCCGCCATCTGCACATGGGTGTAGAGGTTGACGATGGAATTGCTCTCCAGCTCCGGCTCCACCTGCGCTCCCGCCTTGCGGAACGCGCTTTCAATGATGCGCCGGTTCTGCATGTTCGGCGTGAGCAACGACACCGGATGCTTGGCCGCCTCCGCCCATTCCACGCTCTCGCGATTGGCCAGCGGATGATCGTCGCGCACAAACAGCCGGTAACGCTCAAGATAGAGCGGCTTGGACACCGCAAGGTCGATCGGTTCATTGTCTAGGTAGGTCACGCCGACATCGATCGAGAAGTCTTCGAGCGAGCGCCGTATTTCCTCCGAACTCAAACTGAGCACCGTGAACGCCAGCTTCGGAAACCGCCTGCGCATCGCATCCGTCAGCGGCGCCAGCGTCGGCAAGGCGGACGGGATCGCCCCGAACGTCAGCCGCCCCAAAGGCGCATCGGCCGCATGCGCCAACTCATCACGCAGGCCATCCACGCCCTCCAGCACAGACTGCGCCAGCTTCAACACCCGCTCGCCCTCTGCCGTCAGCCCCAGATACCGGTTGCCTCGGATGACAATCGGCACCCCAAGCTCCTGCTCCAATTGCTGAATACGACCCGAAAGCGTCGGCTGCGTCACCCCGCAAGCGTCAGCCGCGCGGGTGAAATGCTTTTCGCGGGCAAGCGCGACGAGGTAGGAGAGCTGGCGGATGTCCATGGATTGCGGATTAGCACATCAGTATTGCGGCAGCCAAACTCTGAGCGGGACGAAGCGGGCCATATGGCTAAAATCCTGATCGGTCGTTAGAAGTTGCAGTTCATTCTCGATGCACAGTTGCGCGATCATCGCATCCACCGTCCCAGCCTGAACACCATTCCGGCGGCAGTGGTTTCGCAAATTCGCCGCCTCAATATGTGTTTCACGCGTTGGTGAAAGCAGCGGAATGTCGCGAAACCGGGCAATCAAGTCGATTGATGCCTTCGGACCGTTGAACCCCTGCAAGAGTTCCTGCAACACGAGCCCCGTGGTGACCACAAGGTCGCCGCTTACAAGCGCATTCTTCAGGGTGTGAACTTCTGGCGCATCAAGCTCAACATCGCGGCGGAATGCTAACGACCAAACTGAAGTATCAACAAAAAGGGTCAATCCCGCGACCGTTCGGCCTTGTAGTCAAACGACGAATCCCATTCGAGTTTGCCCATGAGATCAAGCAGCTTCCGTTGCCCGCGACGCGAGACGAACTCTTCCAGCGCCTTCGTCACAGCAGCCTTCTTGGTTCGCTCGCCACTGACAGCGAGCGCGCGTTCGATTAGTTCAGCGTCAAGTGCGAGATTTGTAGCCATGTGTGACAGCCTACACAAAACCCCACACAGTATCAACCCCCCGGCCTGAAGCTCTCGCAAACCTCATCCCGCGTCTCCACCCACCCCGCCCCGATCAAATCCAGGCAATAGGGCACCGCCGGAAACACCGCATCAAAACAGGTCTTGATCGACGAAGGTTTGCCCGGAACATTGATGATCAGGCTCTTGCCGCGAACCCCCGCCGTCTGGCGCGACAGGATGGCCGTCGGCACCTCGCGCAAACTCACCTGCCGCATCAGTTCGCCAAAGCCGGGCAACTCCTTCTCGATTACCGCCTGCATCGCCTCCGGCGTCAGATCGCGCAGGCTCGGCCCCGTGCCACCGGTCGTCAGCACCAGATCGCAACCCTCAACATCGCAAAGCGCAATCAACGTGTCGCGCACGCTTTCCATGCCATCGGGAATGACCCGCACCACCGGCTCCCAGGGCGACGAAATCGCCGCCGTCAGCCACTCGGTCATTGCCGGGCCTGATTTGTCTTCATACTCGCCGCGCGAGGCGCGGTCCGAGACCGTGACGATGCCGATTTTGACCATTTTGTTCTCCTGCATAGCCATTCCCTAGCCAAACCACGCCGTTGCAGCAACAAATCCCGCACCGAACCAAGGCATTGTCGGAAAATGGCTATCTTTCGCATGCCGGCTTTGCTCAATTTGCCCAAAGAAAAAAAGACGGAAACCAAATGCCCGCCATCCCCAACACGTCCAATCTTTTCTACCAGACGCGCCTGCGCCGCCCGATGCTGGACCGCGCCGACGGCGTCTACCTGTGGGATACGACCGGCAAGCGTTACCTCGACGGTTCGTCCGGCGCGATGGTGTCAAACATCGGCCATTCCAATCCCGTGGTGCTCGAGGCCATGTACCAGCAGATGGAAAAATCCACCTTCGGCTACCGCCTGCACTTCGAAAACGAACCCGCCGAACAATTTGCCACCGCGATTGCCAGCCGCATGCCGAAAGGCCTCGACCGCGTGTTCTTCGTCTCCGGCGGGTCCGAAGCCGTCGAAAGTGCCATCAAGATTGCCCGGCAATATGCGATCGCCAAAGGTCAGGCCTCGCGCTGGAAGGTGATCTCGCGTTTCCCCTCCTATCACGGCTCAACCCTCGGCGCGCTCGCCGTCACCGGCATGAGCCTGATGAGCGCCCCTTTCTCGCCGATGATGACCGAGATGCCCAAAATCCAGGCCCCGACCGCGTATCTCGACCGCGACAGCCTCACCCACGATCAGCGCGGCCTGCGCTACGCCAACATGTTGCGCGAGGAAATTCTGCGCCAAGGCCCCGAAACCGTGCTGGCTTTCATCATGGAGCCCATCGGCGGTGCATCCACAGGCGCACTCGTCGCACCCGACAGTTATTATCCGCGCATCCGCGAAATCTGCGACGAATTCGGCATTCTCCTGATCGCCGACGAAGTCATGAGTGGCGCGGGCCGCACCGGCAAATATCTCGCCGTCGAGCACTGGAACCTGCGCCCCGACATCATCGCCCTGTCAAAAGGCTTCGGTGCCGGCTACGCCCCGCTCGGCGCCATGGTCGCATCCCACGAAATCGCTGAAACCGTCATCGACGCCGGCGGCTTCATCCACGGCTTCACCTATGCTGGCAATCCCATGGCCTGCGCCGCCGGACTCGCCGTCCTCGGCGAAATCGACCGGCTTGATCTCATCAATGGCGCCGAAGTCCAGGGCGATAAACTCAAAGCCGAATTGACCAAGCTGATGCACCGCTACCCATTCATCGGCGATGTGCGCGGCAAAGGCCTGCTGCTAGCCTTCGAACTGGTCTCAAACCGCAAAACGATGGAGCCGCTTCCCGTCGCCATGAATGCCCATCTGCGCCTGGTTGACCTCGCCTACGAACGGGGCCTAATCATCTACTCACGCCGCACCCGCGGCGGCCGCATTGGCGATCATTTCATGGTCTGCCCGCCGCTGATCACCACGGATGCGCAGATTGGCGAGATCATGGGCATGCTGACCTCAAGCCTCGACGCCTTCGCCGCAGAGAACAATCTGCCGGTTTCGGGAGCCTGACATGGCCGATCCCGTCATCATCACCTGCGCCATCACCGGCTCGATCCACACCCCGACGATGAGCCCGTACCTGCCCATCACACCGGACCAAATCGTCGAAGAAGCCGTCGCCGCCGCAGAGGCTGGCGCTGCCATCATCCACCTCCACGCCCGCGATCCTCAAACCGGCATCCCGTCCGGCGATCCAGCGCTTTTCATGGACTTCCTGCCGCGCATCAAGGCGCGCACCAATGCGGTGCTCAACATCTCCACCGGCGGCTCCTCGCGCATGACACTCGACCAGCGCCTCGCTCCCGCCAAAGCTGCAAGTCCGGAAATGTGTTCGCTCAACATGGGCTCGATGAACTTCGGCCTGTTTCCCATGCAAGAGCGTCACACGACGTGGAAGCACGATTGGGAGCCCGGCTTTCTGGAGGCCACCAAAGACATCATTTTCAAGAACACTTTCAACGACATCGAAGGCATTCTGGAATCACTTGGCGAACAGCACGGCACCCGCTTCGAGTTCGAAATCTACGACCTTGGCCATCTGCAAACCCTCGCTTACTACCTCAAGAAAGGCCTCATCAAGCGCCCGGTCTTCCTGCAATTCGTCATGGGTGTCCTCGGCGGCATCGACGCTTCGCCTGAAAGCCTTATGCACCTCAAATCCACCGCCGACCGTCTCATCGGCGACTATCATTTCTCGGTCCTCGCAGCCGGCGGCAAACAGTTCCCGCTCGGCACAATGGGTGTCATTCTGGGCGGCAATGTCCGTGTCGGTCTCGAAGACAACCTGACAATCTCACGCGGCGAACTGGCGAAATCAAACGCCGATCAGGTGCGGAAGATCAGGCGCATTGTCGAAGAGCTTGGCCACACAATTGCCACGCC
>JANPGC010000205.1:0-56105 GCA_031423755.1 Phyllobacteriaceae bacterium | reverse complement strand
CCCTCATCCGCCTGTCGGCACCTTCTCCCCATTGGAGAAATGGGGAGAAGGCAGCCAATCGCCGAATTTCTATCCACACCCCAAACTCCCGCACTACAATCCAGGCCAAATCAACGCACTTCAAGGCAGGCACAATGGACTGGAACAGGGCAATCGAACGGAACAGCGCGGCGCTCCACAAGATCGTCGCCGCGCTGTTCGCGATGCTCGTAACCTGTCCGGACCGGTCGCGCCGCAGCCTCGGCGAAGGCGGAAGAGGGGACTTCACCCTCCCCCGCCGCGTCTACGCCGCCAGTCTCCTCATCCTGCGACCAGCCGAATCCGCCGTCCGCCGCCTCATCGTCATCGCCGCACGCGGACTCATGCTGAAGCCGCGCGCGTCGCGCCCTCTCCCTGCCGGCCTCGGTGGTTTCGCCACAAACAGCACGTCGAAAACCCCATCCTTCTGCCTGTTCGACCCACTCAAGTCATTTTCGCTTGACGACTACGACAACAACGCCCTGCCGCATTTCAGCTTCCACAGCGGCGATGATGCGGAATTCGAGTGGCAGCAAAGCCCGGCGCAAGACGAACCCGTCAACGCCACCCTGCTGTTCGCCCGCCTGCGCGCCATCCGGTCTGCCCTGAATGACCTCCCCCGCCAGGCCCGCCGCCTCGCCCGCTGGCAGGCTCAGCGCGACCTTCTGCTCAAAGCCAGACGCCCGTTCAAACCCATGCGCATTTCAACATTCCGCCCCGGCCTCCCGCCCGGCTGGCGGCAGCGAAGCATTCACGCCGTCGACGATGTGCTCCGAGAGTGCCACGGTCTGGCCCGCGATTTGGCAAACAGGCCCGATACGGGATGAGCGCGCTGTGGCAGTTTTTATCAAAAATTCCCAAAATTTCGTAATCCTCGGGCCCCGGCCCGAGGACCCAGACTACCTTTGGCAAAACGACAACTCCCCGCACGCCCGTCTTTCCGGGGCCGCGCAGCGGAACCCGGAATCCAGAGCTCCATGTTCGAATATTTATCAACAAACTCAATGCTTCAAACGTCAAACACCTGCAATTTCAGCGACTCACTTCCGCACTTGGCGCTCTGGATTCCGGGTTCGGCTGCGCCGCCCCGGAAAAACGAAAATCGGGGACTTTCGACAAACACCAACGTTCCGGAATGCCATCTCCCCCACGCGCCTGGCGTCCCAGAGCGGCGCGGCAAAGTGTGAAAGGCCATCGCCGCGACAGCAGGCGGTCGAGCTCAAATCAATTATGATCTTCCGGAAACACCGGTATCGGCATGAAATCAATGCCCTCATCCATCAAGGCCCGCGCTTCATCCACCGTCGCTTCGCCATAAATATTGCGCTGGTGGCGCTCGCCATCATGGATTTTGCGGGCTTCGTCGGCAAACTTGTCACCGACATATTCGGAATTGGCCCGCATCTTGTGCGTCAGGTTGCGCAGTTCCTGCATCGCCTTGCGCTGCTCGTCGCCCTGCGCCAGCGTCACGGTTTCGGAGCCGGATTCCTGTTCCGCCCGGGCAACTTGCCGCCGCGAAGTGCTGACGGAAGGCGCCATCAGCGCCTTGTCCACTTTGCCCGAGCCGCAGACCGGACACTCGATCAAATGCCGCGCCTTCTGCCGGTCAAAATCCTCATTGTTTCGGAACCACCCCTCGAAAGAGTGTTCCTGCTCGCAGGAAAGCGCAAACCGGATCATGCGACCTGTCTCCCTTCCGGGACAAGCGAAACTTCTTCCACCGAGAATGCGCGCGCATTCTTGAGATTTGGTATCTTTTTCCGCGCCTCGGCCACCTCGGCAAGATCGATTTCCGCATGAATAATCTCGGGCCCCTCGCCGCCAGCCTCGGCAACAATCCTGCCCCAGGGGTCGACAATCATCGAATGCCCGAAGGTCTCGCGCCCGTCTTCATGCAGGCCCGCTTGCGCGGCGGTCACCATGAATGCGCCGTTTTCAATCGCCCGCGAGCGCTGCAGCGAATGCCAATGCGCCGCGCCGGTCTGCTTGGTGAATGCCGCCGGAGCCGTCAAGATTTGTGCGCCCGCCAGCGCCTCCTCGCGGAAAAGCTGCGGAAAGCGCACATCATAGCAAACCGCAAACCCGAGTTTGCCAAACGGCAAATCGGCGACAACCGCCCTCGTCCCCGGCTCATACGTAGCCGACTCGCGCCAGCTTTCGCCATTGTCGAGATCGACATCAAACATGTGGATTTTGTCGTAAGTCGTGATCAGCCCGCCGTCCGGCCCGAACAAGAACGCCCGGTTGGCAATCTTGCCATCGTCGCGCAGTATCGCCGTCGAACCGATGTGCAGATATATTCCAAGGTCTCCGGCCAATTTCGACGCCGCCGCAACGATCTTGTCATTGCCCTGCTTGCGCACATTGCGCATCATCTCGGCCCGGTCGCGGACCAAAAAGCCGGTCATTTCCGGAGTCTGGATATAGGCCGCCCCTTTGGCCGCCGCCTCGCGAACCATCGCAATCATGTCCGCACAGTTGCGCTCCGGGTCTTGGCACGACTGCATCTGAATTGCGGCGACGTTAAGCTTTGTCATTCAACTCCCCGCCAACAGCCGGTCAAGCTCGCCGCGCGCGTCGAGCGCATGAATGTCATCGCTCCCACCTGCATGATGAGCGCCGACGAACACCTGCGGGAACGTCGTCCGCCCCGACTTCTGCATCATCTCGGCCCGGTAAGCCGGATCAACACTGGCATTATACTCCGTCACCCTCGCGCCCTTCTTGTTCAAAAGGATCAGCGCCGCCGTGCAGTAAGGGCAGCCGTTGCGGGTGTAGACAGTGACAGGGACCATTCAGGAAATCCTCGGTTATTCAAAATCTATATAAGCGCCACATCTTCAAGTGCAAAGTCCCCGGGCACAACACGGGCGAAAGTCAGCACATCCACTTGCGCCGCCCCGGCTTTCAGCAAAGTCTTCGCCGCAGCCTTGACCGTTGCCCCCGTCGTATAGACGTCATCGACCAGCAGCACCGATTTGCCTGCGACCTTGATCTTCTGCATTTCCGCCACTGCAAATGCCCCGCGCACATTGTCTTGCCGCTCGTTCGCGCCAAGCCCGACTTGCTGCCGCGTTTTCTTTGGTCTGAGCAAAATCGCCGGATCAAACGTCACTCCGCTCAGCCTGGAAAGCGCCCGCGACAACTCGGCGGATTGATTGAACCGCCGCGACAGATAGCGCATCGGGTGCAATGGCACCGGAATAATAACAGCCGCGTCGCCCAACAATTCGCCGCCCGCCCGCGCCATCCAAATTGCCATCCATGGCGCAAGGTCCGTCCGGTCCTGATACTTCAGCGACTGCACCAACTTGCGCGCCACATCGCCATAAGCGGCCACCGACCGCAATCGCCGAAACGGCGGTGGATCAGCCAGCGCATCGCCGGATATCGCGCCATCGCCATGGTCAAGCGAAAGCGGCGTGCCAAGCACTTCGCAATAAGGCCGTTCAATAAAGCGGACGCTGCTCCAGCACTTTGGACAGAGTGTTCCCTGCTGCCCGGTGATTTCATGACAGCCAAGGCAGGTCGCCGGAAAAAGCACATCGCGCACCCTCCCCGTCACACCGCTTAGCAAATCGCCAATAACCGCCACCGCTATCTCCGCTTGGCCGAAACGATGACGCACTATATCTCATCGTAGCTGACTTGGAGTCCGTTTCGAAATTCGTTAGCCCGAGTCGAAAATGGTGATTTTTGAGCATCGGAGCGGAGCGTACTTTTGGGTACGTGAGCACCGAAGCGCAGAAAAGCGCCATTTGCAGACCGGCATAGCGTATTTCGAGACGGACTCTCAGCCAAACACACGGATCGTCACAGTGCAAAGTGTATTCGACAAAACCGCCATCGCAAGATTTCGCCAGCGTGCGATCACGCAATCAAAAGATGGCGCAGACTTTCTGTTGGCGCATGTAGCGCAAGAGATGGCTGACCGACTTTCGTTCATTGACCGAAAGTTTGAACGCGCCGCCGTAACATCCGGAAATCAGGCCTTCCTAGATCCAACCTTTCTCGCAGGCACACGTCACGAGCAGGTGCAGTTCATTCCCGTCGCCGGCAATCACGACAATTGGATATCAACCAGTGAGGAATCGCTGTCCGAAACTCTTTCCGACCTTGACCTTGCGCTGTCCTTTCTCACGCTGCACGAAACAGACGACACACCGGGCGCACTGGTCCAGATTCGCCAAGCCTTGAAACCCGACGGGTTGTTCATGGGCGTCATGGTCGCAGGCGACTCACTCCACGAACTGCGTGAATGCCTCCTTGCAGCGGAAGCTGAATTGAGCGGCGGCGCAAACCCGCGTGTTTACCCGTTTGCTGATGTCAGGACGGCAGGCTCATTGCTGCAACGAGCGGGGTTTGCCCTGCCGGTCGTCGATTGTGAAACACTGACCGTCCGCTACAAGGACATGTTCGCCCTCATGCGCGACCTGCGCTCAATGGGCGCTTCAAACGCCTTGGCGGCAAGATCAAGAGCACCGGCGACGCGCGCATTGTTTTTGCGCGCCAATGCGATCTACGCCGAGCGATATGCCGCAGAAGACGGGCGCATTCCGGCAACGTTCACATTTGTCTGGATGTCAGGTTGGGCACCATCAGAAAGCCAGCAGAAACCTTCAAAACGAGGCTCGGCAAACGCATCAATGGCAGAAATGTTGAAAGCACTTGAGGAGAAGAAGTAAGAGCAGCCTATCGCAGTGCAGCGCCAATTTTCGAGTTGTTATCGCCCCAAAGCGATTCTAGGCTGTCAGCAAGACCGCCGACTCCGCCAATGATGGCAAGCGCGATAAGCGATGCGATCAAACCGTATTCGATTGCAGTCGCTCCGGACTTGTCTGCCAAAAATCTCAAGAACACGGCGAACCCCCGAGGGTTAAATGGTTACACGTTAAGATTAACGGCCAATTCTTAACGCATCCGGAATCGGACAAGTCGCATTTTTGCGATGTCAAACTTTAACAATCGCCGCTCTTGCCGCCATTGGCGCGGATCACGCAGATGGAATTCGGAGAGTTCTGCAACACGCTTCTGCGCACGACATAAGCGGTCTTGCTGGAAATCGAGCCCGTCGACATGCGGTCAAGATTTTGCCCGGTTATTCTTGATCCAATCGAGAAAGTATCATTTCGGTTCAGGATCGGCACCAAAAACAACGCAAAAGCCACCGCTGCTGACCCAAACAGCAATGTTATGCGCAACGCCCCCGAACCGGCCTCTTTCAAACCGGGTTCATATGTTTCCTGTATGTTGTCCCACTCGTCGTCTGAATGTGCCATTCAAATCACCCACAAACCATCATCAAGAATTGGCCCGTCCACTGCCATTCCTCACAAGTTCTCACGGTTGCTTAAATGAGTGATTAACGCTGTTGCCGAATTGGCGTTTTTCGATTCGCGCTCACAAGAGATCAATCAGCGCAGGAATCAACGGTTCATCAGCTGCCGGCATGGGATAATCACGAAGTCTGTTCGGCTTGACCCATTTGATTTCCTGCCCCTCGACCCCGCGCGGTATACCCTCAAAACGACGACAGACGTAAAGCGGCATGAACAGGTGAAACCCTTCATAGGCATGGCTTGCAAACGTCAGCGGCGCGAGGCACGCCACTTTGGTAACAATACCCAGTTCTTCATTGAGTTCGCGCACGAGACAGGCTTCCGGCGTTTCACCCGGTTCCAGTTTGCCGCCGGGAAATTCCCAGAGCCCGGCGAGCGCCTTGCCCTCAGGCCGCTTGGAGATCAAGACACGCCCGTCTGCATCCACCAGCGCGCAAGCGACAACAAACAAGAGCTTGAACCCGCCACTCAAGGCATCGGCCTGCGGATGCGGTAGACGTAGCGGTAGATTTCTTCAAAGCCAAAGTCCCGGTACAGCGAGAGCGCCGGATCGCTCTCAAGGTCAACCTGCAGCCACGCCATCTGTGCGCCATGCGACTTGGCCCATTTCAGTGCCGTCGCCAAGGCCGTCGCCCCATGCCCGATGCGTCGGGCATCCTCTCGGGTGCCAAGATCAAGGACACCGGCAAGATCGCCGTCCTGCACACATATGACCGTCGAGACCGGCCCTTTCTCATCTTCGCTGACAAACAGCGAATAGGGTGCCTTGATGCTGGCAATCACGGCAGCCAGCGCGTCGCGCGAACCTTGGCCCGCGCCATGCACGGCGACACTTGCGTCCACATAGCGCTTGATGTCGCGAAGCGGAATCTGGTTCAGCGCCCTGTCAGAATTGAAGGCGGACAGAGGCATAGAGAGCACGCTGCTTTCGTGATCGCGCGCAAAGCCCTCGTCTTGAAGATATTGCTCCAGTTCGCGAGAAGCCAACGGCGTCTGCCGGAACGTCAATGGTTTTCCCGCTGCCAAGAACCGGGCTTCGGCGCGCGATATGCGGTCGACCAATTCGCCATGGTCGTTTGGATCCAGCGGATTGACAGAATTCAGTCGGCGCGATGGATGATCCGGGGTCAGCCGGATCGACCACGTTCCGTCATAGTAGGTGCTTGCCGATGGCCAAGCCCTGAATGCGGCCGCCTCCAGGCGGCGTATTTGTGAAAGGCCAGGCACCGGGTTCCGATCAGCTGCGATAGTCGCCGTTGATGGCGACATATTCCTTGGTCAGATCGCATGTATACACGGTTGCCTTGCCACGTCCGATGCCAAGTTCGGCCCGGATAACAATATTGTCCTGTTTCATGTAGGCCGATGTCTGCGTTTCTGAATAGTCCGGGTCACGCTCACCCTCATGTGCAAGGCGGTTTTTGCCGAACCAGATCGACAGCCGGTCGCGGTCTGCAGGTTCGCCTGCCTTGCCGACAGCCATGACGACGCGGCCCCAGTTGGCATCTTCGCCTGCAACAGCGGTTTTTACCAACGGCGAATTGGCAATCGACAGCGCAATCTTCTTGGCTGAGCGGGCCGATTTCGCGCCCGTCACATTCACTTCGATCATCTTCCGCGCGCCCTCGCCGTCGCGCACGACCTGCAGAGCAAGATCCTTGAGCACTTTGTTCAGCGCCCGCTTGAATGCGCCAAGCCGGATGTCGCCCGCCTCAGTGATGGACGCCGCGCCGCGACTTTCGGCAGCTCCCGTGGCAAACAACAACAGCGTGTCGCTCGTTGAAGTGTCGCTGTCGACCGTCACGGAATTGAACGTCGGCCCGACAGCCTTCTTAAGCATGCCTTGCAAGACATCCGGCGCAATCGCCGCATCTGTCACGACAAACGACAGCATCGTCGCCATGTCTGGCGCAATCATACCCGCACCTTTGGCAATGCCGTTGATGACAACTTCAACATCGGCGATCTTCGCTCTTGCCGTCGAGACTTTCGGATAGGTGTCCGTAGTCATGATGGCTTTGGCGGCTTCCAGCCAGAAATCACCGCGAGCCTCTTTGGCCATGCCAGCAAGCAACCCGGAAAACTTGTCCGCATCCAGAGGCTCGCCGATGACACCGGTCGAGGCAAGGTAGACTTCCTCGGGCTTGCAGCCGGTTGCCTTTGCTGCCGCTGCTGCTGTCGCAGCAGTCGCGGCCTTTCCCTTCTTGCCGGTGAAAGCGTTGGCATTGCCGGAATTGACCACGACGGCGCGGGCATAACCATGGCTCAAGCTGTTGCGGCAATGATCGACCGGAGCGGATGGGCACTTGGAGCGGGTGAACACGCCCGCCACTGCCGCAGGCCGGTCAAACACCATCATCAGGACATCGGTCCTGTTCTTGTATTTGATCCCCGCCTGCGCAGTTTCCATCCTCAGTCCTTCGACAGGAGCCAATTTTGGATATTTCTTCGGTGCCAGCGGCGAAACGCTCGTCGACATGAGGCAACTCCTGTCAGATCAATTTTGCGTTATTGCGCAGGGGCAGGCGCAGGTGCCGCCTTCTCTGCGGCAGCTGCATCGTCCATCGCCTTTTTCACCTTGGGATCGACATATTCAATCTTGAGTTCATCGCGGTAGGCACGCACTGTCTGGATATATTTCTCCCTGAGAAGAATGTCGCGCACCTGATCCTTCACCTTGTCAAATTCCGGCGGCTGAATGGCGCGCACATCTTCAAGTTTGATCACGTGGAAACCGAACTGCGTTTTCACAGCCGTTTTGGAATACTCGCCCGGCTTCAAATCCATAGCCGCCTTCTCAAACTCTGGCACCATCTGTCCGCGCCTGAAATAGCCAAGATCGCCGCCTTGCCCTGCAGCACCGTCAGTTGATTTCTCTTTGGCGACATCCTCAAACTTCGCCCCGCCATCCAGAAGCTTGATGACTGCCTTGGCCTCGTCTTCAGTCTTCACGAGTATATGGCGCGCATGCACCTCGTTTTCCGGCGGCGAAGCGGTAATTTCCTTCTCATATCGCGCCTTTACATCGGCGTCAGTTACCTTGTCCGAGACTTCGGTGCGGAAATAGCTGTCGTGCAACGTGCGCTCGACAAGAAACGCCACGCGGGCCTTGAACTCGGCACCCTCATCCACTTTGGCCGCTTTGGCCTTCATCGCCACCGCCTTGATATCAAGCAGCGCGGCAATGGCTGCAAGGCGGCGCTGTTCTTCAGGCAAATTGGCATATTGCCCGCCGAGCCCTTCTTCCGCCAACTTGACCTCCGCCTCCGTGACCGGAGCCCCGCCGATTGTTGCGACAACGGGAGACTCTTGGGCAATGGCACCGGATATGGCGATCAGCACCGCAAAAGTTGCAGCCGTGGATGTTAGCACGGCCTGGAGGCTGCGTTTGGTCATGTGAAACTCCCAGAGTTATTGCTCGCGGACCTGGCCGGGCTTTCTGATTATCGATCGAAATTGACAAGGCAAAGGCGCAGAATCAGCATCTGACTGCGCCGTTGACATCAAAGGAGGCCCCTCTTATCTGTCCTGCGGCCCGGCGTCCAGAAGCCCTGGACGCCGCAAAAAATTTGTCGACCGCATTTCTCATGCGCAAAGCCGGTCAGCCCGGCCCATTTGAAAGGGACCATTCATGGTCAGCCTCGGCGGTATCGCCCGCAAACTGTTCGGCTCTTCCAATGACCGCCGCGTCAAAAGAATCCGCAACATGATCAAGGACGTCAATGCGCTGGAAGCAGAAATATCGGCTCTGACCGATGCGCAGCTTCAGGCAAAAACCGGGGAATTCCGCGCTGAATTGGCCGCCGGCAAGACGCTCGATGATCTTCTGGCCCCAGCGTTCGCTGTTGCCCGCGAAGCGTCCAAACGTGTCCTTGGCATGCGGCCGTTCGATGTGCAGCTCATCGGCGGCGTCGTTCTGCATGAAGGCGACATCGCCGAAATGCGCACCGGCGAAGGCAAGACGCTCGTTGCTACGCTACCTGTCTATTTGAATGCGCTGTCCGGCAAGGGCGTCCATGTCGTTACGGTCAATGACTATCTGGCCAAGCGCGATTCGGAGTGGATGGGCCGTGTTTACAAGTTCCTTGGCCTGTCGGTTGGCGTCGTTGTCCACGGCATCGACGACAATCAGCGCCGCGACGCCTACAATTGCGATGTCACCTACGGCACCAACAACGAGCTCGGCTTCGATTATCTGCGCGACAACATGAAGTTTGAGCGCTCCCAGATGGTCCAGCGCGATCACAACTACGCCATCGTTGACGAAGTGGATTCCATTCTCGTCGATGAAGCGCGCACGCCGCTGATCATTTCCGGCCCCCTAGATGACCGTTCGGAACTCTACACAACCATCAATGCTTTCGTGCCGCAGCTCAAAGACTCGGACTTTGACATTGACGAAAAGCAGCGCACCGTAACCTTCACCGAAGACGGCACAGAGAACGTCGAGAAC
Source organism: Phyllobacteriaceae bacterium (assembly GCA_031423755.1). Taxonomy (GTDB): domain Bacteria; phylum Pseudomonadota; class Alphaproteobacteria; order Rhizobiales; family Rhizobiaceae; genus JANMEX01. Next base: position 46,295 of record JANPGC010000205.1, on the reverse strand, counting down.
CTGTTGCGCGCCGGTGGCCAGTTGAAGGGCGATGGCCTGTATGATGTCGAAAACGTCGCCATTGTGCATCACATCAACAATGCGCTGAAGGCGCACAAACTGTTCCAGCGCGACAAGGACTATATCGTCCGCAATGACGAGATCGTCATCATTGACGAATTCACCGGCCGCATGATGCCGGGACGCCGCTATTCCGAAGGCCTGCACCAGGCGTTGGAAGCAAAGGAACACGTGTCGATCCAGCCGGAAAACCAGACCCTCGCGTCGATCACCTTCCAGAACTATTTCCGCATGTATGAAAAGCTGTCCGGCATGACGGGCACGGCGAACACCGAAGCCGAGGAATTCGGCAACATCTATGGTCTGGAAGTCGTCGATATCCCGACCAACCTTCCGGTTCGGCGCATAGACGATCACGACGAGGTCTATCGCACGGCGGAAGAAAAATTCCGCGCCATCGTCCGCGAGGTTCGTGACGCCCATGCCAAGAACCAGCCGATTCTTGTTGGCACCACTTCCATCGAGAAATCCGAAATGCTGGCCGAAAGGCTGCGCACCGAAGGCATCCAGAATTTCCAGGTGCTGAACGCGCGCTACCATGAGCAGGAAGCTTTCATTGTCTCGCAGGCGGGTGTTCCCGGCGCAATCACAATCGCCACCAACATGGCAGGTCGCGGCACCGACATCCAGCTCGGCGGCAACGCCGACATGCGTATCGCCGCTGAACTTGAAGACATGCCTGAAGGTGCAGAGCGCGCAGCCAAAGAGGCCGCCATCCGTGCCGAGATACAGGTTCTCAAGGACAAGGCGCTTGCCGCAGGCGGCCTGTTCGTTCTGGCGACCGAGCGCCACGAAAGCCGCCGCATCGACAACCAGCTCCGCGGCCGTTCCGGCCGTCAGGGCGATCCCGGCCGGTCGAAATTCTTCCTGTCATTGCAGGATGATCTGATGCGCATTTTCGGCTCAGATCGCATGGATTCGATGCTTCAGAAACTCGGGCTCAAGGAGGATGAAGCCATCGTCCATCCTTGGATCAACAAGGCGCTGGAAAAGGCGCAGATGAAGGTCGAAGCCCGCAACTTCGACATTCGCAAAAACCTCCTGAAATACGACGATGTTTCAAACGACCAGCGCAAGGTGATCTTCGAACAGCGCAAGGAATTGATGGACGGCGAGCATCTGACGGAAACCGTCACCGAAATGCGCCATGAAACCATCGAAGCCATTGTCAGCAAGCACATTCCTGAAACCGCATACGCTGAACAGTGGGATTCCAAAGGCCTCGCCGATGAGGTTCGTGAAACCTTGAACCTTGACGTGCCCGTCGAAGATTGGGCCAAGGAAGAAGGCATCGCCGAAGACGAAATCCGTGAGCGCCTGTTGGCCGCCTCAGACGCGGCTGCCGCGGAACGCGCGGCAAGATTTGGCCCGGAAATCACGGCCTTTGTCGAGAAAAAGATCCTTCTGGAAACCTTGGACGGACTTTGGCGGGAACATTTGGTCAATCTCGACCATTTGCGTTCGGTCGTTGGCTTCCGCGGCTATGCCCAACGCGACCCGCTGAACGAATACAAGTCAGAAGCCTTCGAGCTCTTTCAGGCGCTGCTGACAAATTTGCGCCAGGTCGTCACCTCGCAGATGATGCGCGTTGAGGTCGTCCGCCAACAAGCCGATGCGCCCGCATCAGAACTTCCTGAAATGCACGGCGAGCATATCGACGGCACTACCGGCGAAAATGATTTCGGCGAAGGTTCAGCCTTCTACAGTGAGGAAATCGTTGCCCCCGAGAACCGCGATCCGAACGATCCCTCGACATGGGGCAAGGTCAGCCGCAATGAAGCCTGCCCCTGTGGCTCCGGCAAGAAGTTCAAGCATTGTCATGGGGCATTCGCTTGATTTGAAATGGCATTTCCGGTCCCGCGATCTGCGGGGCCGTTCGCACCAGCGTCCATTTTTCGGCGTGAATAAACCACAACTTCCGCTTCGCGCATCAGAGCCGAACCGTTTTTAAACCCTTTGCTGCTACGGCCAAGGGGTGGATAGTCAAACGGGTAAGAAGATGCGGATTTCCGCAAGCATAGCCGCCGAACGATTGCTGCCTGGCATATGGGCGGCGCGTGCGCTTCCGTTTGCGGAAAAGATCGACGAACTGCTGACATCTAGTGACCAGAACATGGTCGCGCGGCGCATGTCGCTTATCGCCTTTGCCATCCGTCTGGTCAGCGCCGCCATCGCGTTTGTCTCGCAAATCCTCCTTGCGCGCTGGATGGGCGACTTTGAATATGGCATTTTCGTCCTTGTCTGGACCGCTGCCATCATTGCCGGCAATCTGTCCTGCTTCGGCTTTGCAACATCCATTGTCCGCTTCGTGCCCCAGTACCGCGCCACCGGCAGCGATGACGAATTGCGCGGCATTCTCCTGACCGGCCGTATTTTCACGCTTCTTGCAGCGACAGCAGTAGCGACATTCGGCATTGCAGCAACATTCATTCTTGCCGACCGTATTGAGAGTTATTACGTGGCGCCATTCATTCTCGGGGCCATCGCCCTTCCAATGATTGCGCTCGGCGATACGCTTGAGGGAACCGCCCGCGCCAACGCTTGGCCCGTCAAGGCCCTGTCGCCAACCTACATTGTCCGCCCGCTTCTCATCCTGCTTTTCATGGTCATTGCGCTTGGCGCAGGCTTTGAGACGTCAGCCAAGACTGCGGTGATTGCAGCAATTCTTGCCACCTACACGACCACCATCGTGCAGTTGCTCGCCATCACGGCGAGCGTTGACCGCATGGTGCCCGACGGGCCGAAGCAGGTGAATTTTGGCGAATGGATATCTGTCTCAATCCCGATTTTTCTGGTTGAAGGCTTCCTGTTCCTCCTTACCAACGCAGACGTCCTCGTCGTCGGCCACTATCTGCCGCCGGATCAGGTTGCCGTTTACTTCGCCACGGCCAAGACGCTCGCACTGGTCCATTTTGTCTATTTTGCAGTCAAGGCGGGCGTGAGCCAACGCTATGCGCAGTTGATCCACGAAGGCAGCAAAGACGAGCTGGAATCCTTTGTCATTGCCTCGGCGCGCTGGACATTCTGGCCATCCCTGTTCATGGGCGGCATTGTGCTGCTCTTGGGCGAACCGCTGCTTTCCCTGTTTGGCGAATCCTTCAGGGCGGGCTATCCGCTGTTGTTTGTCCTCGTCATAGGCGTGGTCATGCGCGCCTCGGTTGGGCCCGCTGAAAGCCTGTTGAACATGTCTGGCAATCAGAATGTCTGCGCATGGATCTACGGAGCAACGCTTGTTCTCAGCATCGCGCTATGCTCTGTCCTCGTGCCTGTTTGGGGGCTATGGGGAGCGGCATTTTCTTTCTCTTCGGGAATGGTTTTTGAGGCTCTCGTTCTCGGCATTGTCGTGTGGAAGCGCCTTGGCATCAAGGCTTCCGCCCTTGCCAGCCTCTTCTCAGCGTCCGCCGGAGCAGCATCATGATGGCTGGAACACCCGTGTTTGAAGAGCAGACCGGAGGCGGCGCAGCAGCGGCAATGATGGCGAGCCTTGCCGGTTTTGAGCTTGAAGAGCCGGTTCTGGCACAAATGGAGGGCGTTGCCCGCACCAGTCCGGCCCGCCGACTGTCAGTCTATCCGGCAGGTGCAGGCTTCGAGCTGTCCGAAGAACTTGAATACCTGTCCTGGCGCGCGGCGGAACCCAACATATTCTTCAACCCGCGCTTTCTCGCGCCCGCGATGCCGCGGCTGGAAGACAGGCAAATCCGCTTCATGGTCATGCGCGACGAGGCGGATGATCGCAGCCGCGTGCGGTTCCTGATGCCTTTTTCCGTTGAGAAGCCAGGCCTTGGGCTGGGCCCGGACATTCTGAGGGCATGGTCATCGCCCTTCGCCCCGCTCGGAACGCCGCTTGTCGACCGCGATGATCCTGTCGGTGTGTTCGAGGATGTGCTGGACATTCTGGCCCGCAAGCATCTCAAGCTGCCGGAAGTTCTGGTCATTCCGGATATCGCCGAGAACGGCCCTGTCGCCCAGGCGTTGCGCGTCGCAGCCATTGGCCGCAATCTGTCGGTCACCGCCATTGGCCGAAAAAGCCGGCCGATGCTGGTCACCGGCGAGGAGCCGGACGACTATCTCAAGCTCGCGGTGACCCCTCATCATTTGCGCGGGTATGGCCGTCTTCTGCGCCGCCTTGGCGAATTTGGCGTAGTTTCCTTCGATGAAGCCCGGGAGCCCGCAGACGTGCGCCGCCGGACAGAGGAATTCCTCGCACTTGAAACCAAGGGCTGGAAAGGCCGCTCCGGCACGGCCATGACCATCGACCGCTATCGCGCTGCCTTTACCCGCGAAGCATTGTACAATCTGGCCCAGCGCGACATGTGTCGCATCCATTCCCTTGATCTCAACGGCAAGGCCATCGCCTCGCTCGTTGTCATGCGCGAAGCCGGAATGGCTTACACATGGAAGACAGCCTACGACGAGAATTACGCGAAGTGGTCTCCTGGCGCGCTGCTGATGCTCGACACGACGCGGCGACTGCTTGACGATCCCAATGTCGAGCGGGCGGATTCGCTCGCAGTGCACGACCATCCCGTCATGACGCGGTTGTGGAAAGAGCGCGAAAGCATGATCACTCTGCTTGTCGGCCTTCTGCCCAATTCAGACCGCGCCATGCGCCAGGCGGCCAGCCAGATCGACCTTTACAAGAAAACACAAAACCTCGGTCGCCTCGTGCGAGACCGGTTACGCTCCTTGACAGGGCGCAGTTGAGTTCACAAACACAATCTTGGAAACTGGTGCCCCTGGCCGGACTTGAACCAGCACTCCTTTCGGAACTCGATTTTGAGTCGAGCGCGTCTACCAATTCCACCACAGGGGCTCGTGCGGAGTGACCCGCCACGGCGCGTGAGATAAATCATCACCGCCCCTGCGGTCAACCACAATCACGAACTTGTTTTGATCTCGCGCAGTTCATTGCCTTGCCGTTCTGAATCTGAACGGCTAGGACAGCGGCGCAGCCAAAGCGCTTCCAACGATGACAGCTTTGGCACCGATCAACGTCCCGGAATCATCATGCTTCGACGCCTCTACGACTGGACGCTTTCACTGGCCGCCCGCAAGTCCGCCGAAACATGGCTGGCAGTCATCGCCTTCATCGAGAGCTCATTTTTCCTTGTTCCGGCCGATGTTCTTTTCCTGCCAATGGTTCTGGCGCGCCGTGACCGCGCTTACCGCTATGCGCTCGTGGCGACTGTTGCGTCCGTGCTCGGCGGCATTCTTGGCTGGATGATCGGCTATTTTGCCTATGAAGCAGTGGCCAGGCCTGTGCTGGAATTCTACGGCAAGCTCGACACATTCGAGGCGCTGCGCGGCTCCTCCAACGCCGACACGATCCTTTTGATGCTGGTCACCTCAGGCCTTGCCCATTTGCCGCCGATCAAGGTGGTGACCATTTTATCCGGCGCGGCAGCAGTCAACATCTGGGTCTTCATTGCATCGTGCATCCTCGCCCGCGGCGCACGCTTCTTCTTCCTCGCCTGGCTTTTACGCAAATACGGCGCGCCCATTCAGGAATTTGTCGAAAAGCGCCTTGGCCTGATTGCCGCCGCCGCCGCCGCCGCCCTAATCCTGCTGTATTTGGCATTTCGGTATTTTGGCTGAAAGTGAGACTTCCATGGCCGGGCTGACCGCATTTCTCGACAAATCCACAGCACGAACCGCCCTGCTTCTGGCAGTTGCCATGGCAGGCGTCGTCGGCACAGCGCTTCTGTTCCAATATGTCGGCGGCTACATGCCGTGCAAACTGTGTCTGGAACAACGCACACCCTACTACCTCGGCGCGCCGCTGACGCTGTTGGCCGCGCTTGCAGCCAACAGCAATCGCAACGTCTCACGGGCGCTGCTCGCCGCCGGTGGTCTTCTCATGCTCTATGGCCTATCGATCGCTGTCTATCACGCCGGCGTCGAATGGGCTTGGTGGGCAGGTCCAACCGACTGTTCCGCCGCATCGACCAATGTTACCAACGACGCAGGAACTCTGCTCGATGATCTCAACGCCATCAGACCGCCATCCTGCGACAAAGCCGCGCTGCGCATCCTCGGCCTGTCCATGGCCGGCTGGAACGTGCCTGCAAGCCTGGCCCTGATGCTGGTGGCGTTCCGCGCGGCTTGGAAGGCTTAAAAAAGTAGGTTGACCTACAGACGGAGAAATTCGTTCAGCTGCGGCGAAAATTGCGGGTTCGCGAGAACCGGAGCGGAATGGACTTTTGTCCATGAGCACCGGAAGCGCAGCGAAACCGCATTTGCAGCCCGGCTGAGCGGATTTCGGGGCTATGGTTCGAGGACTGTGTCCCAGTATAGATAATCCATCCAGCTTTCATGCAGATGGTTCGGTGGAAACGACCGCCCGTTGTTGTGCAAGTCCTGCACGGTCGGCTGGTAGGGCTTCTGGCGGGGGTGCATGCGCACATGGCTGGGCATATGTCCGCCCTTTTTCAAATTGCACGGCGAACACGCCGCAACGACATTTTCCCACGTTGTCTGCCCGCCACAGCGGCGCGGCACGACATGATCAAACGTCAGGTCTTCCGGCGCCCCGCAATACTGGCATTCAAACTTGTCGCGCAGAAACACGTTGAACCGCGTGAACGCAGGATGCCGGGCCGGCTTGATATAGGTCTTCAGGCACACAACGCTCGGCAACCGCATCGAAAACGATGGCGATGAAACTTGCGTGTCATATTCGGCAAGAATGTTCACACGGTCGAGGAACACAGCCTTGATGGAGTCCTGCCAGGACCAAAGCGACAGCGGGTAATAGCTCAGCGGACGATAGTCCGCGTTGAGCACCAAGGCGGGAAGGGAATTGGGCGAGACCGCAATCGTCAAGAATTGCCTCCAATAACCAAGTCAAGAATCACTGCACTGTAACCAGTGCATGCTTGCTGCACACACTCTAGTTTGCACATGACGGGAATGTGAAGCCCGAAAATTCCATGGCTGCTGCGGCAAATGGCCGAAATCACACGGCGACCACGCCTTTGATGCGGGCAAAGTCAGATCGGCGTCTTGCCACCCATCCCTCGCTGAACACCATAGTAAGCCCAGAGCAGACGTGATGCAGCGCCCCGGTGCGGCGACCAGCGCTGTGCAGCCTCCGTCAGCTTCTTCGCCGTCGGCCGGTCCGGCAGCTCAAAGATCATCTGGAAGGCGTTCTGCAAGGCGATGTCGCCACCCGGAAAAATGTCCGGGTGCCCGGCTGCAAACAGGAGATAGACTTCGGCGGTCCAAGGACCGATTCCCGGTGTCTTGCTCAGGGTTGTGATGGCCTCTTCGGCAGGCAGGCCGCAAAGTCCGTGCAGGTCAAGTGAGCCGTCCTCGCATGCTGCCGCAACGAGGAGCAGGGTTTTCAGCTTTGGCCGGGACAGGCCGCAGCCGAGCAATGCCGCCGGATCACGGCGCAAGAACAAACCGGTCTCGTGCAAGACGTCCTGCGCTGCAAGCCGACCGAAAATTGCGTCCGCGCTGGCCTTGGAAACCTGTTGCGACACGATGATGTTGGCAAGGCTTGCAAAACCCGGCGCGGTCCGGCGCAGGGGAAGCGGACCGGCAATCCGCGCGGCGTCTGCAAGCCGGGGGTCCAGCCGCAACAATCCTGCCAGCTGCTCGGTCAAATCATCCAGCGTCTCAATTGTCCGCACGGCACTTTCCTTGTTTGCACCACGACCGTATCAACAGAACAACAAACAAGGAAAGGCTTGGCAGCAGTGAGTCCACCCGTTTTCCGCTTCGCCCCCAGCCCCAACGGATATCTGCATCTGGGCCACGCCTATTCGGCGCTGCTGAACCAGCAATTGGCGCGCCAATCCGGCGGGCGATTGCTGCTGCGCATCGAAGACATCGACCTAGGCCGCTGCCGCCCGGAGTTTGAGGCGACTATCCTTGAGGATCTTGAATGGCTGGGCCTTGAATGGGAAACGCCGGTGCGCCGTCAGTCAGAGCATTTCGCCGACTACGCTGCGGCGTTGCAGCGCCTGAAATCGCTTGGACTCGTCTATCCCTCATTCATGTCGCGCAAAGAGATTGATGCCGCCATTCAGGCGTCAGAGGGCAGATGGCCGCACGACCCACTCGGCGCGCCGCAATATCCCGGCTCTGAGCGGGAACTGAACGCCGACGATTTGGCCAGCCGTATCGCGTCCGGTGAAGACCATGCGCTTCGTCTTGATATGGTCAAAGCCTTGGCCTTGGCCGGCAACGACCTTGGCTGGACTGAAAAAGCCCCAGCGGGCCAAGCCCGCATCACGGCAAACCCCTCCGCATGGGGCGACGTCATCCTTGCGCGCAAGGATACGCCCACGAGCTACCATCTCTCGGTGACCGTCGACGACGCGCTGCAAGGCGTCACAGACGTCGTGCGGGGAATGGACCTCTATCACAGCACGTCAATCCACCGCCTGCTGCAACAATTGCTGTCATTGCCGGAGCCGGTCTATCACCATCACCCGTTGATCACCGCGCCCGATGGTCCCAAGCTTGCCAAGAGCGCAGGCTCGCCATCATTGCGGGATATGCGCAAACAAGGAATCCGGCCGCAGGACATCAAGCGTCAGCTCGGATTTTGAGCAATCACAACCGGTTCAGCAGCGCCTTCAAAACCGCGAGCACAAGCAGGGAGACAAATGAGCCGGTCAGACCGACAACGACGCCAAATCTGAAATTGCCGACCGGATAGCCAATGTAACGGCTGACCCACACACCGATAAAGAAACCGGCGGCGATAATGATCATGTTGCCGAAAATCCCAAACCCGTGTTTCCCAAACACACCGTCCATGGCATTGCCGAGAAAGAAACTCCCGACAACAATGGACGTGAAAAGGAACAGCTGGGTCTGCGTGTCCAAGGCGTAGAGCATGGCGGTCCTTACTCTTTGTTCAACCGGAATGCGTGCGGTCGGCCGCCGATTCAAGCTATTGAAACTTTAATGATTCGTATACAGGCCCGTCAATTGCCGCGACCGCAACGCGCAAATGCTCACATGGTGAATTTGTCAAATGAAGACGCTGTCCATGCCCGTCCTGTTTGTCCTTCTGTGGGCGACCGGCTTCATCGGAGCGAAATATGCCATGCCGCACGCTGAACCGTTCTGGTTTCTCGCGGTCCGGTTCGCCATCGCCGGGCTTCTGCTCGGCGTATTTGCCGTGGTGTCGGGCAGGGCGGCGCCGCCGCGCGCCACAATCGTCAACGCCGCCATTGCCGGCGCACTGATCCATGGTGTCTATTTGGCTTGCGTTTTCTGGGCCATCCGTAACGGCCTTCCGGCAGGCATGTCGGCGCTCATCGTCGGCCTTCAGCCAATCCTCACAGCCTTGCTTGCAGGGGCGCTTCTGGGAGAACGCGCCACTTCCCGCCATTGGGCAGCGCTTGGCGCAGGTCTTTTGGGCGTCGCGCTTGTGCTTTGGCCAAAGCTTTCCGTTGTTTCAGACGGCGTCAACCTGGCAACCATCGCTGCGTCATTTCTCGCCGTCTTCGCCATCAGCGCCGGAACTGTCTGGCAGAAAAAGACCGGCGGCAGTTCTGATATGGTCACCGGGGCTGCGGCCCAGTATGCAGGCGCGGTTTTGGTCACGCTGGCCCTGTCGCTGGCATTCGAAGATCAGCAATTCGACGCCACGCCAGAGCTTTGGTTTGCGCTCGCCTGGCTGGTCATCGTCCTGTCAATCGGCGCGATCTTCCTGCTGATGCTGTTGATTCAGCGCGGGTCGATGAATTCGGTCGGAGCGTTGTTTTATCTCGTTCCGGCAGTCACCGCCGTTATGGCGTGGTTCTTGTTCGGCGAGCAGCTTCAACCCATCCAGTTCGCCGGCATGGCAATCGTGGCCGCTGCCGTCTGGATCGCCACCGCTCAGCGGCGCGACAGCCGCTTGCGCGACTCGGCATAAAGGTTGATCGCCGCATTGATCTCCGCGCCCACAATGAAAATTGCCGCCACAATATAGAGAAACACCAGCGCGATCACGATCGACGCCAACCCTGCGTAGGTCGAGAAATAGTTGGCGAACCGCTCAAGGTAAGTCGCAAAAATCATCGCGCTAGCTACCCACGCGACCAGCGTCAGCACAATGCCCGGCAGGATCAGCACAAACGGCCGCTTGCCATCCGGCAGCCAGAAATGCACGGCAAGCAGCCCGCCGATCAGGACGACGACGGCAATCAGATAGCGCCATACGGCGATGGTGCCGCCATAGGGTTCAATCCACGGCATCCAGCTTTCCGCAATCTTGAGCGCCAGCGGCGCGAGGACGAGGAGTATGCTGATCGCCGCCATGCCGATGGCCGCCACCAGCACAAAGCCGATGCTTTGCAGCCGCCGGAAAATCAGCGATCGCGTCTCTTTCTCGCGGTAGGCCCGGTTTAGCGCAACGCGCAAAGCCTCGATGCCGCTCGCGGCAAAATACGCCGCCGCCAGAATTGAAATCGTCAACAGGCCGCCACGCTGCACTGTCAGCACATTCTTGACCTCCTGCGCCAGCGGCGCCCTGATCTGTTCAGGCCAAGTGTCAAAGATCAGATGAACAGCCGTGTCGGCAAATGTTTCTGCTCCCAGAAACGACGCCAGCGTGCCGGCAAAAATCAGGAATGGAAACAGCGCCATCAGCGTTGACAGCGCAACATGGCTCGCCATCGCCCATCCGTCATCATCATTGTAATGACCGAGCGCATCGAAGAGGATGCGCTTTATGACAATGAACTTGCGAAGCATGAACCCGCCTGCGTTGCGTCAACTGGTTGAATATGGGAAGTCTCGGCCTGATTTGGCAAGCCGTCGCGCCATGAATCCCATACGGAACCACAAATGAACAGCCGTAAAACCATTCTCGTCACCGGATGCTCAACCGGCATCGGTGCTTTTTGCGCCCGCGCGCTGCGCGACGATGGTTGGCGCGTGTTTGCCACCGCCCGCACAGCCGAAGACATTGCGGCGCTGAAATCTGATGGACTCGAGTGCTTCTTTCTCGATTATCGCGATCCCGTTTCAATCAAACGCCTTGTCGCCGATGTGCTGGCGGCAACAGGCGGCACATTGGACGCGCTGTTCAACAATGGCGGCTATGCCCAGCCCGGCGCTGTCGAAGACTTGCCTATGGATGCGCTGCGCGAACAGTTCGAGACAAACTTCTTCGGCTGGCACGATCTGACAAGGCAAATCCTCCCGGTCATGCGCCGCCAAGGCCATGGCAGGGTCATCTTCAACTCCTCCATACTCGGCCTCGTCCCACAAATGTGGCGCGGCGCTTACAACGCCTCCAAACATGCCGTCGAGGGCCTGATGGTAACAATGCGGATGGAACTGCGAGGATCCAACATTCACCTCTCCCTCATCGAGCCTGGCGCAATCCGTTCCAAAATCGCCGTCAACGCGGCAAAGATGGCAGACAAATATCTCGACATGACCCATTCCGCCCATAAAGTCGCATACGAAAAGCGTCTTGCCCTGTTGCGCTCCGGCGGCAAGAAGGGGCCCAAGGCGGGGCCGGACGCCGTCTACAAGGTTTTGAAGCACGCCCTTCTGTCCGCAAGGCCCCGACCGCACTATGTCGTCACTGCGCCAGCGAAAGTGGGCGTCATTCTCAAGCGCATCCTGCCCGCCACTTGGCTCTATGCGCTCATGGCCAAATGGTCGTAACGATACCTGAATTTTGAAAGTCCCTTCATGTCCACAGCTCTGAAAGTCCTCGCCTTCCTCGTCATGCTCGGCGTTGTCGGTGCCCTGTTCGCGGGCCTGCGCAACATGATGAAGGGCGGCTCCGGCAACACGTCCAACAAGATGATGCAATTGCGTGTCCTCCTCCAGGCCATCGCCGTCATCCTGATCGTCCTTGTCATCTATTTCGGCCGCCCGAACTGAAGGCGCATCCATGGTCACCCTGAGCAAGATTTACACCCGCACCGGCGATGACGGCACCACTGGTCTGGTCGGCAAGGAACGCCGCCTCAAATGCGACCTGCGCATTGACGCCTACGGCACCGTCGATGAAGCCAACGCCGCCGTTGGCATGGCACGTCTGCACACGTTCGAGCATTCAGGAATCGACGCAATGCTCGCGCGCATCCAGAACGACCTGTTCGACGTCGGCGCGGATCTGGCAACGCCGCACACAAAGGAGCCGCCGGAGTATGAGCCCTTGCGCGCCGTCGCCTCGCAGGTGCTCTGGCTCGAGCAATCCATTGACGCGCTCAACGCCTCCCTCAAACCGCTCAAATCCTTCGTGCTGCCGGGAGGCTCACCCGCCGCCGCCGCGCTTCATGTCGCCCGAACGGTAACCCGCCGCGCCGAGCGCATCGCGGTCGAATTGGCGCAGAAGGAAACGGTCAATCCCGAAGCGGTGAAATATCTCAACCGCCTGTCTGATTTCCTGTTCGTCGCCTCACGCAGTGTCAATGACAATGGCGCAAAAGACGTGTTATGGGTACCCGGAGCCAACCGGTAATCCTGACAGGGACTGCGCATGTTTATACCGCTTCATGACAGCAACGGGCTCGAACACATCCGCTTCCAGTATGTCACCGTCGGCTTGATTGTTGCCAACGTGCTGATTTTTATCGCCACGGTCCTCGGCGTCAATGAAGCCGCATCCACCGCCAATGTCTACGGCCTCGGCTACATACCCGCAGTCATGCACGACATCGTCGAGTTGGCCCCTGCGGACGTGTTTGTTCCCGAGGATTGGACCTACATCACCTACGCCTTCCTCCACGCCGACATCTTCCATCTCGGCGGCAACATGCTGTTCCTTTGGGTGTTCGGCGACAACGTTGAAGACGCACTCGGCCATGTGAAGTTCCTGATCTTCTATCTGGCGTGCGCCGTTGCGGGGGCTTGGCTGCACGGCGTCATACTGCCCGACAGCGAGGCCCCATTGATCGGCGCATCCGGCGCCATCGCCGGCATCGTCGCCGCCTATCTCATCCTGCATCCGAAGGTGAAAGTCTGGGTGCTGGTGCTGATGCGCATTCCGCTGCGCATCCCGGCATGGATTCCATTGGCTCTTTGGGTCGGGTTCCAGTTCGTGATGCTCGGCGTGCAAAGCGACGACCAGGTCTCATGGCCCTGCCACGTCGGCGGCATCATTGCCGGTTCGATTTTGGTGCTGTTCCTGCGGCGCAAAGGCGTGCCGCTGTTTGACCGGGAATTGCAGCCCATTGTGTCCGGGCAGGCAGCCGCCTCCGCGACGGTGACAGCACCAGCAAAATGGGGGCGGCCGGACTGAAATGCCGCAGTTCAAATAGTTGACGTAAACGTCAATATTATCTAAGGAGCTGCAGCGCAAATTTCTGGATGGAATGTCGGCTTTTGGCTATCCATCATGGCCCCTGAACGGCTATGGCGAAACCTCCATGCCTCGAGAAAGGTTTTGAGCGATGAAAATCCTTGTGCCCGTCAAACGGGTTGTCGACTACAACGTCAAAATCCGCGTCAAGGCGGATGGTTCGGGCGTTGATCTGGCCAACGTCAAAATGTCGATGAACCCGTTCGACGAAATCGCCGTCGAAGAGGCAATTCGCTTGAAGGAAGCCGGCAAGGCAGATGAAATCATCGCCGTCTCCGTCGGCCCGCAGCAGGCGCAGGAAACCATCCGCACCGCGCTCGCGATGGGCGCTGACCGCGGCATCCTTGTCAAGACCGACGACCTCATCGAGCCGCTCGCGGTGGCAAAAATACTCAAGGGCATTGTTGAAGCCGAAGGCATCCAGCTCGTCATCTGCGGCAAGCAGGCCATCGACGATGACGCCAACCAGACCGGCCAGATGCTATCCGCCCTTCTCGGCTGGGCGCAGGGGACGTTCGCCTCCAAGGTCTCGCCGGAAGGCGGCACCATTTCCGTCACCCGCGAAGTGGACGGCGGCCTGCAGACAGTCGAGCTGAAAATGCCAGCCGTTGTCACCACCGACCTTCGCCTCAACCAGCCGCGCTATGCTTCTTTGCCAAACATCATGAAGGCCAAGAAGAAGCCGCTCGATGAAAAGACGCCTGCCGACTACGGCGTAAACACCGCACCGCGCCTCAAGGTCCTCAAGACCGTCGAGCCGTCAGGCCGCAAGGCCGGCGTCAAGGTCAAGTCAGTTGCAGAACTCATCGACAAACTGAAAAACGAAGCCGGCGTCCTCTAAGGCAAAGCGAAGGAACTCACCCATGACCATTCTCCTCATTGCCGAACACGACAATGCCCACCTCTCGGACCAGACCAACAAGGCGCTGACCGCAGCTGCCCAAATGGGCAGCGACGTCCATGTGCTGGTCGCTGGCAAGGGCTGCAAATCTGTCGCCGACGCAGCCGCCAAGCTCTCGGGCGTCAAGAAAGTGCTCTTGGCTGATGACGCCTCGCTCGAACAGCGCGTCGCCGAACCGTTCGCCGCCCTCATCGTCTCGCTTGCCCCAAGCTACGACGCCATCGTCGCCGCTGCCACCACCACCGGCAAAAACGTCCTGCCGCGCGTCGCCGCCCTCCTTGATGTGATGCAACTGTCCGACATTATTGCCGTGGAAAGCGCCGACACATTCCAGCGCCCGATCTACGCCGGGAACGCCATCCAGACCGTGCAGTCGACTGACAAGATCAAGGTGATCACAGTGCGCACCGCAACCTTCGCCTCCACCGGCGAAGGCGGTTCCGCCCCGGTTGAAGCCGTCAAGGCCGCTGGTGATCCGGGCCTGTCGAAATACATCTCCTCGGCCCTCTCCGGCGGCGACCGGCCCGAGCTCACCTCCGCCAAGATCATCATCTCCGGCGGGCGCGCGCTCGGCTCAAACGAGAAGTTCATGGAAGTGATCCTGCCTGTCGCCGACAAGCTCAACGCCGCCGTCGGCGCGTCCCGCGCCGCGGTAGACGCAGGCTACGCCCCCAATGACTGGCAAGTCGGCCAAACAGGCAAAGTCGTCGCCCCCGACCTCTACATCGCTTGCGGCATCTCCGGCGCCATCCAGCATCTTGCCGGCATGAAGGACTCAAAAGTCATCGTCGCCATAAACAAGGACGAAGAAGCCCCGATCTTCCAGGTGGCGGATTACGGTCTTGTGGGTGATCTGTTCGAGATATTGCCGCAGCTGGAAAAAGCGCTCTGACCTTTACTTCTCCCCGCTTGCGGGGAGAAGGTGGCCGCGAAGCGGACGGATGAGGGGCAGCGCCAATGTCGAAATTTGGAAGGACCGGCCCTGACGCCGGGCTTTTTAGTGACACGCCCCGGAAGACGAGATAAAAGGCAAACTTGTTTCTCGTAGGTTGCTGAATGACGCTTAAGTATACCCTTCAGCTACTACTCGCGCTGGCCAGTTTGGCGGGAGCGTGCAAATTTATCTTGTTCGAGGCTGCAGACCTGCGGTTTTACCGTCGCGCAAAATGGGACTTTGATGTCGTAAACCCGGATAGAGACAAAAGTTACCGCGTAAACGAGTTCACAGATCGCGAGCCATCAAATTTCGCTCGAATCGTTGTAATTCAGCCCATCGTAATTCTCTTCCTGCTGATTTTGCCGATCTTTCTTTGGCCGTAAGTTGCACAAGGGTGCTCTCCCGTGTGTAAAGAAATCCAACAAACATCTTCACCAATCATCTAAAGGCAGGGTGGACGTGCCCCACGACGGGCGCTAGTTTGGCAGATCAGTAAAAAATCCGGAGTATAACAGTGGCGAACATCAAGACAGTAGGCGTGATCGGTGCAGGGCAAATGGGATCAGGCATCACCCAGGTCTGCGCACTGGCCGGTATTGACGTCCTGTTGCACGACATCACGCCCGAGCGCATCGAAAAGGGCATCAGCACCGTCGGTTCGGGCCTTGGCCGTCAGGTCACCTCCGGCAAGATCACCGAAGACGCCCGCAACGCCGCGCTCGGCCACGTCAAGCCTGCAAACACCGTCGCCGACCTTGGCGCCTGCGATCTGGTGATTGAAGCTGCCACCGAAGACGAAGCCACCAAGAAAAAAATATTTGCTTCCGTCTGCCCCGTGTTGCGGCCGGACGCAATGCTGGCCACCAACACCTCGTCGATCTCCATCACCCGCCTCGCTGCCAACACCGACCGGCCAGAAAAATTCATCGGCATCCATTTCATGAACCCGGTGCCGGTGATGAAGCTCGTCGAACTGGTGCGCGGCATCGCCACAGATGAGTCTACCTTCGCCTTCGCCAAGGAGTTTGTCGGCAAACTCGACAAGACCATCACGGTCGCCGAAGACTTCCCGGCCTTTATCGTCAACCGCATCCTGCTGCCGATGATCAACGAAGCCATCTACACACTCTATGAAGGCGTCGGCTCGGTCGAAGCCATCGACACAGCCATGAAGCTCGGCGCCAATCACCCGATGGGCCCGCTGCAACTCGCAGATTTCATCGGCCTCGACACCTGCCTGTCAATCATGCAGGTGCTGCACGACGGCCTCGCCGATTCCAAATACCGCCCCTGCCCGCTTCTCGTGAAATACGTCGAAGCCGGCTGGCTTGGCCGCAAGGCCGGTCGCGGGTTTTATGACTATCGCGGCGAGCATCCAGTGCCGACACGGTAGAAGTTCAGGATCGGGGACAGTTGACTTTTGCCACCGCCAGTGAAAATCGTCGAACGAACTGTTAAAAAGTAAACTCTCCCCGGGCTTTCTACAAAGGAACCCAGCCGCGCATGAATGACCTGCAGCGCGGACGTAACTCGAAAGTCATGACAGCCTGTTACCCGTCACTTGACGCAAGACGGAAATGCCGCTATTTCTTGCTGCCATGCGCATCCGCAATGTCGTTCACAAGGGATTGCGGAACCTGATTGATCGAGATGATCGATCAGGTGTGCCTGCTGTCGCCGCAGACAAAATCCTTCGCATCGTCCTGTTCCTGCAGGACATGCAACACGAAGACGAGCTGCGCTCCATTCCGGGCTGGAAGGCGCATCTGCTCACAGGCAACCGCAAGGGCGTGTGGAGCCTTTCGGTCACCAAGAATTGGCGCATCACATTTTGCATCGACCGGCTGGACATCGAAATTATCGATCTCAACTTTGAGGACCATCATTAGGAGGACGCTATGACTGGCGAATTCGGAATCAGACTAAAAAATCCGCCGCATGTCGGTGGATTTATCCGGCATGAGATTGTCGATGCCATTCCGCTTTCGGTCACCGACGCGGCAAAGGCGCTGGGCGTGACGAGGCCCGCGCTCTCCGCGCTGTTGAATGAACATGTCGATCTCTCACCAGAAATGGCGCTCCGCATCGAGAAGGCCTTTGGTGTTTCGATGGACACGCTGATGCGCATGCAAAACAGCTATAATATTGCCCGCATGCGGAAGACCGAAAAGCAGATCAAGGTAAAGGCGTTTGTTCCTCGGGCTGAGGTGGCCTGAGGGGATTTGACATAAGGGCTGCGTGAGGCCTTTCGACGCTTCTCGAATCACTCACCCAACCAGCGTCGCCTGCAATTTCTTCGTCGTCACATTGCGCCAAGCCAGTGTCAGCGCCGATTTCAGCAGCGCCTCATCGGCACCAGCCAGATAAACCTCGGTCCAGCCCTGCGCGCCCATCTTGTTGTTGAGCCGCGAGAACACTTCAGGTTCTGACGCCACGAGCATTTCCTGCTGCTCCGGCAAAAGCTTCAAAACACCAAGCCGGTCATTCTTCAGTGTGGCAAAAATCTTGTCATTGACGCGGAAATCCGGTGTGTCGAAGTGTGACTTCGCCTCCACCTCCGGCAGCGCCAGCGCAATCCGCCGTAGGTCATCACCGTTCATGTTCCTGCAGTCTCCGTAACTGTGTTGATTAAATTCAATGCATCGTCTCCGGCCCAATTCGCCGGACCGTTCATTGCCGCGATCAGACACCCATCCGGCCCGATCAGCATTGTCACCGGCAGTCCGAAGGCCAGACCTTCTTTCTTTGCGGCGTTAAACAGGGCCATCGTCGGCTCGGAATAATCTTTCAAGGCCTTGATCCCGTTATCCGCTAAAAACCTGGCCCGTTTCCCGGTGTCACCCGCATCAACATTCACAGCAACCACTTCAAACCTGTCGCTGCCCGCCTTCGCTTGCAGCCTGTCCAGCGCCGGCATCTCCTCCCGGCACGGCACACACCATGTCGCCCACAGATTGACCAGCAGCGTCTTGCCCTTGAGAGAACCTACACTGATGCGTTTGTCGTCCGGTCCTTTGAATGCCAGCGAACCCAACTGTCTGGAGGGGCTGGCCGGGATCATCGCGGCCACATCACCGCTCGCGGCTTGGGCCACTTTCTCTTTCAAGGTGGCATTGATAGCACACTCACCGCCGCTTGGCGACGTCTGCGCGAGCTGGTCTCCTGCATGGACAGAAGGGCTGCCTTTCACGTATACCGCAGCCGCACCGGCAACGGCCCCGAGCAGCGCGGCAACAGCCAGCAGCTTCAGGGGTTTCATGCCGGATTTGCTTGGATTGGTTTCGGTCACGCAGTGATCTCCATTGGTGGAATATAAAGATGTCGGACAAGAAAACCAGCAATGAAATGTGGGGCGGACGTTTCGCCGCCGGTCCGGCAGCCATAATGGAGGAAATAAACGCCTCCATCGGCTTCGACCGCAAGCTTTACCGGCAGGATATCGAAGGCTCCATCGCCCATTCGCAGATGCTGGTCCACCAAGCCATCATCTCGGCTGATGACCAAAAGACCATTGAGGCAGGGCTCAACAGCGTCCTTGCCGAAATCGAGACCGGCACCTTCGAGTTCCGCCGCGACCGCGAAGACATTCACATGAATGTCGAGGCGCGTCTTGCCGAAATCATCGGTTCTGCCGCAGGCCGTCTTCATACCGCCCGCTCGCGCAATGATCAGGTCGCCGTCGATTTCCGCATGTGGGTCCGCGCCCGCTGCGACCAGACGATGGCTTCGCTGAAGGCGCTGATTGAGACCCTGCTTGCAAAGGCGGACCTCCACGCCGCTTCCGTCATGCCCGGCTTCACCCATCTCCAGTCCGCCCAGCCGGTCACCTTCGGCCACCATCTGATGGCTTATGTCGAAATGTTCGGCCGTGACCTGTCGCGCTTTGCCGACGCCCGCGAACGGATGAATGAATGTCCGCTTGGCGCAGCGGCGCTGGCCGGCACCGGCTTCCCGATTGACCGCCACATGACCGCGCAAAAGCTCGGCTTCCGGGAGCCAACCCGCAACTCCATCGACACCGTCTCCGACCGCGACTTCGCGCTGGAGTTCTTGGCCGCAGCATCAATCACCGCCACGCACCTGTCGCGCTTCGCCGAGGAAATCGTCCTCTGGTCCACGCCGCAGTTCGGCTTCATCCGCCTGTCAGACTCGTTTTCCACCGGCTCGTCGATCATGCCGCAGAAGAAAAACCCGGATGCCGCAGAACTCGTCCGCGCCAAGACGGGCCGGATCAACGGCCATCTTGTCGGCCTTCTCACCGTCATGAAGGGCTTGCCGCTGGCCTATTCAAAGGACATGCAGGAGGACAAGGAGGCCGTGTTCGACAGTGCAGAGTCGCTCGAACTCGGCCTTGCCGCCATGACCGGCATGGTCGCCGACATGGAAATCCGCACCGCCAACATGAAGAGGGCCGCAGGTTCCGGCTTCTCCACCGCCACAGACCTTGCCGACTGGCTGGTCCGCATCGTCGGCATCCCGTTCCGCGAAGCACATCATGTCACAGGCCGCGCCGTCGCCATGGCGGAAGAACAGAACGTCGCACTCGAGAAGCTGAAGCTCGCCGACCTGCAATCCATCCACCCGCAGATCACCGATGCCGTCTTCGATGTCCTCAGCGTCGACAAATCAGTCCGCAGCCGCACCTCCTTCGGCGGCACCGCCCCGGCGCAGGTGAAAAAGCAGATCAGCTACTGGAAAAAGCGGATGGCCAAGTTGAAGCCTTAGGATTTCTTGCGCCTGATCACCAATGTGTATAAAATCAAAAATCATACACATTGAGGCCATCATGCGCACCAACATCGAAATCGACGAAAATCTCATGGCCGAAGCCATGAAAGCCATGGGCACCAAGACCAAGCGTGAAACCGTGGAGAAGGCGCTTGAGGCGCAGGTGGCCAAGAAAAGGCAACTCGGAATCCTTGCATTGAAAGGCAAGATTGACTGGCAGGGCGATCTCGACGCGTTGCGTGGAAGATGATTGCCCCAACCATGAATGTCCTTGTCGATACCAGCGTTTGGATCGACTACTTTCGCGGTGTTGACGCAGGGCATATCCGTGCACTTGAACGAGCTCTCAACAAAGACAATGTCTTGTTACCTGATTTGACGTTGGCCGAACTTTTGTTGGGTGTTCCCACGGAAGCAGTCGCAACGCGGCTCGAGCAGCAGCTTGAGGCCTTCGAACTTGCGGACATCGGTGGCCACGAGCTTTCGATTGTTGCCGCTCGCAATTATCGCATCTTGCGATCCAAAGGGATCACCATCCGCAGCACGATTGATCTGCTGATCGGCACGTGGTGCATTGAGACAAACGCTCACTTGCTGCACAATGACCGGGATTACGCGTACATGCAGCAACACCTCGGGCTGCAATGCGTGCCAACGGATCTGTTTCAATAACATCCAAGGGTGGTCACTTCAGTGATTTTCCACTATGTGACATCTCAAACCCGAATTCCCGGAGCAGACATGGCCCGCCTTCTGACCATTTCCCTAGCCACGCTGATGATGATTGCCTCCCTCACCGCCTGCGGCCGCCGTGCCCCGCTGGAAGCGCCATCCGCTGTGGCCAACCCGGCTTCTGCTGACCAAAAAGCGCAGCAAGTCGAAGACAAGCCGTTCATCCTCGACGGCCTCATCAAGTAATTCTGCGCAAGCTCAGGCATCTCCCGTGAACCATTTCCAATACCGCGATGGCGTGCTTCACGCCGAAGACGTGCCCGTCCCGGCCATCGCCGCAGCTGTCGGCACGCCCTTCTATCTCTATTCCACCGCCACGCTCGAACGCCATTTCCGCGTCTTTTCCGACGGTCTCAAGGGCCTCGATGCGCTCGTTTGCTACGCGATGAAGGCAAACTCCAACCAGGCCGTCATCAAGACATTGGCCAAGCTTGGCGCAGGCGCGGATGTCGTCTCCGAAGGTGAGCTCCGCCGCGCCTTGGCAGGAGGCATTCCACCTTCCAAAATCGTGTTCTCCGGCGTCGGCAAGACCGCGCGGGAGATGGATTTTGCGCTGGCTGCCGGCATTCACTGCTTCAACGTCGAGTCCCGCCCTGAACTCGAACTCCTTTCTGCCCGCGCCTTTGACGCAGGCAAGGTCGCCCCGGTCTCGATCCGCATCAATCCGGATGTGGACGCGCGCACCCACAAGAAGATTTCCACCGGCAAGAAGGAAAACAAGTTCGGCATTCCCTACGATGAGGCGCGCCAAGCATATGCCCGCGCCGCCGAACTGCCCGGCGTCAAGGCGGTCGGCATCGACATGCATATCGGCAGCCAGATCATAGACCTTGAGCCGTTCGATGAAGCCATCAAACTGCTCACAGCGCTGGCGCTGACCTTGCGCGAAGACGGCCACGCCATCAGCCATATCGATTTCGGCGGCGGCCTCGGCATCCCCTACCGCATGGACAATGAGCCGCCACCGCTCCCGCAAGCCTACGGAGAGATCGTGCGCAAACACGCCGCTGGCACGGGCCTCAAAGTCATCTGCGAACCCGGCCGCCTCATCGTCGGCAACGCCGGTGTCCTCATCACCTCGGTGCTGTATGTAAAGGGCGGCGACCACAAGAATTTCGTAATCGTCGATGCGGCAATGAACGACCTCATCCGCCCGACCCTTTACGAGGCCCACCACGACATCCACCCGGTCGTCGAACCAAACGTCAACGCCCCGCGCATCACGGCCGACATCGTCGGCCCGGTCTGCGAGACGGGCGACTATTTGGCGCTCGACCGCGAAATGGAACTGCCCGAGCAAGGCGATCTCCTGTCGGTCAGCTCCGCCGGTGCCTATGGCGCGGTTCAGGCGGGAACCTACAACACGAGATTGTTGGTGCCCGAAGTGCTGGTGAACGGCGACAAGTTTCACGTCATCCGGCCAAGACAGAGCTATGAGGAGTTGATTGGCCTCGATTCAGTTCCGGACTGGCTTTAACTCTCAAACACTTCGTCAATCACATTTATTTGTCACGCCTCGCCTTTGCCACGAAGCCTGCTATCTTGGTGTCAATGAGCATGGGCCAAATCAGCGACGACCCCCTGCCAAGCCTGACGCGCGTCCGGCTGGTGACAGGGTTGTCCATTCTGTTTGAACGGCTGTGGCCGCTTGTTCTGCCCGCGATAATCGCCGCATCTGCCGTTTTGACACTCTCCTGGTTCGGCCTGTTCCGCTCGGTTCCTGACACGGTTCGCTTTGCTTTTGTCGCTGTCCTTGGCCTTTCATTCCTCATTAGCCTGTGGCCACTGCGAAAATTCAGAACGCCCTCAAGCCACGACATTGACGCCCGCATCGAGGCGGCCAACACGCTCAACCACCAGCCCATAGGTGTGCAGACTGACCGTCTGGCAGGAACGCCGGATGATTTTGCCAATGCTTTATGGCGCGAGCATCAGCGGCGGATGGCTGAAAGTCTGGGCGGCATCCAGTCAGCCAATCCTGCGCCTCGCACCTTTGATCACGACCGGTTTGCCCTGCGCGCCCTGCCCGCGCTCGGCCTGTTTGTCGCCTTCGCTTTTTCACAAGGCAGCTTCGGCGGCAAAATCTCCGACATCTGGACCGGCCCTGCCGCCATCCCGCCGGTACCGCCGCGCATCGACGCATGGGTGACACCGCCGCGTTACACCGGCAAGGCGCCGCTGTTTCTGTCAAACCTCAGTCAGGACGCCGGACAGGTCATAACTGTGCCGGAAAACTCCGAACTGACCATCCGCATCGGCAGCGAGGCGGCCGGAGAATTTGCGCTTCTGGCGGACGGCAAGCCTATGGCCGCGCCGCTGCCAGCCGCAACGCCAGCCACTGCCGCCGTTTCCGGCAAGGTTCTCAAGGGCGTTCTGGCCAGCGACGGGGCAGTCACGCTGCAAGGCTCCGGCCAGACCATGGCGGCTTGGGCCTTCAAGATCATCGCCGACAGGCCGCCAGCCATCGCCTTCACCGCCGATCCGACTGCCGATGCCAAGGGCACGCTGAGCCTGACCTACAAGATCACCGACGATTATGGCGCGGTCAAATCCGTGGCGAAATTTGCGCCAACGGAAACCGCGCCCGATGCCCGTCCGCTATTTGAGATGCCGGACCTTGCCCTGTCGATACCGCGCAAAAGCACCGGCGACGGCGCAGCCAAAACCAACAAGGACCTCACCGAACACCCGCTTGCCGGCGGATCGTTTGCAATCACGCTGCATGCTCAAGATGGCGCGGGCCAAGCGGCGGCAAGTGAAACAAAAACCTATCAGTTGCCCGAATATTATTTCGCCAACTCGCTGTCCCGCGCGCTGCAGGAAGACCGCCGCCTCCTCGCCCGCAATGCAAACGACAAGCCGCTGGTCTTGGATTATCTCGACGCGCTGATGATCCGGCCCGACGACACGATCCGTAACGCCAGCCATTTCCTCGGCATCAAAACCGCCCGCACCCGCCTTGCAAGTGCCAAAACCGACGACCAGTTGCGCGAGGTCGTCGCCTATCTTTGGGAAATCGCCAAGGAAATCGACAAGAGCGCCATGTCCGACGCACAGCGCCGCTTGAAGCAGGCGCAGGAGAAGCTGGCGCAGGCACTGGAGAATGGCGCAACTGACAAGGAAATCGAGAAGCTGATGCAGGAACTGCGTCAGGCGATGAACGAATATATGAAACAGCTTGCGCAAGAGGCCGAGAAAAATCCGCAGACTGCGCAAGAAAACAAGGACAGCCAGGAACTGCGCCAGTCCGACCTCGACAAGATGCTCGACAAGCTTGAGGATCTGGCAAAGCAGGGCGCGAAGGATCAGGCAAAACAGCTGCTGTCACAGCTGAACGAAATGATGAACAACCTCCAGGCCCGCAAAGGCAAGAAGGGCGGCGAGGGCCAGTCGCAGATGGAGGGCAAGCTCAACGAGCTTGGAAAGATGCTGCGCGACCAGAAGAAGCTCCTCGACGACACCTACCAGAAGGGCCGCGAACGCGGCGATCAGGGCGATGGTGGCCAGCAGAAGGGTGGCGAGCAAGGTCAGGGCCAGGAAGGGCAAAACGGCCAAGGCACGCAGCCGGGCGAAGGCAACGGCACCGGAGAACTTGCCCGCCGTCAGAATGACCTTGGCAAGCGCCTCAATGACATGATGGAAGGGCTGAAGGGCCTTGGCCTTGATCCGGGACAGGAATTGTCAGACGCAGGCGAGTCCATGGGCCGCGCCGGCAAGAAGCTGGGTGAAGGCAATGCAGGCGAAGCCACCGGCGATCAATCGGATGCGCTGGATTCGCTGCGCAAGGGTGCCGAGAGCATGATGGACCAGATGAAGCAGGCGATGGGCGAACAGGGCGGCGGGCAGCAGCCCGGCGGCAGACGCGGCCCCAACGACCGCGACCCGCTCGGCCGCCCCCGCGCCACCGAAGGGCCGGACCTGGGCCAGTCCACCAAGGTGCCCGACGAAATAGACGTCCAGCGCGCCCGCGAAATCCTCGAAGCCATCCGCAAGCGCCTCGGCGATGCGCTCAGCCCCGAAGCGGAAAAGAGCTATCTGGAACGTCTGCTGAAGTTCGAGTAACCACCACCCCTTCCCCCTCTACCCTCCGGGGAGAGGGGCTTCGCACATGGCCAGGTGCGCCGTCTTTCCGGGGCCGCAGAGCGGAACCCGGAATCCAGAGCGCCCACCTCAAAAGGTAGAGCGCTGCGACTGGACATGCCAAAATTCTGGGCAGGCGGAGCCGGATGAGATTTTGCTCGAAACTCAGCGCGGTTCCGTCATTGCAGGACAAAACATCCCGTTCGGACGTCTTTCCGGGGCCGCGAAGCGGAACCCAGAGCACCAACGCGGGATAGTTTTCAACAAACTCAGACACATAAACGTCATCCACGCCCGACCGTCGCGCCAAGCCTTCCAACCTCGGCGCTCTGGATTCCGGATCTGCGCTGCGCTTGTCCGGAATGACGGCACCGCGTGGAATGCATCTCAAACACCGCTGTTCCGCTGCCCTGCCCTCCCGCGACAGGAGCACCGGACATCGAAACCGCGTGTCAAAAACAAGGAAAATATTCACACCATCTTCTTGACAATTTCCAAACATCAACCCATCATGTTCCTCATATGTTCAAATGAGGAAATGATGGGTTTCGACTGGCCACTGGCAATCAAACGCAACAGCGAGGCGCTCCAGCGCATCATCGCCACGCTGTTCGCCATGGCCGGCATCGCCGATGGCGCAACGACGGCATCCCTTCCTGGTCACCTCTACCGTGCCATTCTCCTCGTCCTGCGCCCCGCTGAATCCGCCGTCCGCCGTCTCGTCATCATTGCCGCGCGCGGCCTTGTGCTGAAATCACGCTTGGCCCGTCCCGCCCCTGCGGACTTTTCAGTGCCGCCGCGCAAGGGCACCGCGCACATGCCCGCTTTTCTCCTGATCGATCCGCTCAAGCGTTTCACAACGGGCACCCCGGAATTTGCCACTGGCCCGATGCCACACATTCGCTCATTGGACGGATTCGAACCGCTGTTGTTTGCGCAAAGGCCGCAAATCGAGCCAGACGAAGATGACAGCCCGGAGCAAATTTTCCGCCGCCTCCATGCGCTCAAGGGCGCGCTCGACGATCTGCCCCGTCAGGCCCGGCGTCTTGCCCGCTGGCGGGCACGGCGCGACCAGGCGCTCAAGGCCAATGCAATCGGCAGGCGCTTCCGGCTCTCGCCCTTCCGACCCGGCCCCCCGCCCGGCCACCGCGAGCGCCCCATTCACGAGATCGACGACATCCTGCGCGAATGCCACGGCCTCGCGCTTGACGCCTGCATGCAACCAAACACCTCGTGAAGCCGCACGCCTGTTTCCAAGACTGAATCAACCGGACAGCGCTGCCTGTCCGGCAGTTTGGCTTGTCCGAGGTGTCTTTGTCGCGACACCAACATCAAAAATTTGAAAAATAGTAATTAAAACAGCGGGTTATAGCCTGGCTCAAAATTCAGTTTGATGAGTCAAATAGTGCGGTTTTCGAGAACCGGAGCGGAGCATACTCTTGTATGTGAGCACCGGAAGCGCAGAAAACCACATCAGTTGGCCATCAAAGTGGATTTTCAGCCAGGCCCTACGAGTCGCCGGTGACTATGCCGACGAACGGCAATTCCCGGAACGCATGGGCGACGTCCATGCCGTATCCCACCACGAAATAGTCCGGGCATTCAAAGCCGACATAATCCGCGTTGAAATCCGTCTGGCGGCGCACGCTCTTGTCGAGGAGAACAGCGACGGAAACCGATTTCGCCCCGCGCGCCAGCATCATGTCACGGGTGAATTTCAGCGTCTTGCCTGATTCGAGAATGTCGTCGATCAAAAGAATGTCGCGGCCGCGCACATCATTGTCGATGTCGCGCAAAACCTTGACCTCGCCGGAAACAGTGCCCGCGCCATAGCTCGAAATCGTGATGAACTCGACCTCCGGCGCAAGACCCGCATCATGCATCGCGCGGATGAGATCGGCGGCAAACACAAATGATCCTTTCAGGATCGAGATAACCAGAAGATCATGATAGTCATGCGCCGCAATGTCTTTGGCCAGTTCGAGATTGCGCATGGCAATCGTCGAGGCGCTGAACAGCACGTCGATTTTTTTCCCCCGGACAACGTGCATCACCATCCCCTGAATTGCCGCTTGAAAGCGAAGTCAATACAGGAGCGCATGTCCGCCGGAAACCCAGAAAACCGCAAGTGCGGCAACAAAGGTGAAAAACAGGAAGGCAGGCGTCAACTGCTCCGGCTGTTCATTCTTCGGCGGCACTGCATCATTGGCGCGCAAAAGCGAAAGGTCATCCGCAGAATCCGCGGCCTCCGGAAAGACATGAGCAGTGCGGGCAACAACCGGCCCTGTCCGCATGGCCGGCAGCACCGTTTCAAACTCGGCATCAATGACGCTGTCCGTATTCAGCGTCATGGCTTGCGCTGCCATCATTCCGGCCCTTTTCTCAATCCTTGCTGACCGGTAAACGGGATTGGTTAAATATTGCCAAATGCGCAGGCGATTCGCGGCCAGAGGCAAACGACGCAGGGTAAAGGCTTTCAGTGATCCGCTTTGAAAATGTCGGGCTGCGCTACGGCATGGGACCGGAGATCCTCAAGGATGTCTCGTTCCACGTCAGGCCGAAGTCATTCCAGTTCCTGACCGGCCCCTCAGGTGCCGGCAAGACGACGCTGCTGCGCCTGTTGTTTCTGGCGCTGAAGCCGACGCGCGGATTGATCACCGCATTCGGCAAGGACATTTCGACCATCACCAATGCCGAACTGCCCTTCCTGCGCCGCCGCGTCGGGGTGGTGTTCCAGGATTTCCGGCTGCTTGACCACCTTACAACTTACGAAAATGTTGCACTGCCGCTTCGCGTGCGCGGCAAGGAAGAGGCAAGTTATCGCAAAGACGTTGTGGAACTTCTGAAATGGGTCGGCCTTGGCGACCGAATCCATGTGCTCCCGCCTGTCCTGTCGGGCGGGGAGAAACAGCGTGCCGCAATCGCGCGCGCCCTGATCGACCAGCCGGAAATCTTGCTGGCGGACGAGCCGACCGGCAACGTCGACCCGCCACTCGCCCGCCGCCTGCTGCGGCTTTTCATGGAGCTGAACCGTTCGGGCACATCAGTGGTCATTGCCACCCACGACCTGACGCTGATGGATCAAGTCGAGGCGCGGCGCATGATCCTCAACGCCGGACGGCTTGAAATCCATGACTGACAAAAAAACTGCCAAAAAATCAGCAGAAGAGTCGACAGACATGCGCCGCCTGCGCGTGCAGAAATGGTGGATGTTCGGCCGCATGGATGACCGGCAGACACCTATCGTGCCGAACGGCAACATTTCGTCCACAGCGCTGGTCTTTGTCATCGCGATCATGACATTCCTGGCCTGTCTCACCTTGGGCGCGGTAACGGTCGTGCGGGACTCGGCAGCCTCTTGGCAATTGCAGATCGCCCGCGAAGCAACGATCCAGATCAGGCCGGATGAGGGGCTGGACATGGAAGCAGCGCTTGAAACCGTGCGTAAAGAAGTGGCCGGTTTCTCCGGCGTGCGCGACGCGCGCATTGTCGACAAGGAGGCAACGGCCAGGCTGTTGGAGCCTTGGCTTGGCGCGGGTCTCGACATTGACGCCCTGCCTGTGCCCCGCCTTGTCATCATCACGATTGACCCGTCATCCCCACCCGACTTTTCAGCCATGCGCACAGCGATAAATGCCGCCACGCCGCAAGCGGTTCTGGAAGATCACCGCAATTGGGTAGACCGCCTTGTCGCCATGGCGCAGACAACGGTCTATTTCGGTCTCGTCGTTCTGTCCCTTGTGCTGGCTGCGACAGCTCTTGCGGTCATTTTTGCCACCCGCGGCGCCATGTCGGGAAACGGGCACATCATTGAAGTCCTGCATTTCGTCGGCGCTGAAGGCCGTTTCATTGCCAACGAATTCAGCCGCCGTTTCTTTCTGACAGGCGTCAAAGGCGCGTTGGCAGGAGGGTTGGCCGCGCTTGCGCTGTTTGTCGCCATCGGCCTGTGGTCGGCCGCCAACCGCGCGACGCCGGAAGCTGACCAGGCAGCCGCGCTTTTCGGAAGTTTCGCGATCGGCTGGGGCGGTTATGCCGGCGTTCTCGCCATTGTCATACTCGTCGCGCTGCTGACGGCAGAAACCACCAGATTGACGGTTCTGAGTCATCTCAAGGGTCTGGACCGCTCAAATCCGGAGTAGCGGGATCAAAACACGCAAAAATACCGGGCACAATGAGCTTCCTGCCTGTTCACTGCCGCAATCCTTGTTTAACGTTTGCATATATCAGCGGTCCGGGAACAGGGTGTGACAAGTACGGCGAGGCAAACACAGCAGCGGCGCCACAGGGGCGGACTTGCCGCAGCGCTTTCAAAAGCGCTTCGCTGGCTTGGACCGTTTGTGCTTTTTGGTTTGGCGGCTTTTCTGATCGGCTTCGCCTATTTTTCGGAACATGTGGCGCGGCTGGGCGAGCCAAGCGACATTGGTCCAGCCGATGCGATTGTCGTCCTGACGGGCGGCCAATCGCGCATCGAGGCTGGGCTCAAACTGCTCGAGCGCAACAAGGGCGAGCGGCTGCTGATTTCGGGTGTCAATGCCGATACCACCAAGTCGGCGCTGCGCAACGCCCTCGGCGCAGACAAGCGGTTGTTCGATTGCTGCGTCGATATCGGCTACGAGGCCAAGGACACTGTCGGCAACGCAACGGAAACGCGGACGTGGCTGAACGATCACAATTATGACGACATCATTCTGGTCACCAACAATTACCACATGTCGCGCAGCCTTCTGGAAATGCAGCGGATTGATCCGCGGCTGACCATCGCGCCCTACCCGGTTGTCAACTCGGACCTGACCAACGGCAAGTGGATGCTGGACCCGGAAGTGGTGCGCGTGCTGCTGGCCGAATACATGAAATACCTCGGCGCCCTTTCACGCAACGCGCTGCCAGTGCCAAAATCTCTCGCTTCTGTCACTGGAAACTGACCCGACGCGGGTTCACGGCGGCGGACGGTTCGTATATCCACATCAAATTGCCATTCCGGGTGGGCCGCGCCAATGATATTTCTGCGATCTGTGTTGTTCAATCTTGCCTTCTATCTGAACCTCATCGTGCAGATGATCATTTTCACGCCCTATTACTTTGTCGCGCCGCGCGACAAGGCGTGGTTCGTGCCGAAATTCTGGGCGCGCTCAAATCATTGGCTCTTCGAGAAGATCGTCGGCTGCTCCTACGAGATCGAGGGGCTTGAGCACATCAAGCATGAAGCCTGCATCATCGCGCCCAAGCACCAGTCCTTCTGGGATGCCTACGCCTTCGTGCCGTTTGTGCCGGACCCGATCTATATTCTCAAACGCGAGTTGATGTGGATACCGTTGTTCGGCTGGTATGTCGGCAAGATGAAGATGATCCCGGTGCACCGAGGCTCTCGCTCGATTGCTCTCAAGTCGATCACCAGAGGCGCGCAGCCCGCGATTGCCGACAAGCGGCAGATCATGATTTACCCGGAAGGCACCCGCCGAGCGCCGGGCGAGGAGCCTGCCTACAAGTTCGGCATCGCCCATCTTTACTATGAGCTTGGCTTGCCGGTTGTTCCGATCGCCCATGTGGCAGGTCTTTTCTGGCCGCGCCGCAAGTTCATGCGCTATCCGGGAAAGATCAAATGCCGCGTCCTGCCTGCCATTCAGCCAGGCCTTTCCAAGGAAGAATTCCTGCGTGTGCTGCAGGAACAGACAGAAGCGGCGTGCGATGAATTCCTGATCGAAGCGGCCACCGGACCCAACCCGCCGCATTTGCCGGAATCCGCACTGAACCGTTTGGCGCAATTGGGCGTAAAGCTTGTGAAAGACTGATTTATTCGGTCCGCAACTTGAGGCCAATTCATGACGCCCGAACTGTTCGCCCTTGCCGCCTTGAGCCTGGTGGCCCTCGTCTTGCCGCTGATTTATCTGTTCTCCTATACCACCGATGTCGGCGTCAAAGCGATGCTGGGCAACCGCGACGGCCTGCCCGAGCGCACCGGAATTGCCGCACGTGGCACAAGGGCGCATGCCAACCTGATTGAAAATCTTGTTCCCTACGCAGGCGTGGTTTTGACGGCGCAGGCCATGGGCATATCCAACAGCGTCACGCAGGCCGCCGGGCTGATCTTCTTGATTGCAAGGCTCGCCCATGCGGCAAGCTATCTTGCGGGGATCCCGGTCGTTCGCACCCTTGCCTACTATGCAGGCGTGTTTGCGATATTCGCGATCGGCCTTCAGCTTTTCATCTGATTTCAACGCACAATCCGCGCCACACTCTCCAGCCAGTGGTCACGGATGCCCAGCGCTTCAAGGTGCTCGACCGTGTTGAAAAGATAGTCCTCATTAGCCCCGGATTTGCCTATCGCTCCCTTGACCCGTACAGCCGCCTCTTCAACCGTGAGTGGCCCGCTATACTGTTCGTGACGGCGATCGACCACGTAACTCAGGGCTTGAACCACGCGACCATCGGCCAGCGACACCGGTAAGATCTTCTCCTTGTAGGCATTCGAGACGAGTTCACGCTCGCGCAGATAGGCAATCACGTCATGGCGCAGATCATTTTCGACGCGGAAGGCAACGCCAACGCAAGAGCCGCCCTTATCAAGTCCAAGCACCAACCCGGAGCGCTCCGGCGTTCCGCGATGAACACGCGAGACAATGCAAAGCGCCCGGCGATAGCCGTGCAGGCGGGCACGGATTTTTTCAGTATGGTCAAAACCCGGCCGCCACATCAGCGAGCCATAGCCAAACACCCAAAATTCGCCCATATCCGCCATCAACAGGAAAGCCCGGCTGTATTGATCCAATCTTTCAGCCGATACGAGGGATAGATGATGTCGTCAACCGCAAGACAGGATCAGAGCGGCAGGAAGCCAAACTATGGACGCCGGATCAAATGGCTTGGCATTGTGACCGCTGTCCTGATGCTGGCCTTCACTGGTGGATGGTTTTATCTGGCTAACCTCGGCGAGAAGCAGATCGACCTTGCACTTGCCAAGGTCGACGCGGGTGCCCAAAAAATCGCGTGCGACAACCGTTCCATCAAGGGCTACCCGTTCCGCTTTGGCCTTTTCTGCGACTCCATCATGGTCGAACAACCGTCCAAGGGTTTGCGTGTTGCTGCCGGTGCGCTGCGCACAGCGGCCCAAGTTTACAATCCGTGGCATCTGGTCGCCGAACTTGACGGCCCGGCGTCCATTGACGCTCCTGGCCTGCAGCCGCTTGAGATCAACTGGTCGCTGCTGCATTCGAGCATGCGCGCCAACAAGCCCCTGCCGGACAGGATTTCGGTGGAGGCAAAAGCTCTGGATATTTCGATAAGAGGCCAGTCCGAAGCGCGCAGCCGGGCGGTCATTGCTGACTATGCCGCCGGACACATGCGCGTCGAAGACAAGGACGCGGCGTTTGCCGGCGAAGTGGACGGCTTGCTGGTTGACCCCGCCATCACTCCCGGCCGCGAGATTCCGTCACTTTCCGCCTCGTACGATGCCGTTCTTACCGATGGTGTGCGCATCCTGACTTCACGCCCGAAGAATGCCCGCGAGGTCTTGCGCGGCGCAGCCGGCGAAATCCGCAGCGCAAGAGTGATTTTCAAGGACGGCGGAACGCTGGAGCTATCCGGGCCGCTGAGCGTTGACGCCGAAGGCTTGATTGACGGCGATATCAACATCAAATTCGCCGATGGCGACAAGCTCGGCGCGGCGCTCGCCAAGATCGCGCCGGAAGCCGCGTCTGTCATCCAGCCAGCCCTTTCTGCTGCATCAATGGCTGCAGGCAAAGACAAAGAAGCAAGCCTGACGCTGACCATCCGCAAGAGCAGGGTTTCAGCGGGCTTCTTCCCGCTTGGCAGCATTCCGCCGATTTGATCTGTTCATTCGGCCGGATGCTTGGCCGTCTGCCGCCCGAAATCCGGCACGTCAACATCCTGCCCCGCTTCGATGATCGACTTTCGGATGGCGCGGGTGCGGGTGAAGAGGTTGAACAGCCCCTCGCCGTCGCCCCAGCGGATAAGCCGCTGCAAGGCGGCGAGATCTTCCGAAAAGCGCGCCAGCATCTCAAGGATCGCATCCTTGTTGTGCAGGCACACATCGCGCCACATCGTCGGATCGGAAGCCGCAAGGCGGGTGAAGTCGCGGAAGCCGGATGCGGAGTATTTGATGACTTCCGATTCGGTGACCGCTTCCAGATCATCGGCGGTGCCGACAATGTTGTAGGCGATCAGATGCGGCAGGTGAGAGACGATGGCGAGCACAAGATCATGGTGGGCGGGGTCCATCCGGTCGACTTTTGAACCACAAGCCTCCCAGAAGCGCGTCAGCCTTTCGACTTCTCGCTCATCGGTGCCGTCCGGTGGCGTCAGGATATGCCAGCGGCCTTCAAACAGTTCGGCAAAGCCGGCGTCAGGACCAGACTTCTCAGTGCCGGCAATCGGGTGGCCGGGAATAAAATGCACGCCATCAGGAATATGCGGCTGCATCTGCGCGACAACCGACTGTTTGGTCGAACCGACGTCAGTGACCACCGCACCGCGTTTCAAGTGAGGGGCAATCCGCTTGGCGACTGCCTCGGATGAGCCGACTGGCACCGATACAATGACAAGGTCAGCATCTTTCACGGCATAGCCCGCATCAGCGAAATAGCTGTCGCCAAGGCCAAGTTCCCGCGCCCGCATGAGCGTCTCTGCGCTTCGGCTTGAAATGGCAATTTGCTTGGCCAAACCATCACGACGGATCACCCGCGCCAGTGACGAACCGATCAGGCCAATGCCGATCAGGGCGATCTTTTCATAGATGACAGTGCCCATCGCTCAGGTTCCCAGAAAATCTTTGAGGGCAGCGACCACGAACCGGCTGGCCTCTTCTGTGCCGACGGACATGCGCAGTGCGTTTGGAAAACCATAAGCGGTCACACGCCGCAGGATCAACCCGCGCGCGGTGAGAAATACGTCCGCCTTTTCAGCAGACTTGGCAGGATCAGACGGAAAGTGGACCAACAGAAAATTGCCGACGCTGGGCGTCACCCGCAGTCCAAGTTTACCGACCTCGCTGGTCAGCCAGCCCAGCCACTCTTCATTGAATGCCGCGGCTTTTGCAACATGCGCCCGGTCCCGCATCGCGGCAGCGCCGGAAAGGATCGCCGCCGAACTCAGGTTGAACGGGCTGCGGATTCGGTTCACGGCATCGAGGATGTGCGCAGGCGCGTACATCCAGCCGATTCGCGCTGCAGCGAGCCCGTAGATCTTGGAGAAGGTCCGCGTCATCACAACATTTTCCGAGCCCGATACGAGTTCGACGCCGGCCTCATAATCATTGCGGCGGACATACTCGGCATAGGCAGCATCAAGCACCAAAAGGATGTCGGACCGCAAACCGGCATGCAGGCGGCGGATGTCATCCATCGGCACATAAGTGCCAGTTGGATTGTTCGGATTGGCGATGAACACGATCTTGGTGCGCGGCGTCACGGCCGCGAGGATCGCATCAACGTCCGCCGTTTCATTCTTTTCCGGCACCACGACAGGCGTCGCGCCCTGCGCCATGATCTGGATCTTGTAGACCAGAAAGCCGTGCTCGGTGAAAATGCCCTCGTCGCCGGGCGCAAGATAGGTGTGCGCCAAGAGACCGAGCAACTCGTCCGAGCCGTTGCCACACATGATATTGGCAGGGTTCAAGCCGTGCACCTCGGCGATGGCCTCGCGAAGCGCTTGGCTTTGGCCGTCGGGATAAATCTCGAGTTTAGACGCAGCCTCGCTGAATGCGGCTTGCGCTGCCGGGCTTGCACCGAGCGGTGTTTCGTTCGACGAGAGTTTGTAGACCTTGGCGACGCCGGGCGCATGCTCCTTGCCCGGCACATAGGCGGCAATGTCAAGAATGCCGGTCTTGGGCTGCGGACGTTTGGGCGTGCTGATCTGGCTCATGGCTGTGCTGTCATGTGTGCTGCGGGAGACAGGGCAATAGCCGCCAGACGGGTGCTTGTCGAGTGCACCAAGGCCGCACCGCGTGTGACAAGCATTGACTTTCCGCCGCCATTCTCAAATAGCTGCGCACCTGTTTCTTGAGGGAGAGCCCGACCATGGCCGTAAAGGCTGACACGAAGCCGGCAGGCAAGTCCGCCCGGTTCCGCGAGATTGCGGATCCGTCAAGCAAGGTCCTAAGATTCGGCAAAGACATGCCGCTGAAGCTTGATTCAGGCGTTAATCTCTCCCCATTTCAGATTGCCTACCAGTCCTACGGCACGCTGAACGCCGACAAGTCAAACGCCATCCTGGTTTGCCACGCGCTGACGGGCGACCAGCATGTCGCCAACATCCATCCTGTAACTGGCAAGCCGGGCTGGTGGGAAAACATGATTGGCCCCGGCCGCATCATCGATACGGACCGATACTTCGTGCTCTGCGCCAATGTGCTTGGCGGCTGCATGGGTTCGACCGGGCCCGCATCGCTGAACGAGAACACCGGCAAGGCTTGGGCGCTTGACCTGCCAATCATCACCGTCGCGGACATGGTGCGGGCGCAGTCGATGCTGATCGACCATTTCGGCATCGGCAAGCTGTTTCTTGTGATGGGCGGCTCGATGGGCGGAATGCAGGTGCTGCAATGGGCGGCGGCTTACTCCGAGCGCGTGTTTGCCGCCCTGCCAATCGCCACCGGCGCACGCCATTCCTCGCAGAACATCGCTTTCCACGAGGTTGGCCGCCAGGCGGTGATGGCCGATCCGGAATGGCGCGACGGTGCCTATCTTGAGGCAGGAACCGTGCCCGGCAAGGGTCTTGCCGTCGCCCGCATGGCTGCGCACATCACGTACCTTTCGGACTCGGCACTGCACCGGAAGTTCGGCCGCAACCTGCAGGACCGAGACAGCCTGACATTCGGCTTTGACGCCGATTTCCAGATCGAAAGCTATCTGCGCCATCAGGGATCGAGCTTTGTCGACCGGTTCGATGCCAACTCCTATCTCTACATGACCCGGGCAATGGACTATTTCGACATCGCCGCCGAGCACGGCGGCGTGCTGGCCAACGCGTTCAAGGGCTCGAAGACCCGTTTTTGCCTCGTCTCCTTCACCAGCGACTGGCTGTTCCCGACGGCGGAAAGCCGCTCGATTGTCCATGCGCTCAATGCCTCCGGGGCGCTGGTCTCCTTCGTCGAGGTCGAGACCGACAAGGGCCACGACGCCTTCCTTCTGGACGAGCCGGACATGCTGGCTGCCGTGCAGGGATTTGTCAGCGCGGCGGCACGGGCGAGAGGTTTGTCATGAGCACGATTGCCGCCTCGCGCATAGATTTTGCCGTCATCGCCAGCCTCGTTGAGCCGGGATCGAAGGTGCTCGACGTCGGTTGCGGCGATGGTGAACTGCTGAGCCTGCTGCAGCACACCCGCAATGTCGATGGCCGTGGCGTGGAACTGAGCCAGAAGGGCGTCAATGAATGCGTCGCCCACGGCCTTGCCGTCATTCAGGGCGATGCGGATTCAGACCTCGGCTTCTACACCGACAAGGGCTTTGACTATGTGATCCTCAGCCAGACGCTGCAGGCGACGCACAACCCGCGCCTTGTGCTTGAGCATCTCTTGCGCATCGGCAAGCACGCCGTTGTCTCGATCCCCAACTTCGGCCATTGGCGCGTGCGCCTGTCGCTGCTCTGGAACGGGCGCATGCCGGTGACCAAGGATTTGCCCTACACATGGTATGACACGCCGAACCTGCATTTCTGCACGATTGCTGACTTCATCGCGCTCTGCGATGAGCTCGGTGCCACAATAGAAAGCGCCTCCGCTCTCAATGCCAGCGGCGAGCGCATGGGATTGAAACTGCCGCGTTACCTGTGGAATTTCTTCGGCCAGCAGGCGGTGTTTCTAATCAAGAAATAGGTTGGCTCTTCTCACGCCCGAACCCCTGTGGCGCCAGGACCGGCACGAACACGCGGCGCGACGTGCGTGATGAAACAGGAACGCCCTGATACATCCGCTTCTGCGCCTCGACCACGAGCGCGCCCGCAAACGGCACGGCAAGACGGTGCCCGAGCGTCTCAAGCCACTGCGTCGCGCGCATCACGGCACGGTTTGGCGACGGTGGAAACAACAGCGCCTCGTTCCATCCGCCCGGTGTGAAATTTGCATCACGCAACA
This sequence comes from Phyllobacteriaceae bacterium, assembly GCA_031423755.1. Taxonomy (GTDB): domain Bacteria; phylum Pseudomonadota; class Alphaproteobacteria; order Rhizobiales; family Rhizobiaceae; genus JANMEX01. Next base: position 9,505 of record JANPGC010000205.1, on the reverse strand, counting down.
GTTTCATGAGCTGGCCCTTGCTGTACGGGCGGCCGTTGCCAAAGGGCGTCGCCTCAAAGCGCGCCCACAGCCCGCGCCGGTTTGGCACGACAATGACCAGCCTCCCGCCGGGCGACAGCACCCGCCACATTTCCTTCAAGGTCTCGCGTGGGTCTTCCGAATGCTCCAGCGAATGGACCATCAGGATGCGGTCTACGGACGAATCCGGCAGTGGCAGCTCTTCGTCAAACACCAGCGCCGTCAGCGATTTTTCGCCCTGCGGCCAGGCCGCCGCGCCCATGCCCGCTGGCATGAAAGCAAAAGTCCGCTCGGTAGCCTCGCGGAACCGTTCAAGCCACGGAACCGCATAGCCGATGCCGACAAGCCGTTCCGACGGGATCGACGGCCAAACCGGCTTCAGCGCCATGGCAATCGACCGCTCGGCCAGATGTCCGAGGGTTGTTGAATAAAATTCGCGAAGCTCGATGATGTCGGCGTGCATGGTGCAAAGTTAGGGCCTAGGGCAAACAAGCGCAAGGCGCGCAATTGCTTGTTCCGTTGCCCCGAAGCCTCCTGTATAGACGCTCGAAAAGGATCCAGAACATGCTCGATATTGTGCAATTCCCCTGCCGCGACGATAATTTCGGAGTGCTTCTGCACGACGCCAAGACAGGCCAGACTGCGGCTATCGACGCCCCGGCGCTGCAGCCGATCCTCGATCTTCTGGACGAGCGCGGCTGGACGCTGACGCACATCTTCACCACCCATCACCACATCGACCATGTTGAGGCCAATCTCGACCTCAAAGCGAAGTTCGGCGTTGAGATCACGGGGCCCACAACAGAGGCTGCCAAGATTCCCGGCATCGACAAGACAGTGGCTGGCGGCGACCGGTTTGAGTTCGCTGGCCATCATATCGATGTCATCGACTGCCCGGGCCATACGCTGGGCGGCATCTCCTATTCGATCCCGTCACAGAAGCTCTTGTTTGCTGCAGACACGCTGTTCTCGCTCGGGTGTGGTCGCTTGCTGGAAGGAACGCCGGACCAGATGTGGGGGTCGCTGACGCGGCTGATGGCGCTGCCAGACGATACGATAATCTACTGCGGCCACGAATACACCGCATCCAATGCCAAATTCGCTTTGACAATTGATCCGGACAATCAGGCGCTGATCGAGCGCGCGCTGGAAGTTGAGCAACTGCGCGGGGCAGGCAAGCCGACGCTGCCAACCAGCATGGGCCGCGAAAAGGCAACCAACCCGTTTTTGCGGGCAGATGATGGGGCCATCCGTGAGCTGCTCGGGATGGAGAAGGCGCGTGACGCGGAAGTGTTTGCAGAAATCCGCAGGCGCAAAGATGTATTCCGCTAAACAATAATTCCCAGCAAAATCAGCATCTGGGCCGCAATATACGTCACCCAAACAGCCTTTTTGAGCGGGGCCCTTTGCGCGCTGTCATCCGGCAGCAGAAAACTCTCCGTCGCCAAAAGCGTGTCCGACACGATGAACAACGCCACACCCGCAAACACCTGCGGCGTGACATGCAGCGCGCCGGATACACCCATTGCCATGATCGCCATGATATAGGTCAGCACAGGCAATTTCATGGTTGATTTGACAGAGGGTGCCAGAAGCCGCGTCATGTTGGCGGAGTGGATGATGATCACTACGGCAGCAACAAGCCTCCAAACTTCAGACGGAAGAATGAACGCCCCGCTGCCCGCTGCGCCGAGAAACAGACAGACGTAGGCGATGTGCGCCGCGAGAAAAGCGGCCAGTCCGGCAAGGAACGGCATGTCGCCCTTGTGAGCCAACAGAAAATCGCCGAGGGCAGAAAGCCCCAAGGCAACGATCAACGCCATGGGTGCCCCCGCGTCCTTGGCGACCAAGGCCATGGCGGCAACGGGAATTGTCTTCAGCGCAGCCCAGCGATTGCCAAATGCATCAGCGGGCCTCAGCAGATAGTAGATCGCGGCCAGCGCCGCGATGACCAGAAGGCCGTTCTGACTGTTCTCAAGACCACCCGCAAACGGCAAAATGCTCATGCGGCGACTTTCCTGGCAAAGATCATGTCTTTCGAGGCCAGCACGGCCCCGAAGGTGATAAGCAGGCAGGCAACGATCACCGGCGCGGTGAATTCGGCTTTGCCGGCCAACACGAGGACGATGGTGGACAACAGCGGCGATGCGTAGCTGGCCGCGCCAAGAATCTGGATGTTGCCGCGCTTGACGCCGTAATCCCAAGCGAAGAAGGCTGCGCCGACCGGGAGAAGTCCGAGCAGGGCGACCGCAATCCATTGGGTCGCGCCCTGTGGCCAGACAGTGGTTTCAAACGCCATGTGGCAAACAAACGCCAGCGCCGCCGTTGCAGCACAGAAACCGGTCACGGCGTCCGTAGGAACAGCGGAAAGGCGCCGCGACAACAGGGAATAGGCGGACCACAACAGCGCGCAGCCGAAGGCCATCATGTAGCCAAACGCATACTGCGCCTCGAACGCGGCAGACCCGCCCTTGGTAACAATCAGCCCCGCACCGGCAAGCCCGAGCAGCGCGCCGGCGACATGGTGCCATTTCAGCGTCTCACCCGGCACCAGCGCCGAACCCAGCACAATGAACAACGGCCAGAGGTAGGCGATCAGGCTGGCGTCAACTGTCGGCGCGTTGGCAAGCGCGGTGAAATAAACGAAATGATAGCCGAACAGCCCGCCGACGCCGACGGCCCAAGCCACCGGCGGCAGTTTCAGCGCATTCCATGCGCCCGGCCGCAACATCCAGCTTGCAACACCGCCGATGGCGGCGATTCCGAACGTCATGGCCATGAGCTGAAAGGCGGGCGTGTTGCCCGCAACAGATGTCAGCAGCGCCAAGAGCGCCCACATCGCGATGGCCAGAAAGCCGGTCAATGTCGCCCCGCGCATCGAAACTCCCAGCGCGGGGACCGCCCGCCTTTGTCCTAGTTCCCGAACCGCGCCGCGCGGATGGTGACCGTGCCGATTTGCGTGCCGACCTTTGCGACCACAGGGGCATAGAGCCCTGTGTCGCCCATCGGTGCGAATGTCGCCAGCATTTTACTGCTGTTTTTCAGGTATTCTATCTGCTTTTTGCCCGCCCTGAAGCCGGAAAGCGGCACAAAACGCATGGCGCAGGTCATCGCGGGGCCAGAATAGCCGCTGGTCTCAACCTCGGTGCGCCCGACAGGCGACAGCACAAAATCCGCACGGGTCTCGCCGTCGAAAACATGGATAGTCTTTGAGCAGACGTCATCCAGCGAACCGGCCTTGACGACGAACGCCATGATCGGGTCGCTGACGTTGCGCAGCTGGCCGGGCGTGACTTCGATCCAGCCCTTGCCCTTTTTCACGGCCGGCGTGTTGGAAACAGAAGAAACCGCGCCGCCTGAAAAGCCGAGCGCTGTGCGCTTCTTCTTGACGCCTGTGGTGTAGTCAACGACATAGCTCGCCGGGACCAAGCCTCTTGCACCCAATTGTCCGGAGGCGGAAATGCTGCCGTGCGTGTCATCAAAGAATTCGGCAAGCCCTGCACTGCGCAAACCGCCACTGACAGAATAGCGCTCGCCATTCAACGTGGTGGTAAAATTCGACTTGGCAACGGACAGCCCGAAAATCGAGACGACATACTCGCTCTTGAACGTCTCGGCGCGGGCAGGCGCGGAACCCAGCAAAATCAGCGCAGACAGAGCAGCGGCAGAAAACGACGCTGTTGAGTCAAAACCAGTCATGTTCATTATTCCCGTTCGGGGAAATGCGCCCCGCTTCGTCCCTTGGCCCGTCTCCTGCGTCGCAAATCCGGCGATTTTGCGGTAAGGCTTCAGTGGCGGCGGACACGAGGCCATGAAAATGCCTGCCAAAGTGCATGTCCGGCTTGACGATTGGGTGGCTGATGGGTATGAACCGCCAACTTTTCCCCTGAGGCTCCCCTCCGGAACAACGCGCCATGCGCGCCAAAGCCGTTTGCCGGAGCCCGACACTCGAAGGTAAGACACATGTCCCGCTCATGCGAATTGACAGGCAAAGGCGTCATGTATGGCAACAATGTCAGCCATGCCAACAACCGGACCCGCCGCCGCTTCCTGCCGAACCTCGTCAATGTGACGCTGGCTTCCGAAGCTTTGGCGCAGAGCTTCCGTTTCCGGATTTCGGCCAACGCCTTGCGCACGGTCGAGCATCGCGGCGGTCTTGACGCGTTTCTTGTCAAGGCGCCGGAGAGCGAACTGTCGCAGCGCGCACGCCTCTTGAAGCGTCAGCTGACCAAGAAGCTTGCTACGCTGGTCGCCGCCGCCTGATCAAAACTTTGACGGCATCCGCCGTCACTGGTTCCATCACCCAGGATAAAAAAATGCCGTCCTTGAAAACCTATATGCCATTTGTGGCGGCCATGACGCTCGTTGTCGTGGCATCGAACATTCTTGTCCAGTATCCATTCGACCATTTCGGCTTCGGTGAGTTACTCACTTGGGGCGCGTTCACCTATCCAGTGGCGTTTCTGGTCAATGACCTTGCGAACCGGCGCTACGGCAAGCCAGCTGCACGCCGCGTGGTGATCGCGGGCTTCATCGTTGCAGTCGTCCTATCGGTCTGGCTGGCGACGCCCCGCATCGCCATTGCCTCCGGCACGGCTTTTCTGACAGGCCAGTTGCTCGACATCCAGGTGTTTGACCGGTTGCGCCGCCAGACGTGGTGGAAAGCGCCGTTTATGGCGACCATTTTTGGCTCACTCTTGGATACGGTTATTTTCTTCACGCTGGCTTTTGCGCCGGTATTTGCCGGCCTTGACGCAGCATTTGGCATGCAGGATGCCTCCCTCGGCTTCGGCGCGTCGCTGTTCGGGACGGAGATTCCGCTATGGGCTGCGCTGGCTTTCGGCGATTTCTGTGTAAAAATGCTGATGGGCGTCTTGGCGCTGGTGCCTTATGGGGCGCTGCTCAATGTGCTGAAGCCGGTCGAGGGGCTGCGCTGAGACCCCCTTACTCCGCCAACCTGAATTCCAGATACACGTTCCGCTGCAAGATCGAGTGATTGTCGTCGGACGCCAGCGAGATCATCGTGGCCCCGTCAGGGCGCTGCCAGACGTCAAGGCATTCCATGTTGTCAATCTGGTAGGCCATGTCAGCTTCAAACAATATGGGGCCATCAACCGTCGCGCCCGGCCTGATGTCTGCGCCGTGGATTTGGCGGATGCGCATGGCGACGCCGGAAGCCATGGAGAAGCTGCGCTCCAACAGCAGCATATCGCCATTGGGCAGGAAATCACCGTCGGAGATATCAAAATCTCCGCCACGCGTGACGTAGAAAATGCCCTTCTGCGGGCCTTCCATAACGGCCGCGAATATATCCCCGGCCTTGTTCAGGCTCTTTTCGCTGACGACAACGCGCGCGCCTTGTAGCTGGCTGTCAACAGGGGATTTGGTCAGCGCCTCAAAGCCCCGGTTGTTGCGCAGTTCTCGCGTGGGTACCGGCAGCTTCACGTTTCTCGCGGTGAACGTCAAAGTTTCCCGGTCCAGCGTGCCCGTGGCGATACGATGGTTGCGTTCGAATGACACAGTGACCTTGTCGCCATCAACCAAAAGCCCTTCAGCATCAGTATTCCACTTTTCCAAAGTAGGATCACCGTCTGCATCCTGCATTTCAACAATTCGAACCTGATCGAACGAGGCGGGATGGCCAGCGGCATCGCGCCTGATCGTAGCCGATATCCAGAAGCCATTGTCCGAAACGGCAAGCAATGAGCTGCCCGGCTTGGTGAATCGCAGGCCGGACAGCGAGCCGAAATCACGGTTGGCAGATGTCAACTCCAGACCGCCGTTGAACTCCAAAGGACCAAACCGCGTTTCGTCCGAGCCGATCCGAAAACTATCGATGATGCGGCTGTTGACCTGAATGTCTTCGGCGCAAGCCGGAGCGCCAAACAGCAGCGCCGATGCGAAGATGAGCCGTGATAAATTCATCGCTTAGCGGAGCCGGCGGCGCGGCTGGCCGACCGGCGGCTTCTGAGCTTTGGACTGGTCCTCGGCAAAGAGCTCGGCCAGCTGTTCGGTCATTGCGCCCGCCAGTTCCTCTGCGTCAACGATGGTGACGGCCTTGCGGTAGTAACGCGTCACATCATGGCCGATGCCAATGGCGATCAATTCGACCGGTGAACGCGTTTCGATCATCTCGATGGCAGCGCGCAAATGACGCTCAAGATAGTTGCCCGGATTTACCGAAAGCGTCGAATCATCAACCGGCGCGCCGTCGGAAATCATCATCAGGATCTTGCGCTGCTCCGGGCGCGCCACAAGGCGGTTGTGCGCCCACAGCAGCGCCTCCCCGTCGATATTCTCCTTTAGCAGGCCCTCGCGCATCATCAGGCCAAGATTGCGCTTGGCGCGCCGCCAAGGCTGGTCAGCGGACTTGTAGATGATGTGGCGAAGGTCGTTTAGACGTCCCGGCGTGGCAGGCTTGCCGGAATGCAGCCATTTCTCGCGCGCCATGCCGCCCTTCCACGCTTTGGTGGTAAAGCCCAAAATCTCAACCTTGACACCACAGCGCTCCAGCGTACGGGCGAGAATATCGGCGCAAGTCGCGGCAACCGTGATGGGGCGACCGCGCATGGAACCGGAATTGTCGATGACGAGCGTCACCACCGTGTCGCGGAAATCGGTGTCACGCTCGCGTTTGAACGACAGCGGCTGCATCGGGTCGATCACAATGCGTGTCAGGCGCGACGGATCGAGATAGCCCTCTTCGAGATCAAACTCCCACGCACGGTTCTGCTGCGCCAAAAGGCGGCGCTGCAACCGGTTGGCAAGGCGGCCGACGACGCCGGAGAGATTGTTGAGCTGTTTATCGAGAAACGCCCGCAGCCTATCAAGTTCCGCCTCATCGCAAAGCTGGTCGGCGGTGACTTCCTCGTCGAACTCGCGGGTGAACACCTTGTAGTCGAATTCCGGCGGCAGGTTGGTCCAGGGCAATTCGGCGCGGCGCGTTTCGCCCGGCGTTTCGGCATCGGCATCATCGTCGGAATAATCTTCCGCCGTCGTCTCCGCGCCTTCGGTGGATTCGGATTCCTGTTGGTCATCAGACGGCTGGCTGTCTTCAGCGGGAGATTCTTCCGCGCCCGAATCGCCCTCGTCGCTCTGCTGCGATTCTTCGCCCGAACGTGGCTGTTCTTCGTCCGCCGAACTCTCTTCGCTCTCGGACGGGTCTTCCTCGGTGTACTCGTCGGCCATCTCCATCGAGACGAGCAGATCGCGCACCACGCGGGCAAAGCCCGGCTGATCAGAGACGGAGGCATCCAGCGCCGCAAACCGCTCCCCGCCGCGCTCAGTGATGAAATCGCGCCACAGATCGACGACAGACTGCGCACTCGGCGGCACAGGCTTGCCGGTCAGCTTCTCGCGCACCACCAACGCAAGCGCCTCTTCAAGCGGCGCGTCGGCCTTGTCACGGATGTCGGCAAATCGGGCCTTGGCATACTTGTCTTCCAGCATCACCGAAATGTTTTCGGCAACGCCTGCCATGGCGCGCGAGCCGATGCTCTCGCAGCGCGCCTGCTCGACGGCGTCAAAAATAGCCCGCGCCTTCTGGCCTTCGGGAGCCAGCTGCGCATGCACCTTCGCGTCATGGCAAGCGCGGCGCAAAGCCATCGAATCGCCGAGGCCGCGGGTGATGGCAATCTCTTCGCGCGTCGGCTTCTTGGTGAATTCCGGCAGCCGGGCGCGATTACCCGACAGCGCCGGCTTTTCATTGGCAAACACCACCTCCAGCTCCCCATCCGCCGCGATGGCACGGACAGTGACCTTCATCGCCACGCGCAGAGGATCCAGGTCGAGGAGACCTCGGGACTTCTCGCGGGATTGGGAGGATGGGGGCATGATTAGAGCGACCCTCCGGCATACGCAGCGGGGTCGGCGATTGTCTTTCTTCTCCCCGCATCACATGCGGGGAGAAGCGGGGAGAAGACGGCCAATCGCGAAGCGGAATTGTCCATCACCCTACGCCAGCACCACATTCGTGTGCGATTCCGGCAAATCCTGCCCGAAAGCACGCTGATAAAACTCGGCCACAATATTGCGCTCGAGTTCATCGCACTTGTTCAAGAAAGTCAGACGGAAGGCCATGCCGATGTCTTTGAAAATGTCGGCATTTTCAGACCATGTGATCACCGTTCGCGGGCTCATGACAGTCGACAGGTCGCCATTGATGAACGCCTGACGCGTCATGTCGGCGACACGGACCATCTTGTTGACGATGTCGCGGCCTTCCTTGTTCTGGTAGTGCTTCGACTTGGCCAGAACGATGGCAGCCTCATTGTCGTGCGGCAGATAGTTGAGCGTGGTGACAATCGACCAGCGGTCCATCTGCGCCTGATTGATCTGCTGCGTGCCGTGATAAAGCCCTGTCGTGTCGCCAAGGCCAACCGTGTTGGCGGTGGCGAACAGGCGGAAGGCCGGATGCGGGCGGATGACGCGGGACTGGTCGAGCAGCGTCAGGCGGCCGGACGATTCCAGCACGCGCTGGATGACGAACATCACATCCGGACGGCCGGCGTCATATTCGTCGAAGCACAGCGCGACATTGTTCTGATAGGCCCATGGCAGGATACCGTCGCGAAATTCGGTGACCTGCATGCCTTCCTTGACGACGATGGCATCTTTGCCGATCAGGTCAATACGCGAGACGTGGCTGTCGAGGTTGACGCGCACGCACGGCCAGTTGAGGCGGGCAGCGACCTGCTCGATATGGGTCGATTTGCCGGTGCCGTGATAGCCGGACACCATGACGCGGCGGTTGAAGGCAAAGCCCGCAAGGATCGCCAACGTCGTCTGCCGGTCAAACAAATAGTCGGGATCAATGTCCGGCACCTGCCCGATCGCCTCCAAATAGGCGGGGACCGTCATATCGCTGTCAATGCCGAAAACCTTGCGGACATTCACCGTCGTATCGGGCAGCGCGGCGATATCGCGTTCAACCTTGTTCATCATGCCTCCGTGACGGCGCAGACCTCGCCGCTGAACTTTGAAATTCGTCTTAAATCATCAACCTAGAAGTGGAAACCGGATTTGCAACGCCAATTGGCCGCAGGGCCATGAAATCCGCTGATGAGCGGATCAACGCAAATTGATGCGTTCAGCCCATTCCTGACTGTTTCAACAACTTGTAGGCCTGGATTACCGCCTGCAGCCGGTCCTCCGTGCTGCGGTCGCCGCCATTGGTGTCGGGGTGATGCTGCTTCAAGAGTTCCTTGTAGCGGATGCGCACGGCCTCTTTTGTCGCCTTGTAGTCAAGGCCGAGCGTGTCGAGCGCCTTGGCTTCAAGCGGCTTGGCTTTCTTGGATACGGGCGCTGAGCCGGTGAAAGGTGTTGACGCATCGCGGGTCTTGCCGCGCGGGGCGGAGCGGCCCCAGCGGGCCTTCAGCGGATCTGTGGTTTCCTTGGCGGCGGCGTTGACGCCGGCCTTCCATGTCGGGCGGTGGCCAGTGACGGCCTCGCGCTGGTAACGGGCGATTTCATTGTCGGTCAGGCCGGA